>JADGQZ010000474.1 GCA_017881345.1 Myxococcaceae bacterium | reverse complement strand
GCCCATGAACCGCTTGATGGAGTAGATGGTTCGCTCGGGGTTGGTGATGGCCTGTCGCTTTGCCACCTGGCCCACCAGCCGCTCGCCATCCTTGGTGAAGGCGACCACCGAGGGGGTGATCCGGCTTCCCTCCTCGTTGGTCAGCACCTTGGGCTCGCGGCCCTCCATGATGGCGACCACGCTGTTGGTGGTTCCCAGGTCGATGCCGATGATCTTCGCCACGTGAAATGCCTCCTGGAACTACTCGGAATTTCGAGAACTTCTCGGCCGGGACACACCCAGCCTCACGGTGGCCAAGCTAACCAGGGGTGCAGGTGTGTCAAACGGGCCCAGGGACAGGGGATTGGGCGGAGGTGCCACCGGTCCGACGCACCTGGCTGACACCGGGCGTTTGCACCGGCCGTCCGGCCATCCGATCGCGTGGCTCCAACCTGTCGAAATCGTTACAGCGAAGCAACATCCGTACAGTCATGGCGACCCTGGCCGAAGAATTGAACGTTTCTGCCGCAGCGCGCCGAACCGGAGTAACCACTCTGCCGCCACCGATGCTCGCCCACACCTCGACAGCAGAACCCGTCGATCCTGCCCAGGCCGCCGCCCCCCGCGTGGCCGTGCTGGTGAACGCGCGCGCCCGGAAGGTGAACGCCCGGGTGGTCCGCGCGCTGTCGCACATCGTGCCGCGCGCCGACCTCTACGTGTCGCGCTCCCAGAAGGACGCGCATCGGATCGCCCGGGACATCCTCCGCCGCGGCTACGACACCGTCTTCTGCGGAGGCGGTGACGGGACGTTCATCGGCTTCGCCGACGAGATCCTCTCCGAGGCCGAGCGGGCCAACATTCTGACCCCTCGCTTCGGGGTCCTGAAGCTCGGCACCGGCAACGGGCTCGCCGAGCTCGTACACGCGTCCTCGCTGAAGGACGGCGGGGTGCTGGACGACGTCCGGAGAGCGTGTGAAGGGGCAGTCCCCGGGTACCGTCCGCTCGAGCTGCTGAAGGTGGAAGGGCGGCGAACCCAGTTCGCGGGCCTGGGCATCGACGCCCGGCTCCTCAACGACTACCTGGGCCTGAAGACGAAGGTGCAGGGCACGTGGGGACACTGGGCCCTGACGGGTTCGCGCGGCTACGCCCTGACGGTGGGGCTCCGCACCCTCCCCCACGCGCTCACGCACCGGCTCTCCGAGCAGGTCGAGGTCCGGAACGCGGCCGACGTTCCGGCCTATCGCCTGGACTCGAACGGCCGGGCGGTCGAGGAGCTCGCTCCGGGCGCCCTGCTCTACCGCGGGCCGGCGATGATGGTCGCGGCGGGCACCATCCCCTTCTACGGGTACGCGCTCCGGATGTTTCCCTTTGCCGGGCAGCGGCCGGGACACCTCCACCTGCGCCTCGGGACCGTCAACCCGGTGGCGGCGGTGGCAAACCTCCGGGCGCTGTGGCGCGGTGAGTGGTTCCCGCGGAACATCCACGACTTCCACGCCGTCGCGGTCAGCGTCCAGGCGGCGCGGGCGATGCCGCTGCAGATCGGCGGCGACGCGGCCGGCGAGCGGACCTCGGTCGAGTTCCGGATGTCGAGCAAGCGGCTCGAGCTGGTCGACTGGTCGCAGCCGGCCTGCGCCTGAGCAGAGGCCGGGCGGTGCCCTGAGGGGACGGTCCTGTCACCGGTGGGTGCCCGGCGCCGGTTCCGGACGGCCTGCGCGATCTGGTGCGCTCTCGGAGCCTGCGGCCAACGTCAGGAGGTTCGAAGCCGGACCGGTCCGGTCGGATCCCGACGACCCCGCCCGGGCAAAGGGCGGACGGCGGGGGCCGCCCGCGGAGGAACGGGGCGATGGATCGGTCGGCGACCGAAGCAGTTCCGGAAACTCGGTCGGTGCCCGACCTGATGCTCCCGTTCGGCGGCGCGCGGACGGGCGGTCGGGGGACCTGGCCGGGTCCGTCCCTCATCGCCGCGCGAAGGCGCATCTCGCACGGTGCGGCCTCGCCTCGGGAGCAGCTCCCCGCGTCGGCTCACCCTCGGTCGCGCGACGGGCGTGGCTTCTCGTCCGGCTCGCGGCGGCGGCCGGTCACCATCGCGAAGCTGATCGCCGCCGCGCCGGCCCGGTGGAGCGCCGCCTCCTCTGCGAGCGCGTCCGGCGCCGCTCCGTAGAGGGCGTCCATCTCGTCCATCCCGAGGGTCTCGGCGAAGTCCGGCTCGTAGCCGGCGCGCGGCAGGCTCGCCAGCAGCTCCTGGGGCGTGCGGAGCGTGACACCCCAGTGCCGTTCCCACTGCTCGAGGAGTCCCGGCGGCGGGCGGAGCAGGACCCGGACCGGGCGGACGAACGACACCCGTCCCTCGGGTGCCAGGAACTCCCGCGCGGTGGCCGCGACGTCGTCGCCCAGCGCATCCCGCGCATGCAGGACCACGAGCGAGAACCGGCCAGCGAGCGCCTCGGGCGGCCGCTCGGCCCGGACGGCGTTCACCTGGACGCGTAGCCCCTGGAGCACCCGATCCAGCGCCGCCTCGTCCGGCTCGACGAGCGTGACGCCCATCCCCAGTCTCGCCAGGGTGACCGCGGCGCTCCCCTGTGCCACGCCCCACTCGAGGACCTCCGAGCCGGGAGGGAGCTCGATCCGTCGGACCAGCCGCGCGATGACCGACGGCCTGCAGAACGGCGCCCGCGGGTCGCTCCCCAGGAACTCCTCGGTCGGGCGGTGGCCGCTGCGCATGGTCCCCGGTCAGAGGTAGTACAGGATGCGCCGCTCCTTGTGCAGCTCCGTGTAGACGTGCCGCCGCTGTTCCTCGCTCAGCAGCACCACAGTCACCGACACCGACAGGTACTTCTCGCCCCGCGAGGGCTGCTCGCTCATCGAGTCCGGCGAGACCTCCTGGCCCATGATGCGGTGGAACAGCCCGCGAACGTACTCCCGAAACCCGTGCTCCTGCTTTCCCATCACCTTGAAGGTGTAGGTGGTCGGGTACTCGATGAGGGGCGGCTGCGCGGGAGCGGGCTCTGGCCCGCCGTCCTGTCCCTGGTCCCCGCTCACAGAAGATTCGCCGCCAGCTCTGCGAGCGCGCTGCGCTCGCCCTTGGTCATGGTGATGTGGCCCGCGATGCGCTCCTGCTTGAAGCGGTTGACCACGTGCACCAGGCCGTTGGTCGTCGCGTCCACGTAAGGGTTGTCGATCTGGAACGGGTCACCGGTGAGGACGATCTTCGTCCCATCTCCGACGCGGGTGATGATCGTCTTCACCTCGTGCGGCGTCAGGTTCTGCGCCTCGTCCACGATGATGAACTGGTTGGGGATGCTCCGGCCGCGAATGTAGGTCAGCGGCTCGATCTCCACGATCCCGAGGTCCATCAGCTCGTGATAGCCGCGGCCCGCCTTCTTGTCGGCCCGGCTGAGGTTCATCAGGAACTCGACGTTGTCGAAGATGGGCTGCATCCACGGGTTCAGCTTCTGCTCCACGTCACCCGGGAGGTACCCGATGTCCCGGCCGAGGGGGAAGATGGGCCGGCTGACCAGCAGCTTCTGGTAGTTGCCCTCCTCGGTCGTCTTGTGCAGCCCGGAGGCGATGGCGAGCAGCGTCTTGCCGGTGCCCGCCTTGCCCACGATGGTGACCAGCTTGATCTCGTCGTTGAGGAGCAGGTCGAGCGTGTAGCTCTGCTCCATGTTGCGGGCCCGGATGCCCCAGACCCCTTCCTTGGCCGGCCGCACCAGCGGGACGAGCTTGCCCTTCGCCGCGTTCATCCGCGCCATCGCGGTGTGCGACGGGTTCTGGGCGTCCTTGAGGAGCACGAACTCGTTCGGGGCGAGCCCCTCCATGCCCGGGACCAGGACCTCGGCTGCCGGCCGGTACATCTGGTCGACTGCCTCGCGGGAGACGAAGAGCTCGGTGTGGCCGGTGAAGAGCTCGGAGATCTCCACCCGCTGGGCGTCGTAGTCCTGGGCGATGAGCCCGACGGCGTCGGCGCGGATCCGGAGCGACGTGTCCTTGGTGATGAACATCGTCGGCATCTCGGGTTCGCGCTCCTTGATGTCGAGCGCGACCGCGAGAATGCGGTTGTCCATCAGGGCCGGATCGCCCAGGGACGCGGGGATGGTGCGGTGGGTGAAGATGACGCTCAGCAGCCCCCCGCCCGGGAGCGGCACTCCCTCGGCGAGCGAGCCCTCGGCGCGGAACGCATCCAGATAGCGGGCCACGACGCGCGAGTTGCGCCCGAGCTCGCTCTGGTCACGCTTGAACTTGTCGACCTCCTCGATGACGTAGATCGGGATGACGACGTTGTTGTCGTCGAAGCTGAACAGCGACCGCGGATCGTGCAGCAGGACGTTGGTGTCGAGGACGAAGTTCTTTTTCATCGACGGGCCGGGGGGCTCCCTCGGGCGGACCTCTCTTGCGGTGGGCCTGCGGTTCCTCGCTGTCTTGGCGCCAGTATAGGCACGGGGCCGACGCCCCCGGCCCGCTCAAACGTCGCGGCGCGGGGGGCGGAGCAGCTCCTGGACACTGGACGGCATCGGGGGTGGGGGCATCCGGTCCCAGGGGAACCTGCGCCGCAGGCAGGCCAGGTCGAGCCGGTACTCGCGCCCGCGGGCCCTGAGGAGCGCCGCCCGGCGCGTCAGCGTGTTGAGCGCCTGGGCCGCCCGTGCGTCCAGCGGCGCGACCATCAGGTCCGGGGTCCACCTCACCCGTTCTCCACCCGACCGTACGCAGCCCAGCTCGACCGCCCAGGACAGCATCCACAGCGGCCGCAGCCGCCGCTCGGCTCGCACCGCGTCGAAGCGGGCCTGGGCGGCTCCATCGACAAAGGAGAAGTGCCGCGCGTATGCCCACGCGGCGTGGAAGGTGCTCGGCCGGAGCGCCATCCCCTCGGCGCCGACTCGCTTCGCCATCAGGAGGAAGAGCTGCACCACCTCCGCCGACATGCTGAGACCCGGAAATTCCTGTCCCGGCAGCCGTGGACGGCGCCAGTCGAACTCCTTGCCCGGGTTCTGCAAGACGAGCGACTCGAGGTACAGGAACGCGGCGCCCGCCACTGGCCGGGCGAGCCCGAGCTGCCGGCCGCTCACCTGTCGCAGCGAGGCGTCCACCACCGGCGCCTCGAACAGGTCGCTGTGGACCACCACGCGCGGGGCGAACGGGTCCTCCAGGTCGAGGGTCAGCTCGAGCTTCCCCAGCCCGCGCGCCTCGAGCCGGTCGAGCGTCCCGTAGGACCGGACCGCGTGCTCCAGGCCGCCGCGGCTGTAGGTCTCCCAGGCGAGGCGCGTCCGGCCATCCCGCGAGGCGAGCCCGAGCGGATCACCATCTCCCTCCTCCCCCTCCTGCGTCAGCGCGGAGAGGTTCATCCGCCGATAGATGCGCCACAGCCGGGACTGGATGCGGACGGTGTCGGTCATCCGGGGTCCCGGCCGTATCGGATGTCGCGGACGACGAGCTCGACCTCGCCACGCGGGCGCCGGACCGTCACCTCGTCGCCACGGCGCTTTCCGAGGAGCGAGCGCCCCAGCGGCGAGTCCACGCTCACCAGCGTTCCCCGGGCGTCGATCTCGTCCGGCCCGACGATCTGGTAGGAGCGCGCCCTCCCCTCCTCGTCCTCCAGCGTGACCCAGGCACCGAACCACACCCGTCCGGTGTCGGTCTGGTCCTCGGGCGCGACGATGGTGGCGCTGTCGAGCCGACGCTGGAGGAAGCGGATCCGCCGATCGATCTCCCGGAGCCGCTTCTTTCCGTAGATGTACTCGGCGTTCTCGCTGCGGTCGCCCTGCGCGGCGGCAGCGCTCACCTCGGCGGTGACCCGTGGACGCTCGGTGTTGAGCAGGCGCAGCAGCTCGGCGTGCATCCGCTCGGCGCCGGCGCGGGTGAGATACCGCCGCCCGGGCTCCGCCGGTGCGTCGTCTTCGAGGTCGTCGTCGTCGTCTGCCACGGCGGGGCTCGAGGGTGTGCGGCCGTGCTCGCGCTGCAGGGCACCGGCGGCGGTCTCGATCGAGTGTAACCGGGTCCCGTCCGCCGGTTGCGCCCGGGCGCTCTCGAACGGTCATCGGCGGTTGCTGGTGGCCCTCACCGACGGCCGTGTCCCGAGCGGTCTGACGCGGGCAGCACTTGCGGCCGGGCGCCCGGGTGTGACTACCTACCGCCGCTGCCCCGAGTCGCTAGCTCAGCTGGTAGAGCACCGGCCTTTTAAGCCGAGGGTCCAGGGTTCGAGCCCCTGGCGACTCATGTCAGGAGGAGCCGAAACCATGGTCAAGCCAATCCCCGAAGGACTGCACACCCTCACCCCGTCGTTGACCGTCGAGGGCGCGGCGGAGGCGATCGAATTCTACAAGCGCGCGTTCGGCGCCGAGGAACGGAGCCGGGCGCTCGACCCGTCGGGCACCAAGGTGTGGCACGCCGAGCTGCGCATCGGGAACTCGACGTTCTTCATCAACGACACCGCGCCCGAGATGGGGGCGACGCCCAGCTTCTCGTCCCTGTGGATCTACACCGAGGACGCCGACAAGGCGTTCGATCGCGCGGTGAAGGCCGGGGCGAAGGTGACCATGCCCATGGCCGACATGTTCTGGGGCGATCGGGTGGGGATGATGGTCGACCGCTGGAACATCAAGTGGAGCATCGCCAAGCGGATCAAGGAGCTGTCTGCCGCCGAGATGAAGGCCGCGCAGGACGCGTTCGTCGCGCAGATGCAGAAGCAGAAGAAGTAGCCGCGCCGCACGACACAGGCTGGCGTTCGCCCCCGCGTTCGGGGTAGTCGTCCAGCGTCCTCACAGTCCCCGTCGTCTAGAGGCCCAGGACGCTGGCCTTTCAAGCCGGTAACACGGGTTCGAATCCCGTCGGGGACAATCGCGAGCTGTCCTGCTCACTGGCGCCTTCGCTCCGCTCCCGTGCTCGTGGCCGCTCGGTGGCCGTCACGCCACCAGGACGTGACTAGCGCCGCGTACGCGTCGCTCGCCTCAGCGCTTCCCCCGAATCCCGAACGGAGGATCACCAGGTCGTCGCCAAAGCCTGGCCGGCTTTTCCAGCGCAGCGAGGACTACGTGGCCCGGGATGCGCCCCTTCCTTTCGCCACGTCGTTCCGAGCCTCGATTGCCTTGACGCTGCCTACGAAGGCCTTCTCAAGGACGCCTTTACCGACG
>JADGQZ010000473.1 GCA_017881345.1 Myxococcaceae bacterium | reverse complement strand
CTCTACCGGCGGGTGAACACCGAGGGGCACACCCGCGCGGCGGTGACCTGTCCGTCCTGCAACCACGTCTTCGCCGTCGATGTCTCAGGGGGGCGCCTGGGGGAATAGTCACGTACGCGCCGGAGCGGCTCTACGCCGAGGTCGCGTACATCGCCTACTACCTGCACTGGTCCCGCGACGACATCCTCGATCTCGACCATCGGGAGCGACAGCGCTTCGTTGCCGAGGTCGGGGCGCTGAACACTCGCATCCAGCAGTCCTGAACATGATCGGGGAGGTGAACACATGTCCTGGTGGGAGCGGCCACTCGACCGGATCAAGGGGCGCATCGCCGCGAGTCCAGAGCGCTCACACCACCAGCCAGGACCCCCGGTGGACGCCGCGGACGTCTCGCGCCACGCGTGGAGCGACGTTCCGCCAGTTCAGCGCACCCTCGCCGATCCGATACAGCCCGTGGCCATCAACGACCGGTTCCGCGACTCGTTGGCCAGTTTCGCCGACCCCAGCTTCCTGGCTCCCCTCAGCCACCAGGTGGATCCTTCGGTGGGCGGGCTGGTACGGGGACTGGTCTCACCGGGGGAGCCGCAGACCCACGGCGGCCCCGAACTCGTCCTCCCGCAGCATGCCCCAGCCCGGCCGAGGCCGAGTATTCAGCGGCTTCCGAGCTGGAGCGCCCCGGAGGAAGACCTCGACACGGTTCCGCTGGAATACCTGTACCAGCCGACGGCCGAGCAGTCGACAGCCGCGTACGCCGAGCCGGAGGCAACGAGCGATCCCTCGACATCTGTCCGTGCGGATGCGGGAAGCTCCGACCCAGCGCCGTCAACCTTCTCGGGTCCACCCCAGGTACAACGCGTGCCGGCCACCTCGGGCGAGCATCCACACCCGCTCGTGGCTGTTTCCCGAGCCGAGGATCAGCAGCTCGCGTCCCGCTGGCAGGGGACCGACCCCGCCGATCTTCCGGTCGCGGCTCCGATGTCTATGCAGTCGGCCGCCGCACACGGAGAGGTGGAGATGCCTGAGAGCAGGACCGACGCGCTGGCCGCCGGGGGTGCTGAGGTGCAGCGGGTCATCACCGACTCGGAGCCCGTACCTGCGCCAGGCTCCACCGAGCTTCCCGTGACCCCTGCTGTCTCGTCGGTGACCGGTACGGGGACTCTACGAAGCCAGTCGGATCAGGTCGCCTCGCCCGCGCCGGCGGTTGATCACGCCGTCCCGAGCCGCCAGCGCTCGGAGGCCACGCCGGCGGATGCGCCGATCCTTGGTGTACGACCGGTGCCCGCTCCGCTGTCTTTCCTGGACGAGCCACTGGGAGCCTTCTCCACGGTGAGCGCACCGGTTGCGCAGCGTGTCAGGTACGAGGCTGGCGGGATCCAGCCACAAGGCACTGCGCCCCGACCAGTCCCGTCCGTCCCGGCGAAGCCTGGCGTCGGCGGACCGGCGCTGCGCGGGGCCGACCCGGTGCCGGTCACCGTGCAGTCCCTGAGCGAGCATCCCTCGGCAGATCGCAGGGTGCCGGCGGACACCCGCCTCAGCCGGCTCGCAGGCCCCGACGACCTCGGAGGCGCACCGGGTCATGTCACCCCGGAGGCCACGCCCCCGCGCCCCGTCGCGTACGAGGACGCCCGGGACTGGCCGGAGGTCTCGGTCAGCCGTTTCGCGGTGGCCAGCGAGATCGACACAGACGTCGGCGCCGACGCGTACGGGTTCGTGGAGGCGCCCCTGCCCGTAGCTTGGGGCCAGGCCGCGTCGAGCTCCGCCGCGACCTCTCCGAGCGTGATCGACCCCTCCGATGTCGGCGTCCCCAGAGCGTCCTCGTCGGCCGCGGCGCCCTGGACAGGCCAGACGGTCGGTTCGCCCGCGCGCATGGCTGCGCCGATCGTCGCGGTCCAGCGCCGAGTCGCCGACAGGGAGAACAACACGCCCCGGCCAGACGTCACCGTCCAGACCCAGCAGGTGGCGAGATCCAGCCCGTCTGGAGCGATGCACCACGAGCCACTCGTGGTGGCCCCGGGTGCGGTGGCGAGGACGCCCGTGGGGGAGACGGCGCCCGGGCCGGACGTGTCCTTCGAGAGCATGTTCGCCGGCTTCGCCTCCTCCCCAGCAACGACGTGGGCGGAGCGGGACGACAGCCCGCACAGCGTGCAACGGCAAGTGTCCGATGGGTCGCCGACTGTGAGCGAGCCGACGGTTTCGATGTCGACCGGCGATGCCAGCGCCCCAGCTTCGGCCGCGCGCTCCGCGGCGGCTGGCCCAGACGCCATGGGCAGCTCGGGCGGGAACCTCGACGAGGTGGCAAGGCGGCTGTACGAGCCGTTGGCGGCGCGCCTCCGCGAAGAGCTCTGGCTGGACCGTGAGCGGGCGGGGTGGATGAGCGATGTCTGAGTATTGGTGTCCCGCAGGAGACCTGACCGTCGCTCGCTGCCCACTTCTCGTACGACGTGCGTCCGAAGGGGGTGAGTCCCGTGGCAGCTAACAAGGACCCGGCCGTCAGTGTGTGCTTCAAGGTGAGCATCGACGGCGCCGACATCGGGGCTTTCAACACCTGTGAGGGCCTGGGACTCGAGGTGGTCATCGAGCAACGCGAGGAGGGCGGTAACAACGGCTTCGTCTGGCAGCTACCCACCAGAATCAAGTACAGCAACATCAAACTGAGCCGTCCGGTCTGCGTCGACAGCGCCAAGCTGACCGCCTGGTTGTGCGGCTTCGCAACCGGGGTGAAGCGGCAGACGGCAACGATCACCGCGATGACCGGCG
>JADGQZ010000472.1 GCA_017881345.1 Myxococcaceae bacterium | reverse complement strand
TGCTGGTCGCGGACGAGCTGTCGGCCGAAGGTCTGGAGACGCTGCGCAAGGCGCCCGGCATCACCGTGGACGTGAGGACGGGGCTGAAGCCGGGCGAGCTCAAGGCCATCATCGGGGACTACGACGCGCTGGCCGTCCGCAGCGCCACCAAGGTCACCGCCGAGGTGCTCGACGCCCCGGGAAAGCTCAAGGTCATCGGCCGGGCAGGCGTGGGCGTGGACAACATCGACGTGGAGGCGGCCACCCGGAAGGGCATCACGGTGATGAACACCCCCGGCGGCAACTCGGTCGCCGTGGCCGAGCTGACCCTGGGCCTCATGCTCGCCCTGCACCGGCTGCTCGTCCCGGCGATCACCGTGACCAAGTCCGGCAAGTGGGAGAAGAAGCGCTTCGCCAAGGGGCACGAGCTCTTCCGCAAGGTGGTGGGACTCGTCGGCTTCGGGAACATCGGCCAGCTCGTGGCCCAGCGCTGCATGGCCTTCGGGACGACCGTCATCGCCTACGACCCGCACCCCGCCGAGGCCTCGCGCCGCCTGGGCGTGCAGATCGTCCCGATGGACGAGCTGTTCCGCCGGGCGGACATCGTCTCACTCCATCTGCCCCTGATGGACAACACCCGGAACCTGGTCTCGCGGGCGCTGCTCGGCTCGATGAAGAAGGGGAGCTATCTCATCAACTGCGCCCGGGGCGGCATCGTGGACGAGGCCGCGCTCGCCGAGGCCCTGAAGGACGGCACCCTGGCGGGGGCAGCCATGGACGTGTTCGCCACCGAGCCCCCGCCGGCGGACCACCCGCTGCTCGGGCTCGAGAACTTCCTCTGCACCCCGCATCTGGGGGCCTCCACCGAGGAGGGGCAGCTCGCCTGCGCCAACCAGCTGGCAGAGCAGCTCGCGGAGTACGCCCGCACTGGACACATCCGGAACGCGCTCAACGGTCCGAGGTCCTGAGGTTCCCTCCCGGACACTGCGTTCCTAGCTTCAAGCCACCATGGCCCGTAGCGACAGCTTCGACCACTTCACCGTTTCCCAGGGCGAGGCCGATCGGGACCTCGCACGCCGTGACAAGCAGGAGGTCGCGGGACAGGCGTCCGCCGCCCAGGGCAACACCGACGTCCACTACGGCAAGAAGTTCGCCGAGACCGAGGCCATCCTCAAGGCCCGCGTCGAGGAGCGCGCCGCCGCCAGGGTCGAGCAGGAGGAGGCGGCCGAGGCGCCGGACATGCACCTTGGATCCACCGAGGCGCAGGTCACCCCCAGCTCCGGCCCGCCCGCCTCCGGCGCGGTGGCCGACGAGGTGGGGATGCCCGGCATGAGGCACGACGGCGGCCCCGGCACCCGGAAGGCGCGGCGGAAGACGAGGCGCTCCGCCGAGCGCGACGAGACGCCGCCCCTCGGCTCGATGCCGTCGGAGGAGCTGCCGCCCACGGCCGAACAGGCGCTGGCGGAGACCCCCGGTGAGCTGGTCGGGGCCTTCCGTGATCAGGTGACCCGTTCGGTCCGTGGGGTGGGCGATGCGGCGCGGCAGCTGCGCACCGCGAGCCGCGAGGTCGCCGGCCTCCCCGTCGAGGCGCTGCGGCTCGCCATCCGGGTGGGTCGCGTGTGGCTCGGACGCTCGCCCCCCCGTGCATGAAGGGTGTACGTTTTGAGCGTGAAACCCCCAGGGACGACGGAGCTTCTGCAGCAGCTCGCCGGTGAGCTCGGGCACCTCCTCGCGCAGCACGTCGCGCTCGCCAAGGTCGAGTTCGGTGCCTCCGCCCGCCGGACGGGACTGGGCGTCGCGCAGATTGCCGCCTGTGCGCCCCTGGTGCTGGTGGGCTACGCGTTTCTCAACGCCGCCCTGGCGCTGGCGCTCGGTCGCTGGCTCTCTCTGGCGGGCGCCGTCGCCGTCGTGGGACTGCTCAACGTCGCCGTGGGCTGCCTCGGCGTGCTGCTCGCCGCCCGTGCCTTCCGCCGTCCGATGCTCGACGACTCGGTGACCGAGCTCGAGCGCACCGCCCAGCTCCTCGCGCCGAGGGCCGCCACCCGCGCCGCCGCCTCCCGCGCCCTGGAATCTCGCCAGTGACCCTCGCCCCGCGCCAATCGACCGAGTCGGAGCTCCGGGAGGAGCTCGAGCGCACCCGGACACAGGTGGTGGACACCGCCCAGGCGCTGCGACGCCAGCTGCACGACATCTGGGACGTTCGCCACTGGGTGGCCCGCCGCCCGGGAGTCACCCTGGGCATCGCCTTCACTGCCGGCCTGTGGCTGGGCATCCGGCGCCGCTGACACCAGATTGCTGCCACTGCCACGAGGAGACACACCGATGGCCACACCCGACACGCTGTCCGACACGACCCGCGACATCCAGAACCGCGTCGGTCCCCAGATCGACGAGGCGAAGCGCGAGCTGGACACGCTGAACCGCCGGGTGAGCGGCTTCATCAAGGAGCGGCCCATCGCCTCGCTGGCCATCGCCCTCGCCGCCGGATTCGTCATCGGCCGGGTCGCCTCTCGCTGACCAGAAGGAATCCCGGACTGACCATGGCCACTTCCCCCCAGAATCCCCCCTCCGGAAACGGGCACCACGAGCAGCAGGGCTTCGTCGGCCGGGTGGGACACCTCAACGACAGCGCCCAGCAGCTCTTCGACGAGGCCCGGAGCACCTTCGAGGACCTCGGCTCGGCCATCGACCTGCGCGGGCGCGTCCAGCGTCACCCCTACGCCATGGTTGCCGCGGCGCTGGGCGTGGGTTACGTGCTCGGCGGTGGGCTCTTCAGTGCGCTCACCTTCCGGCTGGTGGGCCTCGGGGTGCGGGTGGCGGCGGTCCCCCTGGTGAAGAACCAGCTGTTCGGGCTCGCCGAGGCCGCCGTGTCCGGATTCACCGGCGGCGGCGATGACGTCTCTTCGCCGTCCTGAGAGGAACACCACCATGCTGAACCTGAAGGAACTCAAGAAGCTGGACCGCGACGACCTGCTCGACCTGGTGGGCCTGCAGCGCTCGAGCTCGAGCGACTGGATCGCGCCTGCCCTCACCGCCCTGGGCGTCGGCCTCCTGGTGGGCGCCGGGCTGGGGCTGCTGCTCGCGCCCAAGCCGGGCGCGGAGCTGCGGAACGACCTCAAGGATAGGCTCCGCTCGGCCCAGGACACGCTGCCCGAGCAGCTGCGGGGAGCGACGGCCAGCACCTCGTCGCCCTCGAGCCGCTCCACTCCCTGACCCCGGCACGTCCCGCGGGACGCCTCGGAACTTGTCGCCCCGCCGGGGTGACGGCAACATGCCGCCTCCCTGTCACCCCGACTCCCGTCTGCCGGGCGGCGCTTCCTGCGCGTGCTCGGGTTCAGCCTCTTCCAGGCCGCCGTGCTCGGCAGCGCGGTGGGAGCCATCGTCAGTGCGCGGGTCCCGGCGAACCCCGGCTTCCGTGACGAGGAGCAGCCCCGCCGGTTCCGCATCCGGACCTTCCTCGGTGCCCCCATCGACGCGCTGGAGCGCACGCTGCTCGACTGGCGGCTGCACGATCTCGGCCGGCAGAACGAGCCGGCGCGTGACGTGGTGCTGGTGGGCGTGGACGACGAGACCCTGGCCAACGCCCGCGACGATCCGCACGCGGACCTGAGCACCTGGCCCTGGCCAAGGGCGCTGCTCGGCGGGCTCGTCAGCCAGCTCGGGCGCGAGGGTGCCTCGCCGATCCTGCTCGACTGGAGGCTGGACACCGGCAGCCCACGCACCGCGGGAGAGGTGCCGGACGACGAGCAGTTCCGCCGGGCGCTCGATGCCACTCCGGCCACGGTGCTCGGCTTCTCGGTCTCGGCCGCGCCCTCCCCGGCGGTCGTCCGGCCGCTCCGCCCGTCGCTCGTGCTCGTGGCCCTGGAGGACGAGGATGGGCCGGCGGTCCTCGAGGTGCTCCGGCGGGTGCTGGCGAGCCGTGCGCCCGCCTTCGCCGTGCCCGACGGGAGCCGGGTGCGGATCTGGGCCGGAGTGGGCTCGGAGGACGAGGGGCGGCAGCTCGCGCGCCGGCTCGGCGTCTCCGGGACGCCCCTGATCCGGGACTACGGGGGCGCGGACCGGCCGTTCCAGGTGACGCCCGAGGATCTCCTGGTCCGGGTGGCCGAGGTGACTGTCCGCGGGCTGGACATCGATGCCCTTCCCCTGGCGCGCTCGCTCGACGTCCCGACCTCCGTCCTCGTCGGCCCGCGCAGCCGGTACGGGCACACCGCGCTGGCGGTCGATCCGGACGGGCGGGTGCGCGGCATCCAGCACCTGGTCCGCTGGGTCTCACCGCAGGGGCGGGTGCACGTGCTGCCCTCGCTCGCGCTCGCCGGCGCGCTGGCCCGCGCGAACAGTCGCCAGCTGATCTGGTCCGCTGACCGGCTCGCCATCGTCGGCGGGAGCAGCATCCCGGCGGACCGGACCGGGTATGCGCTCATCCGGTGGGACGCCGCGGAGGGTGGACGTGACGGCCGTGGCTCGCTCGAGCGGTCGATCTCCGCCTGGCGTTTCCTCCAGAACTTCTACGACGCGCAGGAGGGCGTGCCGGCGCACGCCCGCAACGACGTGCAGAAGCGCGCGGTGGTGCTGGCCGAGACGTTGCGCGGGAGCGGGCTCTGGCCGGCGACCCCGCTCGGCGAGGGCGTCACCCACGCGGCGGTGGTGGGGCAGGCGCTGGAGAACTGGCTGGACGGCGTGGGCATCGCCCGGGCGCCGGTGCGGAGCGACGTGCTCGCCACCTTCGCCCTGGCCTTCGCCGGGGGCTTCGTCGCCCTGGGCTTCAGCGGCCTGTTCCGCTCGGCGATCGGCGCGCTCCTCTACGTCCTGGCCGCGGTGGCGGTGGTGGTGGGGTGGCTCCTCTTCGTGCGCCGGCTGATGGTCGTGGACGGGGTGTGGCTCGCGGCCGGAGGGCCGCTGGTGGCCTTCGCCCTGGCCTGGCTCATCACGGGGCGGTACGCGCTGCGGACCGAGCGAGAGATGCGCGACTTCGTCTACGGCGCGCTCGGCCGCTACGTGAGCCCGGACATCGCCGATCAGGTGTTCCGCAACGTGGCGCTCATGCGGCCGCAGCGGCGCGAGGTGACGATCTGCTACGCGGATCTGGAGGGCTTCCGCCGGATGGACCAGCTGCTGCCGCCCGACACGCTGGTGGAGCTGCTGAACACCTACTTCGGTGAGCTCACCAGCCTGGTGCGCCAGACGGGCGGGCACGTCGAGTACTCGGGCGATGCGCTCATCGCCTTCTGGGGGGCGCCGGTGCGGCTCGACCGGCATGGGCCCGTGGCCTGCCGGACGGCGCTGTCCATCCAGTCCGAGGTCGCCCGGCTGCGCCCCGAGTGGGAGCGCCGCTTCGGGGTGGAGGTCCGGATGCGGATGTCGCTCCACTCGGGCGCGGTGGTGGCCGGCGACATGGGGAGCCCGCTCAAGTCCAACTACACCGTCGTCGGTCAGCCGGTGGCGACCGCAGCCCGGCTGGAGCGCGCCAACCGCCTGTACGGCACGGAGCTGCTGGCCTCGGGGGAGACCGTGCGCCGGGTCGGCACCGAGTTCGTCTTCCGCGAGCTGGACACGGTGACGCTGGGCGGCGGCGTGGAGACGCTGTACCAGCTCGTGTCGAGGCGGGGCGAGGTGCCCCCGGCGCTGGTGCCCATCCTCGAGGGCTGGCCGGAGGCGCTCTCAGGGGCGCGCCGGAGGGAGTTCACCGGGGCGCTCGCCTTCTTCGAGGCGCACGCGGCCGTCGATCCGGTCTCGGCGGCCTGGGCCGAGCGCGTGCGCGGATACATCGCGCATCCCCCACCCGAGGGCTGGACCGGGCACGGAGACCTCCGCGGCGGAGGCTAGGGCGTGGGGTCTGCCGACTCCGGGACGCCCGCCCGCCCGGTCGTTGCCGACGCGGAGATCCAGGGCGTATCCCCGGGGGCCATGTCCTCGACCCGGATGACCAGGCACCTGGATGCGCCGCGCCCTCGGGTGTACTGGGCGCTCGTCGACCCGGCGGCGGTCGCGACCTGGATGGTGCCGGACGGGATGCGCAGCGTGGTGCACGCGTTCGATGCGCGGGAGGGTGGCGCCTTTCGGATCTCGCTCGTCCACGACGGCCCCACCGGAGCGGGGAAGACCACCGCGGGGACTGACACGTACCACGGTCGCTTCGTGCGACTCGTTCCCGACGAGCGCGTGGAGCAGGTGCTCGCGTTCGAGACCGCCGACCCCGCGATGGCTGGCGAGATGACGATTCGCTTCACGCTGGCCGACGCGCCGGGTGGCAGGACGGAGCTCGTCGCCGTGCACGATCGGCTTCCACCGGGGCTCTCACCGGAGGACAACGCGGTGGGCTGGCGGATGTCGCTCGGAAAGCTCGCCGCCCTCGTCAAGCAGGGGGCCTAGGGCCGTCCCGGGCTCGCCCCGCCACCACCGCCACCGGTGCCGACCCGGGCGGGCTCGAGCACGATGTTCACTGCCCCGCTGGACGCGAACTCGGGGGAGGCCGGAAGGGGACGGACCGGCGCGCTGGCGTCCGCGCGTGCGGCACGGATCTGCCCGGGGGTGACGCCCTCGCTGACGAGAAATGCCCGGACGCGCTCGGCGCGCTTTCCCGAGAGCGCGAGGGCGGCGGAGCCGGAGCCGCTGCTCGGGGGCTGGGCCTCGACGAAGGCAGTGCGGCTGGCAGACTTCAAGAATTCGGCCACCCGCGAGAGGCGATCACGGCCGCCCGGCAGCAGCTCGGCCTGCCCTCGGGCAAAGAGCTGCCCCCCTGGCAAGCTGATGACGGTCCCCTCGGGAAGGTCCTGGATCTGGGTCTCGCGGGCGAGTACCGCTCGGCGCTCGGCGAGACGGAGCTCGGCGGAGTCGCGGGCCGCCTTCTCCTTCTCCAGCTCGGCCTGGGCCAGGGCGAGCTTCTGCTGCGCATCCTCGAGGAGCTGCTGCTTGGTGGCGCTCACCTCCTGGAGCGTCTTGTCGCGCTCGGC
This sequence comes from Myxococcaceae bacterium, assembly GCA_017881345.1. Lineage (GTDB taxonomy): Bacteria > Myxococcota > Myxococcia > Myxococcales > Myxococcaceae > RPRB01. The sequence goes on along the minus strand of JADGQZ010000472.1, from coordinate 2,626 downwards.
GGCGATGGCGTGGGTGCGCCCGAGGGCCTCGGCTGCCTCGAGCTTGAGGACGGCGACGGTCGCCCGGTCGTCCACCAGCTTCGGATCGCCGGTCTCGAGGCCCTTGTCCGCGAGGTCCAGGAACTTCTGCGCGGTTGCCAGGTCGGCGGGACTGCTCGTCGCCGCCGGCCCCTTCTGGGCCTTCTCGTAGGCAGAGTGCGCGGCGTCGAGCTTGTCGGTCCGCTGGAGGTGCGAGCACCCGACGGACAGGGCGGCAGCGACCAGGAGGACGCGGGTCATGGCGTGCCTCCCTTGGCCTGGGCGCTGGTCTTCAGCGCGTCCAGACGGCTCCGGGCCGTGTCGAGCTCGTTCTTCGCCATCTGCTCCCGGGCCAGTGCATTGGCCAGCTCGGCCTGGGCCCGGGCGATGTCCAGCTTCCGCGCGGCGCCCTCGGGGTCGTCCTTGTTGGTCTCCTTGGCGGCTGCGAGCGTGTCGCGCGCCGCCTGGAGGTGGACCTTCGCCTGCGGCGCCCGCTCCGCCCCGATCTCCTGGGCCGCCCGGACCTCGGACTCGGCCTGCGAGAGCCGCTCCGCCGGGAGCGGCGGCGCGCTCGCACACGCCGAGCCAAACGCGACGAGCGCTGCGGCTGTCCACCTTCGCATGCGAACCGTCCTCCCCAGCCAGAGAAGAAGGGTGCGCATGCAAGATTTGACAGGCAACGGGCGCGGCACGCGCCTTGCGCCGGGGTCAGTCCTCGCGGGGTCCCTTGAGCGACTCGACGGGGCAGTCGCGGCCCACGTGCTCCGTGAGGACGATCCGGATCCCCTCGGGCGTCATCTGGCCGTAGTGGACCTCGTCCTCCCAGCCCATGAGCTGGAAGTCCTCCTGCCGGAACGGGTCGGGCGGGCGGGGGCGGTCCTCCCGGATGACGACGTTGGGCCCGAGGTGGCAGAGCCCGTAGCAGCCGCCCCGGCCGAGGGTGCACCGGGCGCGGAGGTCCAGCTCCTTCACGACGTCCTGGGCAGCAGCGGCCACGCGCTCCGCGCCGTTCCGGCGGCAGTCCGGCCCCTTGCAGATGGAAACACGGTAGGTCGGCACGGGCGCGAACAGTCTTACGGCGTCGGGCCTGTGGGCGGAAGGGAGGGATGTCCGGAGGTCTGCTCCTCGCGGGCGAGCCGGCGGTCCTCGCGTCGGACGAAGGGCCAGTAGACGGCGATGGCGAGGGCGAGGGTCACCATCTGGAGGACGACGGCCCTCGGGTCACCGCCGGTGGTGAGCCAGGCACCGACGGGCGCCGGCAGGGTCCATAGCGTCTCGAGGTACGGCGGGCGCACCCACCCGAGCCGGAAGGTGGTCCAGGCGACGATGGCCTCGAGCAGCGGGGCGAGGATGAAGGGGACTGCGAGCCTGGGGTTCAGGACGACGGGCACGCCGAAGAGGAGCGGCTCGTTGATGTTGCAGAGGGCGGGAACGATGCCGACCCGTCCCACCGCCCGGAGCTGGGCCGAGCGGCAGCGGAGGAGGAGCAGCCCCAGCGCGAGGCCGGCGCCGGAGCCGCCCTGCCAGACGAACCAGAGGAAGAACTGGAGCGGCGCGATGTGGGGCGGAGTGGCGCTCGCGGCCACGGCCTCCATGTTGGCGACCAGCATCGACTCCCAGACCGGGCGCATCGCGGCGGTGAGGGCGGCTGGGTGGACGCCAACCAGCCAGAGCAGGCTGTCGACCAGCACGAGACCCAGGACGCCCCCGAGGGAGTCCGCGGCGTGGACGAGGGGGGCGACGACCCGGGCGAGGAGGGTGATGAGGTCGAGCCCGGCGACGTGGACGACGAGGAAGACCCCGCCGAGGACGAGGGCAGCGGGGAGGAGCGCGACGAAGCTCCGGACCACGACGTCCGGCGGGCCGCCGGGCAGTCGGAGCGTCCACCGGCGCGCGACGAGCACCCGGGTGAGCTCCACGCTGGCGATGGCGAGGAGCAGCCCGGCGAAGATGCCGCCCGCGCCCAGCCGGGCGAGCAGGAGCGACACCGGCTGTCCAGGGGCCCCCGGCTGGAGCGCGGCAAGGACGTAGCCGGACGCGGCGATGAGGCCCGCGGCGGCCGCGTCCAGCCCGTAGCTCCGGGCGAGCGCCTGCGCGGTGCCGAACGTGACCCAGAGCGCGATGCAACCGCCGAGTGCGCGGTAGGGGAGCAGGAGGGTGGCGGAGTAGGGCGCCACGAGGCGCTGCAGCGCGGGCCACGGCGGCTGAGCGACGAGGAGGAAGAGCGAGCCGACCAGCACCAGCGGGAGCGCGCCGACGATGCCGTCGCGGACGGCGACGAGATGCCTCTGGCGCGCGAGCCGCTCCGCCGCGCGGGCGAGGTGCTCGCGGCGCGTCTCCGGCGCGGCGGTGGAGGGCGCGGTGGTCAGGCGAGGATCGTCCCCCGGGGATCGCGACTGGGCAAGCAGATGCCAGGGGATCTACGGTAGCCGGGTGGGCGGAGTTGCTCGCCGATACGTCATCCGGGGCCTGGCGCTCACGTCCCTACTCGGGTCGGCCGATGCATGGGCCTGCGATTGTATGGACACGCGCGGCGCCTGGCCGACCGGACGGAGAGGAGTGCCACGAACCGTCCATCCGCTGATTCTGGACGGTCGTCCGGGTGACG
>JADGQZ010000471.1 GCA_017881345.1 Myxococcaceae bacterium | reverse complement strand
TCGAGTCGGCCGACATCGCCACCGAGGTCGAGGTCACCCCGCGCGTCCAGGCCTCGCTCGTACCCGAGCCGGCCGAGCTGGCGTCCAACCTCGCCGGTCCGGACCTGCCGGGGGTCCTCACCGAGCTGGGCATCCCCGCGACCACCGAGCTCGGCCCGCCGCTCGTCCCCGCGGCACGGCACCTCGAGGTCGCGGGCCGGCTGAAGGCGCGCGGGTACCGGCAGCTCGTCTCCATCGTCGCCACCCACTGGGTCCCGGGCACCGGCCGCAAGGGGAAGGCCCCGGACGAGCCGGAGCACTTCGAGGTGTCGTATCTGTTCCGGACGGTGGGGAGCGGCTCGCGCGTGGCCACCTGGGCGGTGCGGCTCGCTCCGGGGGAGCCCGTCTCGTCGCTGGCCCGGCTGTACGCCGGCGCGGACTGGCAGGAGCGTGAGCAGTTCGACCTGGTGGGCGTGGTCTTCGCGGACCACCCGGACCTGCGACGGTTGATGATGCCCGAGAACTACGACCGCCATCCCCTCCGGCGAGACCTGCCGGCGAATCTCCCCTACGCGCCCTGGAGATGACCGCCTTGCAGATGGTGCAGATCACACGGCGGGTGGACCCGCACCTCTCGATCGACCGCTACGACCCCGAGGGGGAGCTGATGCTCCTGCACTTCGGGCCGCAGCACCCGTCCACGCACGGCGTGTTCCGGATGGACCTCTACCTGGACGGCGAGCGGGTGGTGAAGGTCGTCCCCCACGTGGGCTACCTCCACCGGGCGGTGGAGAAGCTCTGCGAGACGCTGGCCTACGTGCAGATCACGCCCATCGTCGACAAGAACGACTACGTCGCTCCGATGACCAACGAGCAGGCGCTGAACATGGCCTTCGAGGCGGCGCTCAAGCTCGAGGTGCCGCGGCGCGCCCGGTGGATGCGGACCATCTTCGCCGAGCTGCAGCGGATCGCCTCGCACCTCCTGTGGCTCGGCACCTTTGCCCTCGATCTCGGCGGGGCGCTGGGCGGCGGCTCGACGGTGTTCCTCCACTGCTTCCGCGAGCGCGAGCTGGTGCTGGACCTGTTCGAGGAGGTCACCGGCGCGCGGTTCCACTACAACACCCACACGATCGGCGGGAACCGGCACGACCTGCCCGCGGGCTGGAGCGGCAGGGTCCGCGCGGCGCTCGACGTCATCTCGTCGCGGCTGAACGAGTACGAGTCGATGACCCTCGACAACCGCATCTTCCTCGACCGGACCATCGGGGTGGGAAAGCTGGACGCGGAGCTCGCGCTCGAGCTGGGCATCACCGGCCCCATCCTCCGCGCCTGCGGCGTGGACCATGACCTCCGGCGTGACGCCCCCTTCCATGCCTACGACGAGGTGAAGGTGAACGTGGTCACGGCGAAGGGCGGGGACTGCCTGGCCCGGGCCCAGGTCCGCTTCGGCGAGATGCGCGAGAGCGTCCGGCTGGTGCGGGAGATGGTGGACTCGGTGCCGGAGGGCAGCATCAACTCCGGCAAGCCGGTGAAGCTCCCGGTGCAGACCAAGATTCCGCCCTGCCAGGTGTACGTGGCCATCGAGACACCGCGCGGCGAGCTCGGGACCTACCTCATCTCGGACGGGACGCAGTTCCCGTACCGGCTGAAGATCCGGCCGCCGAGCCTGCATGCGCTCTCGGCGCTGCCGTACATCATTCCCGGGGGCAACGTCAGCGACGCGGTGGCGATCCTCGGCTCGCTGGATCCGATCATGGGCGAGGTGGATCGGTGAGCGAGGGGCTCGTCCACGGCGCGGTGTACTCGGTGCTGATCATCACCGTGGTGCTCACCGCCACGGCGATGGCGCTGTGGTTCGAGCGAAAGTTCGCTGCCCGGCTCCAGACCCGGCTCGGCCCGACGATGGTCGGCCCCTCGGGGCTGCTGCAGCCGGTGGCCGACTTGCTCAAGCTCCTGCAGAAGGAGGACATCGTCCCGGAGAAGGCCGACTCGGTCATCTTCAACATGGTTCCGCCGCTCGCCGCACTGACGGCGCTCGGCGCTGCGGCGGTGGTCCCGTTCTCTCCGACGGTCGTCGCCTCGGACCTCGACGTGGGCGTGCTCTACGTGCTGGCCATCGGCGCGGTGACGGTGCTCCCGGTGTTCGGGGCAGGGTGGTCGAGCAACAACAAGCTCGCGCTCCTCGGCGGGATGCGCGCGGTGGCCCAGTCGATCTCCTACGAGGTGCCGCTCCTCCTCTCGGCGATGGTGCCGGTCATCCTCTCCGGGTCGTTGCGCTTCGGGGCCATCGTGCAGGCCCAGGCCGACCACCACTGGTTCGTGATCTGGCCCTTCTTCATTGGCATCCCGGCGTTCGCCATCTTCCTCCTGGCGATGCTCGCCGAGGCGAACCGCATCCCCTTCGACATCCCCGAGGCGGAGAGCGAGCTCGTGGCGGGCGTGACCACCGAGTACACCGGGATGAAGTTCGCGCTCTTCTACATGGCCGAGTACATCCACACCATCGTCGCCTCGGCGGTGGGCGCGGCGCTCTTCCTCGGCGGCTGGGACGGGCCGTTCTGGCCGGGGCTGCACTGGATGGTGCTGAAGACGCTGCTCCTCTTCGTCACCGTTTACTGGATCCGCTGGTCGCTCCTGCGGTTCCGGTCGGACCAGTTGATGGGGCTGTGCTGGAAGTACCTCGTGCCCGCGAGCGTGCTCCTGGTGGGCGCCTCCGCCGTCTGGGTGGTGTTCCCGTGAGGAGCTACTTCGCCTCGGCCGCGCGCGCGCTGGCCACGAGCTTTGGCAACGTCTTCCGCAAGCCGGTGACGGTGGAGTTCCCCGACGTCATCCGGCCCCGCGCCGAGCGGTACCGGGCGAGCTTCGCCCTGCTCCACGAGGAGGACGGGGACGAGGCTTGCATCGGGTGCCTGCAGTGCGAGCGCATCTGCCCCTCGGAGGTCATCTCCATCAAGGCGGCTGGCAAGCGCGAGTCGCCCATCACCGGGAAGAAGCGCGGCTACGCCGACGACTTCGTGCTCGACCTGAACGCCTGCATCTACTGCGAGCTCTGCGTCCAGGTCTGTCCCACCGACGCCATCGTCATGACCCGGGAGCATGAGGTGCCGGCGTATGGACGCGAGGACCTGGTGCTCACCATGGCCAAGCTCTATGCCAACGAGAAGTCGAAGCTGCGGGCGTGGGGCGATGCGACGCGGCTGAACGGGATGCAGACGGCGCCGAAGGCCCCCAAGCCCGAGCCCACCGCGAAGCCCGCGGCGCCGGCGACGGCCGTCCCCGCCTCGGCGAGCGCTCCGGCCTCCCCGGCGGTGGCTCCGGTCACGACGCCCACGGCTCCGGCGACGGCTGCCCCCGCCTCGGCGAGCGCTCCTGCCTCCCCGGCGGTGGTGGCTCCGGTCACGGGCACTGCCGCTGCCGATGGTCCCACCTCGTCCGCCGGGCCCGCTCCTTCGCCGGCTCCGAGCCCGGCGGTGACCCCGCCGGCCTTGCCTGCATCGGCGGCCGCCCCGCCCGCGCCGCCTGCCGGCCCCGTCGCGACCGGAGCTGGGGGGTCCGACTCGCCAGCCGCGCCGCCACCGGCCCCGGGCCCATCGAAGAATCCCTCCGGCGAGGGCAACGCGTGAGCGCATCCGAGCTGGGGTTCGGGCTACTCGCCTTTCTGCTGGTCGGCTTCCCGGCGATCTTGGTGGTGACCAGCGGCAACCTGGTCCGCGCGGTCCTCTGGCTGGCCGGGACGCTGCTCGGCACG
>JADGQZ010000470.1 GCA_017881345.1 Myxococcaceae bacterium | reverse complement strand
CATCCTGGCTGACGCTGAACAGTCCCCCCCAGTGTCCGAGCCGCCGGAGAAGCGCCCGGAAGTGCACCGCCGCCTGCGCGGTCGCATCGCCGATCCGGAAATGAGGGACGAGCTGGTGGACGGCCATGAAGGTCGCGGGGGCTCTACCACATGTGTCAGGGTGCGCCGGCCCGTGGAGCTCACCGTGGCCCTCGACGCGACCCTGTGGGACGAGCCGACGACCGGCATCGCCCGGTACGCGCGTGAGCTGGCCGGTGCCCTCGGGCGCCGCGGCGTCCGGGTGCTCCGCGTGGGCGCGCGCCGCTCGGGCGAGCTCCCGCGCAAGGTGAGGAGCCGCACCCTCTACACCCTCGCCGAGCTGCCGCGGGTGCTGGCCCGGAGCGGCGCCTCTCTGTTCCACGCGGTGGGGAACGTCGACCTGCCGCTGCTGCGGATCTCCGGCGTGCCGTTCGTGCTCACGGTGCACGACCTCATCCCCCTCACCTCGCCGGACACCGTCTCCTCGGCCTTCCACTGGCAGTTCCGGCTGTGGCTCGCCCGGAGCCTGCGCGTGGCGGACCACGTGGTCTGCGTCAGCGCGTGGACGCGGTCGCAGCTCCTCGCCCGTCACCCCGAGCTCGATCCGGGGCGGGTCTCGGTCGTGCACAACGGGGTGGACCACGCCCGCGCTGCGCCGCTCGATCCCGTGTCGCAGGCCTGGCTGCGGAGCCTCGGGCTGCCCGAGCGCTGGGTGCTCTTCGCCGGCGCGCTCGACGCCCGGAAGAACGTCGGCCTGGTCCTCGATGCGCTCGAGCGGCTGGGACCGGCCGCGCCCACGCTCGTCCTCGCCGGTCAGCGCTGGTACGGCGCCGGGCCGCTCGAGCGGCGGGTGGGCTTCCTGCGCGCGCGGGGGGTGGACATCCGTCCCATCGGCTTCCTCGCCGAGCCGCTGCTCTGGGCGCTCATGGCCGCCGCGCCGGTGTTCGTCTTCCCTTCGCGGGACGAGGGCTTCGGGCTCCCGCCGCTCGAGGCGATGGCGCTGGGCACCCCGGTGGTGGTGAGCACCGCGGCCGCGCTCCCCGAGGTCTGCGGCGCGGCGGCGGTGCAGGTCGAGCCGGACGACGCCGGCGGGCTCGCCACGGCGCTGCAGAAGCTGCTCGACGATCCAGCCGAGCGCGCCCGCCGTGCCGAGGCCGGGCAGGCCCACGCCCGCGCCTTTCGCTGGGACACCACCGCCGCGCACGTGTTGGAGGTGTACCGGAGCCTGACGCCCACCTGACGCCGACTCGGGCGATCCGGCCAGGGGTGGTAATCTCCGCGGCTGCCTTGCTCCGGACCGCGCTCGCTTCCGCCCTCCTGTTCGCCCCCATCGCGGCCGCCCAGCCCGCGACCTACTTCGTCCCCATCGCGAGCCGCACGCTGTCGGGCTCCGGTGCGCCAGCGCCAGCGATTGCGCTCCCCGACCCGGGAGTGACTGCTGCCCAGGCCCTCCTCTTCAGCACCAGCCAGGGAACGGCCATCCCCTATCTGCTCGGCACCCTCGGCAGCTCCCCGGTGACCGGCTTCCCCGCCCCGGCCGACGCGGTGGCCACCGCGCCTGGCGTCCTGGTGAAGGGCCAGAGCCGGACACTGGTGGCCGTGGTCTCCGGCGCGAGCGTGCTGCTGGGGACGGTCGAGAGTGGTGCCTTCGTGTCGCGCGGCCCGACGGTGACGCTCCCCGGGTCGACCCCGATCGCCCTCTCGGCGGCCCCGGATGGCGGCGCGGTGCTGCTGGTCTCGGACTCGACGGCGACGGCGCTCACCCGCTGGGAGATCGACGCCTCGGGCGACCTCGCGGTCGCCGTGCAGCAAGGAACCGGGAGCGTGTCGGCGCTGAACGACCCTGCGAGCAGCCTCTACGTCGATGCCATCCGCGACGTCGGCTACGTGGGCAGCGTGCTCGGGAACCTGTTCTTCCTGAAGCCCGAGCTCGACGCGGGCTCGCAGCTCTTCGACTCGGCGCTGACCGGGCAGGGACGGCTCGCCGCTCCTCTCACCGGCGTGGGCGTCTACGTCGGAAGCGCCACCGCGAACTATCTCCTCGTCACCGGCGCGCAGGGCCTCACGGTCTACGACCTGAACACGGCCAACCCCCTGCCCGGGGCGTTCCGGGTCATCGCAAAGGACTCGCTCGGTCCCGTCACCGGGCCCACCGGGCTGGCGTTGACCAACTTGCCTGCCGGCGCGGCGCTCCCCCAGGGGGCCATCGCCCTCGGGGATCCGACGCAGCACGACATCGCGCTCGTGAGCTGGGGCACGCTCGCGAACCAGGTGGACGGCGGCCTGACGATCGACACCACGACCGATCCCCGCGGCCCGGGTGACGCTGGCGGTGGCGGTTTACCGGATGCCGGCCCCGACGGTGGCGGTGGCGGTGGCGGCGGTGGCGGCGGTGGCGGCTCCGCGGGCGGCGGCCCTCTGGGACCAGGGATTCCCGTGCCGCAGCCGTCGGGCTGCACGTCGGCCCCTGGCGGGGTCATGGCCGTCCTCGCCCTCGCGGCCCTGCTGCTCAGGGTCCCGCGGCGGCGCCAACGCCGCTGATCCACTGGCCTCCGGCACGGGTGTCAGGGGCTCCTGGTTGATCCAGGGCACCATGCTCTACAAGGTGACGCCTGCCCTCGCGCCGCCGGCGCGCCGGCCCTCCGCGACGGAGGCGCCGCGGCCGCGGAAACGCCGGGCGAGCGCGGTCTTCGACGCCGACGGGCACGAGGTCCTCATCACCTTGATGTGCCTGAAGTGCCACCACATGCGCCCGCTCGCCCAGTTCGGCCTGCGGAAGATGCCGGACGGGGCCATCCGCAACCAGCCCTGGTGCCGAGGGTGCCGGGGCGCGGCCACGCCGAAGCGAAAGCCGGAGAGCCAGACGGCCGCAGGAACGGAGCCGCGGTCGGGCCCGGTCCAGCCGTTGACCGTGGCGAGCGCTCCGGAGCCGGTCGACGTGCAGCCGACGCCGCTCGATCAGACGCGCTGACTCCGCGGCAGATCCAGCGAACGGACGGTCGGTCGGGCGCACATCCCCATGCATCAGATTGACTGATTTACACTCGTCCCGCTAACAGCGAAACGAAAGCCCGGGGAACGTCCACCACCGGCCGGACGGAATCGCACGTCACTTGCCGTCTTCAGGAGGAAAAACCAGCTTTACAGCGCGGCACGTCATTCGATAAACAGATTGACACCGTAGCGCTGCGTCATGACGGCGTGGCGTTCGAGCCGGCCCCAAGGAGGGGAGAAGATGAGCATCGGGATGGTCATGAAGGAAGGGTCGGGTGGTTCGCCGGCGTCCCCGGCGGCCCGCAACAACGAGCCGCTCCACGCTCGCCGCTTCGAGGGAATCGTCCGCCCCTACCCGCAGGCGGACGTCGACCGGCTGCGTGGCTCCATCCGCATCTCGTACACGCTCGCCGAGATGGGCGCGCGGCGCCTCTGGGAGCTCCTCAACACCGAGGATTACGTGAACGCGCTCGGCGCGCTCACCGGCAACCAGGCGGTGCAGATGGTCCGCGCCGGCCTGAAGGCCATCTACCTCTCGGGCTGGCAGGTGGCAGCGGACGCCAACAGCGCCGGACAGATGTATCCCGATCAGAGCCTCTACCCGGTCGACTCGGTCCCCACGGTGGTCAAGCGGGTCAACCAGGCGCTCCGGCGGGCCGATCAGATCGAGCACGCCGAGGGCAAGTCCGGTCACTACTGGATGGCCCCGATCGTGGCCGACGCCGAGGCCGGCTTCGGCGGTCCGCTCAACGCCTTCGAGCTGATGAAGTCGATGATCGAGGCCGGTGCCGCCGCCGTGCACTTCGAGGATCAGCTGGCCTCGGAGAAGAAGTGCGGCCACATGGGCGGCAAGGTGCTCGTGCCGACCTCTCAGTTCATCCGCACGCTCATCGCCGCCCGGCTCGCCGCCGACGTCTGTGACGTGCCCACGCTGGTGGTGGCGCGGACCGACGCCGACAGCGCCAAGCTCCTCCTCTCCGACGTCGACCCGCGCGACCGCGAGTTCATCGTCCCGGGGGACCGGACGCCGGAGGGGTTCTTCCACCTCCGCGGCGGCCTCGAGTGCGCCATCGCCCGCGGGCTCGCCTACGCCCCCTACGCCGACGTCCTCTGGTGCGAGACCTCGCATCCGGACATCGCCGAGGCGAAGGCCTTCGCCGAGGCGATCCGCGCGAAGCACCCCAACAAGCTCCTGGCCTACAACTGCTCGCCCTCGTTCAACTGGAAGAAGAACCTCGACGACGCGACCATCGCCAGGTTCCAGCGTGAGCTCGGGGCCATGGGCTACAAGTTCCAGTTCGTCACCCTGGCCGGGTTTCACGCGCTGAATTTCTCGATGTTCACCCTCGCGCGCGACTACGCCAAGGACGGGATGGCCGCCTACAGCAAGCTGCAGCAGGCGGAGTTCGGCGCCGAGTCGAGCGGCTACACCGCCACCAAGCACCAGCGCGAGGTGGGCACCGGGTACTTCGACGAGGTGGCGCAGGTCATCGCCGGGGGCGCCGCGTCCACGCTGGCGCTCGGCGAGTCGACCGAGACCGAGCAGTTCTTCGAGACCCCGGCCGTCGCGACCGCCAAGGTCGCCTGAGCCGCACGCCTCGCCGAGGAGAGGACGCCCGCGCCCGCCAGTCCCGGGGTCGCGGGCGGCATCGTCTTCGGGCGCGCTCGCCGGGCGGTCAGCCGCGCACGAGCCGCACGCGCCCGCGTGGCTGGCCCGGGCCGGCGGCCGGACGCTCGACGACGTACTTGTAGCCAGTCCGCGCGCTCGCCGTCGCTCCTCGCGGTCCGACGCGCACGTCCTTCGGCACGTAGAACACTTCCCCGTCGTCGAGGAGCCGCGCCCCGCGCGCCTGGAGGTGGCAGCCGAAGAGCAGGGCGGACTCGGCGCTGTCCAGCTCCACCTCGCTCCCCGGGTGGAGGATCTCGATCTCCAGATCTTCCCCGCCCGCCACCGCCATCCCGAAGGTGCGGTAGCGCCGATGGTCGGGGGCGAGCGCCCAGTCGATGAACGCCCCGAACGGCCGCGCGCTGGCGTCGTCCGGGTCCCCCAGCCTGCCCAGCGCCTCGTCTGCCGCGAGCAGGAGACGGCCCGCGTGCTCGAGCACCACGTGGCTGCCGCCGGCCAGGAGCGCCGAGCGCAGCACCCGGACCAGGAGCCGGCTGGCTCCCGCCGGCGCCCAGGGGTCCATCGCCTCGGGGCCGAGGAGCCGCCGCTCCTCGGCGGGGAACACGCCTGCCGGCAGGAGCTCCCACAGCACCGGGGGCAGCGCATCGCTGCCGGGCACGAGCCGCCGCTCCAGCGCCCCGTGGTCCAGGGTGCGTCGCTCGCGCAGCAGCAGGTGCGCCTCCGGCCAGCGGATCTCCACCAGCGTGCCGCCCTCGGGGAGCGCGCGGGCGGTGAGTCGTGCGCCGGCCGGGAGTCCTGGACCGAGCGCGTCCTGCCAGCGCGCGCTGCTGCCCTCCAGCTCGGCCGCGGCGAGCACCGTGGCCCAGCCGAAGGGCCGCCCGGGCCCGGGCTCGGGCCGCACCGGATGGCCGGGCAGCGTCAGCCGGAGCAGGCTCCCGTCGGTGCCGAGCTCGGCCAGTGCCGACAGGCCGGTCACCGGATGAAACCCGACGACGTCGCCGCGGGTGAAGGGAAAGGTCCGACCTCCACCGTCCAGCACACCTCGATCACCGTCCCACTGGACGACCTGGACCGGGAGCAGGGTGGGCGAGGGGGTCGGGGAGGGGCCCGGGGGAGCCCCGGGCCCCATCACGGCTTCATTTCCTGACGAGTGGAGGTGGACGGGATCGAACCGACGACCTTCGCATTGCGAACGCGACGCTCTCCCAACTGAGCTACACCCCCGAAGTTCGGGACAGCGGCTCCTATACGCCCCCCGGGGGCCCTGTCAACGCACCGCGTGCCTTTCGAGGACCGCGCTTTCCCTCTAGATTCCGCGGCATTCGATGAGCCCCCCGCCTGCGAAGACGCTGAGTCCCCAGGAGCTCGCGAAGCTGGAGAGCGCGTTCAATTCGGACCCTGGATCCGACGCGTACCGCCCGCTCGCCGAGGCGTATCTGGCCGCCGGCCGCTTCATGGAAGCGATGGTGGTCTGCAAGAAGGGCGTGAAGGCCCATCCCGGCCGTCCGGATCCACGCCTCCTGCTGGCGCGCGTCTACGCCGAGCAGGGCAAGGACAAGAAGGCGCTCGAGGAGCTGCAGGGCGCGCTCGGCGTCGCGCCGACGGACCGCGCGGTGCTCCGCGCGCTCGCCGGCGTGCAGCTGCGATCCGGCGACGCTGCCGGGGGGAAGGCGACTCTCCTGAAGGTCTGGGAGATCGATCCGAAGGACCCCGAGACCGCCGCCCTGTTCACCCAGTGGAAGGTCGAGCTGCCGAAGCCGCCGCCTCCGCCCGAGCCGCCGCCTGCGCCGGCCCCGGCCACCTCGCCCGGCCTCCGGGCAGCGCCACCCCGGCTGTCCGAGGTGCCCGGCGGCCCCGGCGCCATGCCGCAGGCGCCCGCACGCTCCCGCTCGGTGAACGGCATCCCGGTGCAGCGCCCGGCCGCACCGCGGCTGGAGCACGAGGACGACGACGTCACGCCGCTGCCGAAGAAGGGCCACGCCACCCGGTTCGTGTTCACCGCCGTCGCCGCGGTGGCGATCATCGGAGGCTGGTACGGCTGGGGACAGTGGAAGGCGGCGCGCGACATCAAGCTGAAGAAGAGCCTCAAGGAGGCCAGCGAGCAGCTGCGCCACGACAGCTTCGCCTCCTACAAGAAGGCCACCGACGCTGCCGCCGCGGCGCTGGACATCGATCCCAACAGCGCGCTCGCCCACGGATACCTCGCCTACGCCTACGCCATCCGCTGGGGGGAGCACGGGGACGGCGACGAGGCCCGCCGTCTGTCCGAGGAGCAGCTCGCCTCGGTGCGGCGACTCGGTGACCAGGACAGCCGCTTCGCCGACGCCGCCGAGGCGCTCCTGGCGAGCTACGCGGGAAAGGGGACCCAGGCCCTCGGCACCCTGGAGAGCAAGATCAAGGCGCTCGACGAGAAGGGCCAGACCAGCGCCTTCCTCAACCTCACCCAGGGCATCATCCAGATGAGTGTCGGCGACCTCGAGCGCGCGCGCGAGAGCCTGGAGAAGGCGCAGCAGGCCGCTCCGAGCGACCCGCGTGTGTACTCGGCCCTGGGCACGCTCTACCGACGGCTGGGAGACCCCCGCGCCGCCGATCAGAGCTACGGCTTCGCGCTCCGCTACGAGAGGGACCACCCGGAGTCGCTGCTCGGCCGGGCGCTCCTCGCGCTCGATTCGGACAGCGCCGGCGGCATGCCGACCGCGGCCGTCAGCCTCAAGAAGCTGCTCGACGCCGACCCGCCGCCGTCCCCCCGACAGCTGGCAGTGGCCCACCTCGCGCGGGCCCTGCTCGTCGCCCGGGTCCAGGTGGCCATGTCCGGGCTCTCGCCGGCCGACGCAAAGAAGCTGGCCGAGGCCACGGGCGTCCCTCAGGATCGGGCCGCCGCCGCTGCGCTCGCGACCAAGGAGGACGAGGAGGGCTTCGCGCTCGACCGGAACAATCCCGAGCTGCACCTCCTCCGGGGCAAGCGCCTGCTGGTCGAGGGGCAACCGGACGCCGCGATCCGCGAGATGCGCGAGGCGGTGAAGGCCGACCCGAGCCGCGCCCAGGCCTACGTGGACCTCGCGCGGGCGCTGATGCAGAAGCCCGAGGGAGCGCGGGATGCACAGGAGGCGCTCACCACCGCCATCCGGACCATGGGCGAGAGCCCCCGGCTGATGGTGATGCTGGGCCAGGTGTACTTCCGGCAGGGACGTCTCGACGAGGCCGCCGCGCAGTACACCAAGGCGCTGGCTGACGGGAAGACGAAGAACCCCGAGGCACGCCTCCAGCTCGGCGTCGTCTACCGCGAGAAGAAGGACTACCCCCGAGCAGTCGAGCAGCTCACGCGGGCGAGCCAGGAGTTCATCGGGCAGTCCTCGCGAATCGCCGAGTCGCTGACCGAGCTCGGCCGGACCTACGAGCTCCAGGGCGACCGCACCCGGGCCGACGAGGCCTTCCGCCGGGCGCTGGACGCTGACCCGACCGACGCCGACACCTACTTCTTCTACGCCCGGTTCCTCGGCGCAGACCGGCGCAGCCGCGAGAAGGCCCGCCTCGCCGCGGCGAAGTACCTCGAGCTCGATCCGCGTGGGGAGCACGCCGCCGAGGCCCAGGCCCTCGCCCGCTGAGGGATGGGGCACGCCCGGCCCCGCCGGGTCTTGAAGTGCGCGGAGGAGCCGGATAGAGCCACCTCCTCCGATGACCGTTCGTGCCCTGCCCAGGCCGGTGTCCCCGCTTGCCGACCTGGTGGCGCTCACCAAGCCGCGCCTCTCCAGCCTCGTGCTCTGCACGCTGGCCGGTGGGATGTGGCTCGCTCCCGGCGAGCTCTCGGTCTCCCGCTGGGTGGCCACGCTGCTCGGGACCGCGGGGACGGTGGGCGCGGCCAACGCGCTGAACTGCTGGATCGAGCGGGATCGCGATCGCCTCATGGCCCGGACTCGCGGCCGGCCGCTACCCTCGGGCCGCATGGAGCCGGGGGTGGCGCTGGGCTTCGGCCTCGCCCTCGCCGTCTTCTCGCTGCCCCTCCTGGCTCTGGGGAGCAACGGCCTCACCGGGTCGCTCGGCTTCCTGGCGCTCGTCAGCTACGTCGCGGCGTACACCCCGCTGAAGCCCCTCAGCCCGGGCGCGATGCTCGTCGGCGGCATTCCCGGCGCGCTCCCGCCGCTCATGGGGTGGACCGCGGTGACCGGCCACATCGGCGCCGGAGGGCTGGCGCTGTTCGGCATTCTCTTCGCGTGGCAGATGCCGCACTTCCTCGCCATCGCTCTGTTCCGCAAGGACGAGTACCGCAAGGCCGGCTACCTGGCGCTGCCGCTCGTCAGCGGCGACGACGCCACGCGGATCTGGATGCTGCTCTGGACCGTGCTGCTCGTCGCGCTGAGCGTCCTCCCCGTGCCGCTGGGCGTGGCGCGGCCGCACTACCTCGGCCCGGCCGCGGTGCTCGGCGCTGTGTTCCTCGCGCTGGTCGTCCGCGGCGTCGTCCGCCGCGAAGGCAAGGCGTGGGCTCGGCAGACCTTCCTCTTCAGCCTGGTGTACCTCACCGGCCTGTTCGCCGCGCTGCTGCTCTCGGCCCGCGCACACTGAGCGGGAACAACACACCGAGCCGTCGGACGAATGGGCCCTCCAGGATTCGAACCTGGGACCAATCGGTTATGAGCCGACAGCTCTGACCGCTGAGCTAAGGGCCCGACGCGCCACCACATCCTGGTACACCGGCGCCCTTCCGTCCACAGCGGACGAAACCTTGCCGCCTCGCGGGGAAGAGGGGAGCATTCACTTGCTGGGCATGGGCGGGCCGTGTGCCGTCCGCTCGCCCGCGCCCCCGGAGGACATGGATGTCATTTCACCCGAGACTCGTCGCGCTGAGCGTCCTGGTCTGCTCACTGACGGCCGGAGCAGCGCCGAAGATCACCATCGCGCCCATCAGCGGCGACAAGAAGTCCCAGGTCCAGAGTCAGATCTCGGCAGTGCTCTGTCGCACGTACACCTGCGTGCCTTCCAGCCGCGTCTTCACCAAGAAGAAGCCTGACTGGAACAAGATCAAGAGCGCCCAGGTCCAGGGGCTCCTGGTCGGCGGCGTGGCCAAGGCGAAGACCGGCAAGGGCAAGGAGGCGCAGCTGTCCTGGCTGAGCAAGCCGGGCAAGGCCGCCCAGAGCTGGTCGTTCCCGCTCACGCAGGCCGGGAAGCTCACCAGCTCGAGCCTGCAGACGCTGGGCACCGACATCGGGAACCTCTCCTCCGGCAGCGGAGCCGAGGTGGCCGGAGGCATCGGTGCGGTGGGGGCGCTCGCCGGCGGCAGCGCCGCGGACACGCTCGCCACCACTCCACCCACCACCGGCCCGGCCTCGTCGACCTCCGCCGCAGGCGCGATGGCCGCAGGCGCGGCGCTGGCCGGGACCACGGCCGAGCCACTGCCGCTGCCGGTGACGCCCACGCCGCTCCCGACCGGCGAGAAGACGCTCGCCGACACGCCGGTCGCCGTCGACGCCGGTGCCAACCAGGGCGCGGAGGCCACCCGGCACCAGTGGCGCTTCGCCGCCGACCTGGGCGTGGATCTGCTCAACCGCAACCTCTCCTACTCCAACGTCGGCGGCAGCTCGACCCTCCGGCCCTACACCGCCAACCTCTTCTTCGCCCCGACGGTCCGGCTGTCGTTCTTCCCCATCGCCTTCTTCTCCGACGGCCTGTTCGCCGGGATCGGGCTCTACGGCGACTACACGATGTCGGTCGGGCTGAAGAGCTCGTTCTCCGATACCTCGAACACGTTCGAGAAGGGCACCACCTTCAACAGGCTGAACGCGGGCCTCGAGTGGCGGTTGCGCTTCTGGAAGGACTCGGACTTCGCCATCGTCCCGTTCGTTTCCTACTCCACGCAGAAGTTCGTCACCGACGGGAGCCCGGCGGACGCCGGCTTCGCGGGCCTGCCGCAGTTCGACCTCACCGGCATCAAGTTCGGCCTCCGGCTGGACATCCCGGTGACCAGCGGATTCTGGATCCTGGTCGGCGGCGACTACGTGCTCTGGAACAACAAGTCGCTCGCGGTGCAGGACTCCTCGGGCGCGAACTCCACCACCTTCACCGGCAGCGCCAAGGCGATCGAGGCGGACCTCGGTGTGCGGTTCGCGCTGTTCGGTCCGGTATGGCTCGGAGTGGACTTCTTCTACAGCGCGACGACCTTCACCTTCGACGAGGGGCAGCCCCAAGCAGCCGGGAGCGCGACCGACCGTTACCTCGGCGGAAGCATCACCCTGCGGGTGCAGCTGTAGAGAGCGGCAACGGCTCCGTTTGAATGAGCGGGGCCGTGCCTCGGTCCAAGGGTGCAACGAGGACGAATGATCGTCCTCCTTCCGAAAGGGATGCACCCAACATGAAGCGCAACCTCCTCTCCGCAGTTGCCCTGGCCGTTGCTCTGCCGTTCGCCGCCTTCGCGCAGGCTCCCGCCTCCTCGACCGGCAGCGCCGGCAGCACCACCGCGGCCCCGGCGACGAAGTCCGAGAGCAAGAGCACCGAGTCGAAGACCACCACCCAGGCGGACGGCTCGGTGAAGACCGAGAAGAAGAGCACCGAGAAGAAGGCGAAGAAGACCGCTCCTCGGCACAAGGCGGCGAAGCGCAGCTCGGCGCCGGTCTCGCCGGCTCCTGCCTCCAACTAAGCACCTCGACGTACTGACTCAACCGGGCGGCGGCGCTCCCTTCAACGGGGCGCTCGCCGCCCGTCGTCTTTCACGGAGCGAAGCGGCGTTCCTCCCGTGGACCCCGGGCGCTCACCCTCGCCGGATGCGCCGGTGCAGCGCATCGTCGCCGACCGGCAGGAACGCCGAGCGGGGGACGCGGCCACTGTCCGTGACGCGGATGCCTTCGGCTCGGAGGCGCCGCGCCTGCTCCACCCGGACCTCCTCGGCGAGCGTCCGGTCGGCGCGGAGCACGCGCCACCAGGGCACGCGGGCGCCGATGCGTCCCATCACCTTTCCGATGAGGCGCGCCCGGCCCGGCAGGCCGGCGAGCACCGCCACCCGCGAGTAGCTCAGCACCCGGCCGCGCGGGATCGCCCGGACGACCCCGGCCACGGTCCGTTCGAGCTCATCTCCAGCCCGGATCACTCCAGACGGCCCGCGATGGTCCCCGGCGCCGAGCGCCGGACGGCTCAGGTGCCCTCGACGAACGAGCGCAGCCGCTTGCTCCGCGACGGGTGCCGCAGCTTCCGCAGCGCCTTGGCCTCGATCTGCCGGATGCGCTCGCGGGTGACCTCGAAGTCCTGGCCCACCTCTTCCAGCGTGTGGTCGGACTTCTCGCCGATGCCGAACCGCATCCGGAGCACCTTCTCCTCGCGGGGCGTCAGCGTGGCGAGCACCTTCCGGGTCTGCTCGGCCAGGTTCATGTTGATCACCGCGTCCGAGGGCGAGACCAGGCTCTTGTCCTCGATGAAGTCGCCGAGGTGGCTGT
>JADGQZ010000469.1 GCA_017881345.1 Myxococcaceae bacterium | reverse complement strand
TTCAGTACCGCCCGGGGCCCGGAGGCGGAAACGCCCTCCCCCCTGAACAATCTTTATTCAGAGGACCGGGCATCCCGCGGTTCGGGGGGCGCAACAAAAATGGAGAAGACTTTTTCTCTCCGCCCTTCTTATGGGCTGGAGGTTGGCCCGGTTCGCGACGGAAGCATCGGCTGGGATATCCCTTAGATTCGCGAGTAAACTTTTCCTCCGTCAGAGGAGGCGATGTATCTTCCCGCCCCATCCACAGGGGGGTCAACGCCTATGGTTCCTAGCAGGCCAACCCCCAGGCCACGGACGCTGGCACCGATCTACCATGGATGGGCGCCGGGCAGACCCCGGTGACCTCGGGCTCTGACGGGGCGACCTCCCTGATTACGCGGCAAGAGATTGGGCGAGCGGGCTGTGGGCTGGGGCGGGCCAGAGGCCCAGGTGCGTCAGGATCTTCGCGATGACCTCGGGCTGTTCGATGAACGCGAGAATCCGCATGGTTCCGGCACAGCGCGGGCAGACCAGCGGGTCCACCTCGTGGACCTGCTTGATCAGCCGTGCCCAGGCGCGCTTCGCGGCGGAGGCGGAGACCTCGCTGACTTCCTCGATGGGCGCTGGCTCTTCTCCCTGGGCCTTCCGGCGCTTCCCCCGGCTCACGTTACTGTAGATCCCGGATCCGAAGGATTCGGCAAGCCCGCGCTGCTACCTCGCCAGGCTCATCTCGCGCAGTGCCACGAACGGTCGGCACTGACTGTTGAGGTAGAACCCGGCGACCTTGGCCGTCGTAGCCCAGACGAACGGCTGCGACTGGAGCCGGATGAAGGGCACGTCGACGGCCACGATCTCGGAGATCCGCTTGTAGATGGCGCGACGCTTATCGCGGTTGAGTTCCCCCCGCCCCTGCGTCAGCAAGTCGTCCATCTCCTTCGTGCTGTAGCCGCCGGGATTGTTCTGGCCAGCCGTGAACAGGGCGCTCACCACCAGGCCGTCCGGGTCCGCCTCGCGCAGGAAGATCGTCTGAGCCAACTGGAACTGCTTATCCCGATACACCTGCTGGATCCAGGTGGCGAACTCGAGCTGGACGAGCTTGAGGTTAACGCCGCCCCGGCGGAACGTTTCCTTGGAGATCTCGGCGACCTTGACGGTGTCCGGTCGGGAGCCGATGACCTTCCACTCGAGGTCGATCCCGTTCGGGTATCCGGCCTCGGCGAGCAACCGCTTGGCGGCGTCCGGATCGTACTTTGGGCAGGCGACCTGCGAGTGCGCCCAGTGCCCGACCGGGAACGGGTTGCACGCCTCCTCGGCGCTGCCGACGCCGAAGAACACCGCGTGGTTGATGGCGTCGTGGTCCACGAGCTGGGCGAGCGCCTGGCGGAGCTTCCTGTTGTCGAGGGGCGGCGCATGCTTGATCACCATGACGGCGTACGCCGAGGCCGCCTTGGGCTCGTGGATGGCGATCCCCGGGGTCGCCCGGAGCTCGCGCATGGCCTCGTAAGGAACCTCGCTCACGATGTCGGCGGTGCCGGTCTTGAGGTTCGCCACGCGGGTCGCGGGCTCGACGGCGGGTACCCAGCGGATCTCGTCGACCTTGGGCTGCCCCGGGACGTAGAACTTGTCCCACTTGCGAACGAGCAGATGCGAGTTCGGCACGCGCTCCACGAATCGGAAGGGTCCCGTCCCGATGGGGTTGAGCCCGATCTGGTCGATGTTCTCCTTGGCCACGATCATCGCGAACGCGAGGTTGGCGAGAAACGGCGCGGACGGGTTCTTGAGAGAGACCCGGATGCGGTAGTCGTCGAGCACCTCCACTCGATCGAGGTCCAGCAACAGTGTATACCACTTGCTCCTGCCCCCCAGACTGACGATCCGGTCGAGGGAGAACTTGACATCGGCCGCCTTCATCTCGCGCCCGCTATGGAAGAGCACCCCCTTCCTGAGCTGGAAGACGTAGGTCTTCGGGTCGGGCTGCGTCCAGGACTGGGCCAGGTCGGGGATCGGCTGAAAGTCGCGATCGAGGGCCGTCAGGCTCGAGAAGACGCACTCCCATGGCGAGTAGTCGTTCCAGGCCGTGACCAGGTGCGGATCGATCTGCTGGATGTCCGTCGACATGTGGATCCGCATGGTTCCGCCGACCTGCGCGCCGGCCGGCGCCGGGTCGGCCACCCCCAGCATCGCCAGTCCGGCCAGCGCGATGCCGCTTTCGCCCGCCAGGCGCAGGAGGTCGCGCCGGGAGAGCGGGACACCCTTGGACTCGAGAACGTCGAGGATGCGGCGAGTGTCGGTCATGGCTGCTCCTCCCATGCGCGGGTACCGCGCGGACGTCGAGCGTCCCGCCAGAGACGGGGGCGGCGCATCATACGCCGCGTTCCACGGAGCGGAGTCGCGGGTCGAGTGCCTCGCGGAGCCCGTCCCCCAGAAAGTTGAGTGCGAGCACGGTCACGAAGATTGCCAGCCCCGAGAAGGTGGCATACCACGGGGCCTGCCCCAGCAGGCTCCGCCCGAACGCCAGCATGGAGCCCCACGAAGGCTCGGGCGGCTGCACCCCGAGGCCCAGGAACGAGAGCGCCGCTTCGACCAGGATGGCGTTTCCGACGCCGAGCGACGCCTGTACGATGATCGGTGAGAGGCAGTTCGGCAGGATGATGACCGACGCCAGATAGAACCCGCCGCCCCCCAGCGCGCGCGCCGCCTCGACGAATTCCTTCTCCCGGAGCGAGAGCACGTTGGCCCGCGTGATCCGGGCGAACGCCGGGATGGAGATGATGCCGATGGCGATCATGGCGTTTTCGAGCGAGGGGCCGAGCACGGCCATCAGCGCGATGGCCAGGAGGATCGCCGGGAAGGCGAGAAGCGCGTCCATCACGCGCATGATCAACCCGTCGATCCTGCCGCCCAGGAAGCCGGCGGCGAGGCCGAGCGAGACGCCGGCCACGGCGGCGATGCCGATGGCGATGGTCCCGACCATGAGCGAGACTCGCGCGCCGAAAATGATGCGGCTCAGGATATCGCGGCCGAGGTCGTCCGTGCCGAGCCAGTAGCGTGCCGAGGGCGCCATGAGGCTGTCGATGGGATGGATCTCGTCCGGGCGGTACGGCGCGATCCATGGGGCGAGGACCGCCGCGACGACCAGCAGGACGCTCAGGACGAGGCCGAAGAACGCGGTCCGGCTCTGGAGCAGCGTGCGGACCACCTTCGGCAAACCCTCCGTCTCGCGGCTCCCGGCCGCACCGTCCTCCGTCGTGTCGATCACGCGCCCTCCCGTGGTCATGGCGGCAGCCTCACGGCTCATCCGCCCGCCCGGTATCGG
>JADGQZ010000468.1 GCA_017881345.1 Myxococcaceae bacterium | reverse complement strand
GGTTGCCCAGAAGCAGGGGGTGCTGGTGGAGCGCAAGGTGGGCGGGCGCTTCCGCGACCTGGACCTCAGCGGCGCGGCGAAGAGCTTCCTCGAGGGCAGCGGGAAGCGGCTTGGCCCGGGTGCGGAGGAGGCGCTCCGTGATCGGCTGGGTGGGCAGATGCGCCTCCTCCAGTCCGAGCTCGAGAAGCTGGTGGCCTACGTCCAGGGGCCGCTCATCCGGCGGGAGGACGTGGAGCAGCTGGTGGCCCGGGTGCGCGAGGAGGAGTTCCTCGAGCTGTCGGACGCGCTGCAGAAGCGCGACCTCGCTGCGGCGCTCCGCTACGTGGACGAGGCCCTGGAGCACGGGGCGGCGCCGCTGATGATCCTCGGGGCCATCGCCAGCGTGGTGCGTGGGCTCATCGAGTCCCACGAACGGATGACGCAGCTCGGACGCGGCCAGCTACCGCGCAGCTTCGACGAGTTCAAGTCCCGCATCTTTCCCGGCGTGGAGCGGGAGGCGAAGCAGCACGGGCAGCGGGTGCCGCACCCCTGGGCGGCGTTCCTGGGGATGCAGGCTGCGGCACGGTACGGGCGGCCGGCACTGCGACGGGGGCTCCTCGCCTGTGCCGAGGCGGACGTGGCCCTGAAGTCGTCCGGGGGTGGGAAGCTGGTGCTCGAGCGGCTGCTCTGGACGGTCTGCCCCCCGGGGAGGGTCCCGGCTTAACCTCCTGAAGGTTGGGGAGTTCTCACCCGTGTGCTTGCGCTGTCCATGACCCAGAGCGGACGACCCCGTCAGGTCCCGCAGCTCACCCTCGTGGGCCGGACTGCGTCGACCGACGAGTCGCTGGTGCGTGCCTATCTCGACGGCGACCGCGAGGCGTTCGGGCTCCTGGTCCATCGGCACGAGCGGCTGGTGCTGGCCCTGGTGCGGCGGTACGCGCGCACGGCAGAGGAGGCAGCGGACCTGGTGCAGCAGTCGTTTCTCCGGGCCTTCGCCGCGGCCGGGCGGGTATTTCCGCGGATGCGTCTGGGCGAGCCGGGCGCGTTCCGGGCGTGGCTCCTGCGGCTGGCGGTGAACGTGGGGAAGAACCATGCGCGCGATGGCCGGCGCTGGCGGCTCGAGCCGGTGGATTCGATGGACCTGCCTGCCGAGTCGACCGGGGTGATGGAGCGCCTCGAGGCCGAGCAGCAGAAGCGGATGGTCCGCGCCGCGCTCGAGGGGCTCAGCCGCCGACAGCGCGAGGTCTTCGCGCTCCGGGTGGACGGGGAGCTCCCCTTCGCCGAGGTGGCCCGGGTCCTGGACATCACCGAGAACAACGCGAAGGTGCACTTCCACCACGCGGTGCGGCGGCTACGCGAGCGGCTGGGCGGGGAGGGCGAGCGATGAGCGTGGACTGCGAGATGCTGGGAGCGCTGCTGTCCGAGCGCCGGCGTGGCGAGCTGTCGCCCGAGCGAGCGGAGGCGCTGGAGGTGCACCTGGCCGGGTGCACCCGCTGCCGGCAGCAGGCAGAGGCGCTGGAGTCGATCCTGTCGCTGGTGGAGCTGCCGCCGGTCAGCGCGGCCGAGCTCGACGCGCTCCGGACGCGGCGGATCGCCGAGGCTCCACCACGCCTTCCAAGGAGCGGGGGCTGGCGGCTGCCCGCGGTCCTGGTGGCCGCGGCGGCGGCAGCCATCCTCACCGTGTCGGTGCGCCCGATGCCACACCGGCATCCGGAGCGGCTCGAGACCGGGGCGGAAGAGGCGGCCGAGGTCCTACCCGCAGGCGACAGCCAGGAGCTGTTCCCCGAGATGAGCGCGGATGGGGCCGACGAGTCCACGGACTCGGCCGATGACGATGCACTCTCTCTCGAGGGGCCAGGGCTCTTCGGAAACCTCGATGGTTGATGCACACGGGAGCAGGACGATGAAGACGTGGGTGCTGCTGGGAATGCTGGCGATGATGGGCGTGGCGCAGGCCGCGCCGAAGAAGGGCGACGATCCGCCCAGCGCCGCGCAGCGCGCGCAGATGGACCAGCGGGCCCAGATGGCGATCACGCTGCAGCTCGCCGACGCGATGGAGCTCGACGACGCGGCGACGCTGAAGCTGAAGCAGACCGTCGCCCAGTGGGATGCCCAGCGCGCTCCCCTCCGCCAGCAGATGTTCGACCTGGCGCAGGTGCTGCGCCGCGCGGCGAAGGGGGACACCACCGCCTACGGGCAGGTGGACCAGTCCATCCAGAAGATCATCGCCCTGCGCGCGCAGATGCACCAGATCGACCAGAGCATGTTCCAGCAGCTCTCCCAGGGGCTGCTCCCCCAGAAGAAGGCCAAGCTCGCGCTGGCCATCGCCCGGATGCCCGGGACGATGCGGGGGATGATGCACGGGGGTCGTGGTGGTGGTCCCAGGGGAGAGCCGGACGACGTTCAGTAGCGACGTCGTCCGGGCCTTTCCCACGGGCGTGCGCCGGGCCTCGGCGGGCATCGTCCATCGTGCAGGTGTGAGCCCGAGCCGCTAGAGTCCGCGGCCCCTCGCTTCACCTGGAAGCCACGCCGCGATGCCCGGGAAGAAGAAGTTCCTCATCACCCCAGCGCTGCCGTACGCCAACGGTCCGCTCCACCTCGGTCACATGGTGGAGCACGTGCAGACCGACATCTTCGTGCGTTACCAGCGCTCCGCCGGGAACGAGGTGGTGTTCGTCTGCGCTGACGACACGCACGGCACGCCGATCGAGCTGTACGCGGCGAAGCAGGGCCTGACGCCCGAGGCGATGGTGGCGGAGGTCTGGGAGTCGCACCGGGCGGACCTGCGCGACTTTGGCGTCTCGCTCGACACGTTCCATTCGACGAACAGCCCGGAGAACAAGCACTACTCCGAGCTGATCTACGAGCGGCTGAAGGAGGCAGGGGACATCCTCCGCCGTTCCATCCGGCAGACCTACTGCGAGGTGGACCGGCGCTTCCTGCCGGATCGGTTCGTGCGGGGGACCTGTCCCAACTGCAAGAGCCCGGATCAGTACGGCGACGCGTGCGAGGTCTGCGGGAAGACCTACCAGCCGGATGAGCTGATCTCTCCGCGCTGTGCGATCTGCGGGACGCCCCCGGTGACCCGCGAGAGTGAGCACCTCTTCTTCGCGCTCTCCCGGCACCAGGCGTGGCTGCAGGACGTGGTGCGGAGCCCGGGCTTCCTGCACCCTGCGGTGGCGAACCAGCTCCAGGCGTTCTTCGACCAGGGACTTCAGGACTGGGACATCAGCCGGGACGCGCCGTACTTCGGCTTCCCGATCCCGGGGGAGAAGGACAAGTTCTTCTACGTCTGGCTGGACGCGCCGATCGGGTACGTCTCGGCGACCGAGAAGTGGGCGAAGGACTCGGGGCGGGCGCGCTCGGCGATGGACCTCTGGGCCGAGGATTCGGACACCGAGATCCGCCACTTCATCGGCAAGGACATCGTCTACTTCCACGCGCTCTTCTGGCCGACGGTGCTCAAGGTCGCGCGATTCAAGCGGCCGGCGAAGCTGCACGTCCACGGCCACCTCACGCTCAACGGCGAGAAGATGTCGAAGTCGCGGGGAACGCTCATCGGCGCCCGTGCGGCGCTGGAGGCGTTCGACCCGGCGTACATCCGTTACTTCTACGCCGCGAACCTGGGACCGGGGCCCGAGGACTTCGACCTCTCGCTGCCCGAGTTCCGCGCCCGGGTGAATGGCGAGCTGGTGAACAACGTGGGCAACCTCGCGAACCGGACGCTGTCGCTGCTGACCGGTCCGCTCGGCGGGAAGCTCGCGTCCGCGCCGGGCGAGGCGGGGAAGTCGCTCCTCGAGGGTGCGCTGGCCCGCGTCCCGGAGGTGGTCGCGTCGTACGAGTCGCTCGACTTCCGGTCGGTGGTGCGGACCATCGTCGAGGTCTCGCAGTCGGCGAACCAGTTCCTGCAGGCGCGCGCGCCCTGGGCGAAGGTGAAGACCGACCCCGAGGTGGCGCGGGCGGATCTCTCCGACGCTTCGGACGTGGTGGCGCTCCTGGCGGCGTTCCTGACTCCGATCGTGCCGTCGGTGACGGAGAAGCTCTTCGCCCAGCTCGGGACGCCGCCGTTGACCTTCGCGGATCTGGCGAAGCCGCGGGTGCCGCTCCTCCCGCGGGGGCGTGCCCTCGGGACGCCGTCACCGCTCCTGCCGCGCCTCGAGGAGGCACAGGTGAACAAGCTGGTCCCGGCGGAGGAGCTGGCCCGGCTGGCAGCGAAGGCGACGGCGAAGGCTCCACGCGCCGAGCCGGCCCCGGCGACGGGGGAAAAGGACGCTCCACCCGAGGAGATCGACATCGACGCCTTCGCGCGGGTGGCGCTGAAGGTGGGGCAGGTGCTGGCGGCCGAACGCGTGCCCAAGGCGGACAAGCTGCTGAAGCTCACGGTGGACGTGGGCGAGGGGAGCCCGCGGACGGTGGTGGCGGGCATCGCCGAGGCCTACGCGCCCGAGGTGCTGGTCGGCCGCAAGGTGGTGGTGGTCGCGAATCTCAAGCCGCGCGCGCTGCGGGGCATCGAATCCCGGGGCATGCTGCTCGCTGCCGGAACCGGTGGGGCGTCGCTGCGGCTCGTGGACCCGGGGGACCTGCCGCCGGGGAGTCCGGTGAAGTGATGCGGCTGGTCGATGGGCACTGTCACCTCGAGCCGGACGACTATCCCGACGTCCCGGCGGTGCTGTCCCGGATGGCGGCCGCGGGCGTGGTGCACGCGGTGGTGGTCGGGCAGTTCCAGGGTCCGGGAGACTTCGGGCACGCGGTCGAGGTCGCCCGGGCGCACCCGGACCGGTTGACCGCGACGCTGGGGATTCACCCGCACGAGGCGGTGCGGGCCACCCCGGCGGACTGGGCCTTCCTCGAGGAGACGTGCCGCCGGCCCGAGGTCCACGCGGTCGGAGAGGCGGGGCTCGACTTCTATTACGACCGCTCGCCCCGCGACGTTCAGGACGCGGTGTTCCGGCGGCAGTGCGCGCTGTCGGTCTCGGTCCAGAAGCCGCTGGTGGTCCACGTCCGGGACGCGCATGCGGAGTGCGCCGAGATTCTCCGGTCCGAGAAGCCGACCCCTGGCGTCATCCACTGCTTCACCGGGGACCTCGCGGCGGCGCGAACGTACCTGGACCTGGGATTCGATCTCTCGATCTCCGGGGTGGTGACGTACAAGAAGACCGAGGCGCTCGCCGAGGCGGTGCGCTTTGCGCCTCTGGAGCGACTCCTGGTCGAGACGGACTCGCCGTATCTCGCGCCGGTTCCGTATCGGGGGAAGAAGAACGAGCCGGCGTACGTGCTCGAGACGGCGCGGCGGGTGGCGGAGCTGCGGGGACTGCCGCTCGAGCAGGTCGCGGAGGCGACGAGCCTGAATGCGGCGCGGGTGTACAGGTTCCAGCTGCCGGGCGCGTGATCGACAGAGGGGCTGCC
>JADGQZ010000057.1 GCA_017881345.1 Myxococcaceae bacterium | reverse complement strand
TCGTCGCTGCGCTCGAGGAGCACGCGAAGTGGGCCAGCCGGGTCGCGGAGCTCGAGCGGAAGCTCCAGACGGCCAAGATGAACCCCGAGTACGTCGCGGCCGCCACGCAGCTGGCCGAGCTCCGGGCCGAGCAGGAGTCCCTCAACGCCAAGCTGGCCGAGAAGGGCAACTACGTACGGGACGCGCGCGAGGTGGAGCGCGAGATGGCCCGCATGCGCGAGGCCCTGGCTCCCGCCCCCCGCCGGATCTCCAGCCCGGGAGTGCCCGTCGCCCCCGCCGGGGCCGACGGCGCCGACGACTTCACCCCGGCGCTCGTGGGCGCCGCCGCAGACCTCCTCGCCATCGACGTCCCCACCCTCGCCACGCGCATCGCCGAGCGCTGCACCCAGTACCTCGCCGCCCTCACCGAGCGGCGGGTCGAGGCGCTGGAGATCTCTCACGAGGGGCAGGGAATGGCTCGCGTCGGTGGCAAGCCGATCCCGGTGGGCCAGGTGGACCCCCGCGATCTGGACTGGGTGTGGCTCGCGCTGCGCCTTTCGCTGCTCGAGCGCCTCGCGGCCCAGGAGCCACTTCCAGTCCTGCTCGAGGACATGGCGACCGGGATGGACGAGGGACGGCTCCCGCTGCTCGGTCGGATGCTGAAGGGCCTCGGAGGCGTGACCCAGCTCCTGCACGTCACCGCGCACCCCGTCTTCGCCTCGATGTCCGAGGGGTCCCTGAACGTCTGACCCGCCTCCTACAGTTTCGGGGCAGCAAGATCGGACGTCGGGGGTGGGGGATGGGCGTGGTGGATCGATCTCGGCTCGGCTCGGAGGCCGAGGAACAGTGCGTGGCCTGGCTGGAGCGCGCGGGGTACTGCATCCGCGAGC
This sequence comes from Myxococcaceae bacterium, assembly GCA_017881345.1. Classification (GTDB taxonomy): domain Bacteria; phylum Myxococcota; class Myxococcia; order Myxococcales; family Myxococcaceae; genus RPRB01. The sequence goes on along the minus strand of JADGQZ010000057.1, from coordinate 6,017 downwards.
GGAACTGGCTGGTCCGCGAGGGTGAGCTGGACATCGTGGCGGAGCGCGGCGAGTTCCTCTGCTTCGTCGAGGTCCGGATGCGGAGCTCGGCCCGGTTCGGCGAGCCGGCGCTGACGGTGACCCGGGAGAAGCAGCGCCGGGTGCTTCGGGCCGCCCTCCGTTATCTCCAGCGCCGCCCCGCGCCGCGCCGGATGATCCGGTTCGACGTGATGACCGTTCTCGGCCGGGGACCGGCCGCGGTCATCGAGCACCTGCCGGGGGCGTTCGACGCCGGGATGTGAGAGCGTGACCGGCCGAGCATGGCCGGCACACTCCACCTGGTCGCGACACCCATCGGGAACCTCGGGGACATGACCGCCCGTGCCGCCGAGGTGGTGCGGACGGTCGCCTTCGTCGTCTGCGAGGACACCCGGCATTCCGGGCCGTGGCTGCGGTCGCTCGGCGTCCGGGCGCCACTCCTGAGCCTCCCGGCGTTCGCCGAGAAGGAGCGCGTCGGAGCCATCGTCGCCCGCCTCGAGGGGGGCGAGGACGGAGCCCTGGTGACCGACGCCGGGAGCCCGGGGATCAGCGACCCTGGCGAGGCGCTGGTCGCCGAGGCCGTGTCCCGTGGAATCCGCGTGGTTCCCGTGCCGGGACCGAGCGCGGTCATCGCCGCGCTGAGCGCCTCGGGGCTGCCCTCGGGGCGCTTTCACTTCCTCGGCTTCCTGCCCCGGACGGGACCCGACCGCAGCGCCGTGCTCGAGGAGGTGGCGGGGCTCCGGGCCACGCTCGTCCTCTACGAGTCGGCCCGGCGGCTCGGCGAGACCCTGCTGGAGCTCGCCTCGGCGCTCGGGCCGCGCAGGGCGGTGGTGGCCCGGGAGCTGACCAAGGTGCACGAGGAGTTCGTCCGCGGAAACCTGGCCGAGCTCGCCGAGCGCTACCGTGGGGAGCCGCCGCTCGGTGAGGTGGTGGTCCTGGTCGAGGGCAGGGGAGAGGCGGCGCGCTGGACCGAGGTCGAGGTACAGGCGGCGCTCGACTCGGGTCTCGGGCGCGGCGAGCGGCTCAAGGCCCTCTCGACCGAGGTGGCGCGCCAGGCCGGCTGGACCAGCGCCGAGGTGTACCGGATCGGGCTCAAGAGGCGCTAGGTCAGGGTGGCCGCGGTCAGCGAGGTCGCCCCGGTGCCCGTAGGTGGTCAGCCAGAGCGGGGCAGAGCCCGCCCAGCCGATCGCCTGCATCAGGAGACGGCGCCCGATGCCTTGCCGCATGGCGGCTGTTCGCACCGAGAGCTGATCCAGGTAGGGGATGGCGTCGACCCGACCGAGGATCATCAGGCCGACGGCATCGCCACCCAGCTCCTCCGCCAGGAAGGCGAGCCCCTCGGCCGCGGCGAGGGCCCATCGAGCGTACTCGCCGCGCGCGAACGGGTGCTCGGGGCCGAAGTCGAGGTGAAGCCCGGCCCGCGCGTAGAGGGTGCACGCGTCGTCGTCGATGGCGATCATCTCGGGGGCCGCCAGGGACGCCGTCCGGACGAGAATGGGCTGGAGGTTCATCGCCCCTGCAGTACGGGCAAGCCGCGCGGGCGGTTACGCCGCCGGGGGAGATCGGCCGGAGCAGGCTCAGCGCGCGGAGGCGGGAGTCCCTGCCTGCAACGCGGGTCCCGGCGTCACCGCCACGGGACTGGTCATCATCGACCGCCACTTCGCCACCTGCTCGGCGAGCGCCGGGCGATCCGCGGCGGCCATCGTCACCTTGCGGGTGGGCTGGACGTCGAACGGGTCCAGCACCCTGTCGGAGGGCGACATCAGCTGGTAGTGCAGGTGCGGGGCGAAGCTGTGCCCGCTGTTGCCGCTGTGGGCGATGACCTCGCCGCGCTTCACCTTCGTGCCCACCGCCAGGGTGCGCGGAAGCTCGGACAGGTGAAGGAAGATGGCCCGGTTGTGCGGCGGCCCGGCCTCGGTCACCTCGAGGCTGTTGCCGTTGCCGCGGAAGAACCAGTTCTTCCGGGTGACGGTGCCGTCGAAGGTGGCCTTCACCGGCGTGCCCACCGGTGTCTTGAAGTCCACGCCCTTGTGCTTCCGGCCGTCCTTGAGCAGCGAGGTGATCTGCTCCCAGCTGTCGAGCGGCGAAGGCTCCAGCCGCAGCTCGAGATCGTCACCGTCCGGGCCGTAGAACCGCGCGAACTGCGCCCCGGCCGGCTTGAAGCGGTAGGCCTCGAAGGTGCGCCCGGCGCGTGCGCTCTGCAGACGCACCGCGCTCACCAGCGGTTCCTGTCCCGGCTGCGGCTCGTACACCACCTCGAGCAGGTCGCCCTTGCGCAGGTCGGAGGGGATCGCCACCCACCACACGAGGACCCGCTTCACCACCTGGGTGAGCGCCGGTCCGGTCTCGGTGCCGGCCCCGGCGACGAGCCCCGCCTCGAGCGGGCCGTCGATGCGCACCGAGAGAAAGCGGGGACCGGTCCGCACCGGCGGCGGCGGAACCGGAGCGAGGGCCGAGCCCGGCGCCACGGTCGACCCCGGTGCGCTGATCACCACCGGCGCCGGCGCCACGACGGGAACCCGGGCCACGGGCGGGGCAGGGCGCTGCCGGCGGTGCCACAGGTACGCCCCGGCCGCCACCGCCACCGCGAGGAACAGCACCCACCCCAGCCCACCCGACCTGCGTCGGGACTGCTGGCCCAGCACTGGCATCTTCACTGCCATCGATGACCTTCCGCTCCCACGCTCACTCGTCGCCGTCGTCGCGAAGCGAGAACTCCTTCATCTTCGTCTGCAGCGACTTCCGGCTGATCTGCAAGAGCTTCGCCGCCCGCGTCACGTTGCCGCCCGTCTCCTCGAGCGCGCGGGTGATGAGGTCCTTCTCCAGCTCCGCGGCGCGCTGCCGGACGATGTCCTTGAGGCCGGTCTCTCCCGGCGGAGCGGGGAAGGCGGGGGCGACCGGGCCGCCCGGTCCGGGGACCGGTGTCATGCCGCCGGGGGACCTCAGCGATTGAGGCAGATCGGCCACGCCGATGAGCGGCCCGTCGGCGAACAGCAGGGTCCGCTCGATCAGGTTCTCCAGCTCCCGGATGTTTCCTGGCCAGGCGTAGGCCTGCACCAGGGTCAGCGCCTCGTCGGTCATCCCCTCGATCCGCTTGTTCAGGCGGCGGTTGTACTTGTCGAGGAAGTGACGCACCAGCGTCGGGATGTCGCTCGGCCGCTCCCTGAGCGGGGGGAGGTTGATGGGGACGACGGCCAGCCGATAGTAGAGGTCCTTGCGGAACCGGCCGGCCTCGATCTCCTGGTTCAGGTCACGGTTGGTGGCGGCGATGAGCCGGACATCGACCCGGGTGGTCTTGATCCCGCCCACCCGCTCGAACTCGCTTTCTTGAAGAGCCCGCAGGAGCTTCACCTGCATCTCGACGGGGATCTCCCCGATCTCGTCGAGGAACAGCGTCCCTCCGTCGGCCAGCTCGAACCGGCCGGGCTTGGAGGTGACGGCGCCGGTGAAGGCGCCCCGCTCGTAGCCGAAGAGCTCGGACTCGATGAGGTCCCGGGGGATGGCCGCGCAGTTGATCCGGATGAACGGCTTGTCGTGACGGGAGCTGCCCTCGTGGAGCGCGGTGGCGATCAGCTCCTTGCCGGTACCGCTCTCGCCGGTGATGAGGACCGTGGAGGGCGTGTCCGCGACCTTGTCGATGATCCGCATCACCTCCTGCATCTGGGGCGATTCGCCGACCAGCGACGGCCGGCCGCGCTCCCCGCGGGCGTTGCGGCGGGCGGACTCGTGGGTGCGGATCGCCTTGGCCAGCACGTTGGAGAGCTCGCGCTGATCGAACGGCTTGGTCACGTAGTCGAACGCCCCGAGCTTGATGGCCTCGACCGCCGAGTCCACCGTCCCGTGGGCGGTGATGATGATGACCGGCACCTCGGGGTCCGAGGAGTTGATGGCCCGGAGCACCTCCATGCCCCCGAGCTTCGGCATGACCAGATCGGTGATGACCGCGTCAGCGGCGTTCTTCTGGAACTCGGCGAGCCCCATCTCGCCGTCCTCGGCGATGGTGACGTCGTAGCCGTCACGGCGGAGCAACGCGGCGAGCACCTTGCGGAGGTTCGCCTCGTCGTCGATGACCAGAACCTTTGCCATGTGTGACGAGCCGGCCACCATGCGGGGCGGAGCGCACGGCGTCAAGAGGAGCGCAGGCACGTGTCGGAGCGTGCGCTAGAGTGACGCCGCCGGTGAGCGACGTGACAGAGCCACCCAGGAGCTCGGGCCGGGGCGCCACGCTGGTGGCGCTGGGGATCCTGGCCTCCCGGCTGATGGGGCTGGTCCGGCAGCGGGTCTTCGCCCACTACCTCAGCACCTCGGCGCTGGCCGGGGCCTTCACCGCGGCGCTCCGCATCCCGAACGTGCTCCAGAACCTGTTCGGGGAAGGCGTGCTCTCGGCCTCCTTCATCCCGGTGTACGCCCGGCTGCTCGGCGAGGGCCGCCGCGAGGACGCCGACCGGGTGGCGGGCGCCGTCTTCGGGCTCCTCTCACTCCTGGTGGCGGTGCTGGTGGCGCTCGGGGTCTTCGCCGCGCCGTGGATCGTCGGCGCGGTGGTGGGCGGCTTCGCCGAGACCGGGCCGGCGGCGTTCGCCAAGGCCGTCCAGCTCACCCGCATCCTCTTCCCCAGCACCGGGCTCCTCGTGCTCTCGGCCTGGTGCCTGGGGGTGCTCAACAGCCATCGGAAGTTCTTCCTCTCGTACGCCGCGCCGGTGGTCTGGAACCTGGCGCAGATCGTGGTGCTGGTCGCCGCGGGGCCGCGGGTGGACGAGGACCGGCTGACGACGCTGCTCGCCTGGGGCGTGGTGGCGGGGAGCGCGCTGCAGTTCCTCGTCCAGCTCCCGGTGCTCTGGCCGCTGCTCGGGCGCTTCCGTCCCTCGCTGGACACGACCAGCGCGGCGATGCGTGCGGTGTTCCGGGGCTTCCTCCCCATCCTGGTCGCCCGGGGCGTGGTGCAGGTGAGCGCCCTGGTGGACACCTATTACGCCTCGCTCATCTCTCCCCAGACGGTGGCGGTGCTCGGCTACACCCAGCTCCTGGCGCTGCTCCCGGTGTCGCTCTTCGGCATGTCGGTCTCGGCGGCCGAGCTGCCCGAGCTGGCCCGGGAGACGGCGCTCGGACCCGAGGGTCTGGCGCGGCTGCGCGTGCGCATCGACCGGGGGCTCGAGCGCATCGCCTTCTTCGTCGTGCCGTCCGCGGTCGCCTTCCTGCTCATCGGGGACGTGCTCGGGGCGCTGCTGTTCCAGACCGGCAAGTTCGACGCTGCCGACACCCGGTGGCTCTGGTACCTCCTGATGGGGTCGGCGGTGGGGCTGGTCGCCGGGACGCTCGGACGGCTGTACGCCTCGGCGTTCTACGCGCTCCAGGATGCCCGGACGCCGCTGCTGTTCGCGTCGATCCGGGTGGTCCTCTCGGCGGTGCTGGCCTACGTCTCGGTGAGGTACGGGCCCGGCTGGTTCGGCGTGCCGGTGGAGATCGGCGCGGTGGGCATCACGGCCACGACGGGGCTCGCTGCCTGGCTGGAGTTCCTCCTGCTCCGCCGGGCACTGGCGCGTCGCATCGGCCGGACGGGCATCCCCACCCGGCGGCTGGCCTGGTTCTGGGGGAGCGCGCTCACCGCCGGCGGCCTCGCCCTCCTGGGGAAGATGTGGCTCACCGAGCGCGCGGGGCCGGCCCCGGCGCTGGCCCGGTTCTGGGGGACCCAGGTGCTGCCCGCGCCGGCGATGAGCCCGCTCCTGGTGGCCGCGGTGCTGGTCCCGGTCTTCGGCGGGGTGTACCTGGGTCTCACCGCCCTGGGGGGGGCGTCCCAGCTCCGGACCGTTCTCTCCCGTTTGCGGGGCTGACGGCCGGGGTCCGCTCTCGTTGCAATCGGCGGGTGTCCCCCTTTGCCCCGGAGCGGAGGATGTGCAATGACCCGCGGCCCTCACGAGGGGTACCGCATGAGGTGCGTCCTCGTCGGGTGAATCGGCGGAAATTGCAGCGAGGAGCATCGAGGTGAGTGACGATCAGAGGGG
>JADGQZ010000467.1 GCA_017881345.1 Myxococcaceae bacterium | reverse complement strand
CTCACCGCGGACGACCTCGGGGCGGTGCTGGTGAACCACGCGAGCGTGGTGGGCCTGCTGAAGTCCGGCGGGAAGATCCGCGGCGTCCAGGTCCGTGACGACGAGTCCGGGCGCGAGCACGAGGTGAGCGCGCGCGCGGTGGTGAACGCCACCGGCGTCTTTGCCGATGGGGTTCGCCGGATGGACGAACCCGACGCCGAGGCCCTGGTCGCGCCGTCACAGGGCGTTCACCTGGTCCTCCCCGATTCGTTCCTCCCCGGTGTCCACGCGCTGATGATTCCGCGGACCGACGACGGCCGGGTCCTCTTCGTCGTCCCGTGGCACAAGCGGGCGCTGGTCGGCACGACCGACACGCCGGTGCCGCAGGTGAACGCCGAGCCGCGGCCCCTGGAGGAGGAGGTGGCGTTCCTCCTCGAGCACGCGGCGCGGTACCTGACCCGGGACCCGCGGCGCGAGGACGTGCTCAGCGTCTACGCCGGGCTCCGGCCGCTGGTCCGCGCCGAGGGGGCGACCACCACCGCCTCTCTCAGCCGCGACCACAGCATCTTCGAGAGCCCGAGCGGGCTGGTCACCATCGTCGGCGGCAAGTGGACCACCTACCGGCGCATGGGGGAGGACGTGGTGGACCACGCGGCGCGGATGGTCGGTCTGCCGGAGCGGCCCTCGAGGACTGCGGAGCTCCGCCTGCACGGGGCTCCGGCCGACGAGGACGTGCAGCACTCCGCCGCGGGGACTCCGAGCGGGATGCTGGCCGCCTACGGCACCGAGGCGGACCAGGTGCGCGCGCTGGCCGAGGCGGATCCCGACCTCGCCGTCCCCATGCACCCGCGGCTGCCCTATCTGATGTGCGAGGTGGCATGGGCGGTGCGCCACGAGATGGCCCGATCGGTGGAGGACGTCCTCTCTCGGCGGACGCGCGCGCTGGTGCTCGATGCCCGCGCGGCCATCGAGTGCGCGCCGGCCGTGGCCCGCGTCGTGGCCCGTGAGCTCGGGCGGGACGATGCGTGGGTCGAGCGTGAGATCGCGGCCTTCACCCGCCGCGCGCAGGAGAGCCTGCTCGGCTGAACCGGTCAGGCGGCGGCGTCGAGGACCGAGCGTAGCGCTGCCTCGACCCGTGGCATCACCTCGCGGATCTCCACCTCGGAGACCGCGCCCACGCTGCACCGGAACCAGCCCGTCTCGTCGGGAAGCCCGAAGGCCTGGAAGGGAACGACGGCGAATCCGGCGCGCTCGAGGAGGAGCTTGCGGATGTCCTCGTTGCTCCGGAGCCCGCCGCGCCCGACGAGGTCGAAGCGCACCGAGAGGTAGATGGCGCCCTGCGGAGAGGTATCGCTGACCGGGAGCCCGCGGGCCTGGAGCTCCATCACCCCGTGGTGCAGGGTCTGCAGGCGCGACTCGACCCCGCGCCGCATCTCGACCAGGTACCGCTCCACCGCCGGGACGTCGTCCAGGAAGCGTGCCGAGGCGACCTGCTCGGCTCGAGGCGCCCACGCGCCGGTGTGGCCGATGAGATCCTTCATGCGGGAGATGATGGACGGCGGGCCCACGCCCCAGCCGACCCGGACTCCCGTCGCCGCGAAGGCCTTTGAGATGCCGTCGACGAAGATGGTGTACGGCGCCATCTCCGGCACGAGGCCGACGGGCGTGACGTGCTTGGCCTCGCCGAAGGTCAGCACCCAGTAGATGTGGTCGTACATCACGAGGAGCGGCGGCTTCCCCGCCCGTCGCCGGCCCAGGTTCTCCTCGACGATGGCCTCGCACACCGCCTTGAGCTGCTCCGCGGTGAACATGGTCCCGGTGGGGTTGAGGGGGCTGCCGAGGCAGAGGAGGCGGGCGCGCGGGAGGTGCGGCCGGAGCTGATCGGCCGTGGGCATGAACCCCTGCTCCGGGAGCGTCGGGACCATCACGCCCTGGGCCCCGGTCATGTACGTGTAGTGGTTGTTGTTCCAGGAGGGCACCGGGTAGACGACGACGTCCCCGGGGTCGACCACGCTGCGGAACGTGCCGTAGATGATCGGCCGCGCCCCGCTGGCGATGACGATGCCCTCGAGCGGGTAGTGCAGACCGAGGTTCCGGGCGTAGAAGCGCTGCACCGCCTGCCGCAGCTCGAGCATGCCGTCGGCCGGGGGGTAGTTGGTCTCGCCAGCCTGGAGCGCCTGGCCGATGAGGTCGCGGAGGGCGACCGGGATCGGGAACTCGCGCGGGCTGAAGTCGCCCACCGTCAGGTTGCAGACCTTGGCGCCCTTCGACACCAGGGTCCGGATCTCTCCGGCGATGCGGAGGATCTCGCTCCCGCTCAGCCCGCGGGCCATGCCGCTGACCGTCTCGGGGTCGCGCGGGTGCCCCAGGGAGTCTTTCAGGTCGAGAGCCACGTGGCGTCCTCCAGCGAGCCCCCTTACCGGAGCCAGCCGCCGGGATGCCAGCACAGTTCCCCGGAAGCCGCCGGGATGCCGACGGGGGCGCTCAGCCGGGCGGTCCGCGGGTGCCGGGGGCGTACTTCACCACCCGGACCCGCTCCATCGTCACCAGCCCCTCGCCCACCATCTCGTCGAGGAGCGGGAGCAGCCGCTCGACGTGCTCCGGCGTGTCCACCAGCTCGAGGATGATGGGCAGGTCCTCGCTCAGCCGGAGGATGTGGGTGGTGTGCACGACGCTCCGTGCCCCGAACCCGGCGATGCCCCGGAGGACGGTGACGCCGGCGGCGCCCTGTTTCCGGAACGCATCGACCAGCGCGATGTGCAGCGGCCGGCCGTGCCACTGGTCCGACTCGCCGAGGAAGATCCGGAGCAGCGTCTGCTCGCCCTCGAGTACCCGATGGCCCATGCCACTTGCCTCCTAGCCGCCCACCACGGCCCGTCCGGCCGCGAGACCCAGCATCCCGGCCACCAGGCATCCGAGCACCGTGCTGGCGAGGTTCAGCCCGGCGAGCCAGTACGCCCGCTGGTTCAGGAGCGCCAGCGTCTCGTAGTTGAACGAGGAGTAGGTGGTGAAGCCGCCCAGGATCCCGGTGGTCAGGAAGATGCGCATCTCGAGCGAGATGACGGTCCCGGTGAGGGCCAGGTGCATCACCAGCGCGATGAGGAACGAACCGGTCACGTTGACCATGAGCGTGCCCCAGGGGAACGCGGGGCCGATGAGCCGCGCGGCGAGCGCACCCACCCCGTAGCGCGCCACCGAGCCGAGCGCGCCCCCGAGCGCCACCAGGCCGACGCGCGTCACCGGGGCCCCTTGGTGTAGAGGTCGATGATGCGCGAGATGGCGGACTGGCAGACGCGGCAGAACGGCACCTCGTCCCGGGTGAACATGATGCAGTCCTCCTCGGGCCGGAAGTAGCCGCGCGACTCGTACATCGCGCCCTCGAATGCGCCCACCTTGCCCGAGTACTGGTCGGTCCCGAGGATGCGGGTGACCTCCTTCTTCTCCCGGGTGAAGAGCGCGTCCATCTCGGACTCCGGGCGGCGGTCGGCGCGGATCTTCTTGCGTTCCACCTGGATGGCCCGGCTGAAGGTCTCGAACTCGTCCTTGCGCCACGGCGTGGGCAGCGGGGTCCCGGGGGAGACCAGCGCCTTCCACTTGAGGGTTGCGGGGTCCTTCATCGCGGTGACGTTGGGCTCCCAGGGCTCGAGCCGGTCCGCGGCGGGGAGGTAGGCGCTCTCCGAGGTGAAGTACTCGTCGGCCAGGCCGGCGAAGTGGTGCCCGAACTCGTGGACGAAGACGTAGGGCGACCAGAGCGAATCGGCGGCCACGGTGCTGTAGAGGCCGAAGATGCCGCCGCCCCCGTAGGTGTTGCCGTTCACCAGGATCTCCACGAACTCGTAGGGCGCGAAGGAGGCGACGTCGCGGAAGGAGCGGTTGTCGAAGGTGAGGACGTACCGCTCGCTCCCGAACGCGTCGTAGGTGGCGCCGATCCGGCTACGGCGGTGGATGCCGGTGGAGGGCCGCGAGATGCCCGGCTCGCGTGACTCGGGGCACAGCCCCCAGACGTTGAAGTCCTGCTTCCGCTCCTTGAACGGCGCCTGGGAGAACAGGATGGTCACCAGCCGGCGCGCGTCCTGCTCGAACTTCGCCCGCTGCGCGTGGGTGTAGCCGTCCCCGAGGATGAGCAGGTCCACCTTCGATTCAGGGGGCCCGTTCTTGAGGAGCGGGATGAGGGCGCCCGGGCTGTCCGGGACAGCGTCGCTCACCGTCGGGTCCTTCGGATCCACCCGGAAGGTCCACACCGGGACGAAGGCATTGGTCCGGCTTCGCTTCTCCAGCGTCACCTCCACCGGGCCGGCGGGCAGGGGGAAGCGCAGCGACTCCTCGAAGGTGCGCGCCCGCTCCTTGGCCTCCGCCGTCTCCTCCCACTCGCCGAAGATGGAACTGAAGCCGCGGGAGTAGAGGAGGGTCTTGCTCGCCCCGTCCTTGATCAGGAAGCGGTACTTGCCCGAGTCGGTGTCGTCGATGGGCCGCGCGGGGTTCCCCGGCCAGGGGAGGGTCTCCACCACGAGACGGTCAAGGCTGAAGATCTCCTGCCCTCCACTCCCGGTATGGAAGTAGTCGACGCGAAAGGTGCGTGGCGCGGCGGCGAGCGCCGGGGCGGCGACGAGCAGGCAGAGGGCGACGAGGCGCGGGGGACGCATGAGCCGCAGGACCTTAGGGCAGGTGTGCCGGGCTCGCACCTCTGCAATGTCGCGGTGTCTGGCAGAATGGCCGGCGAGGCCCCTCACCGTGACGCTCCGCTGGCGCGCACCGGGACCGCCCGGCTCCACACTCGAGCAGCTCTCCATGAACCCACTCGGTGTGCCAGGGCCGGGCGAGCCTCAGGTTCGCGGGGAAGCGAAGCTGCTGCTGTCGTTCCTCTGGATCCAGGCCGTCGGGTTCCTGGTGTACTTCGGCGTGTCGGCGTGGATCGCGCCGGCGGCGTGGGTCCGCTACGGGACGCAGACCGCGTTCGGCTGGGGGGTGATCCTCGCGCTGGCCTGGGCGGTACGGCGCGGGCACGTGGTGCTCGCCTCCGCGTGCTACCTCGCCTGCGGGTGGCTCCTGCTCACCGTGTCGGCGGTGACCGCGGGGGGGCTCTCGGGCTCGGCGCCCATCGGTCTGCTGGTGCTCATCGTGGCCGCGGGTCTCCTGCTCGGAACGCGGGCCACGGTCCTCACCGCGGTGGCGTGCGTGCTCGGGGCCCTGGGGCTGGCGGTGGCGTCGCTCCGGGGGGCGCTGCCTCCGCCGTCGTTCCACAACACCCCGCTCGCCACCTTCGCCGACTTCACGGTGTACGCGGGCCTCACCGTGGCCTTCCAGGTGCTGGCGGCGCGCAACCTCAAGGCGTCGCAGCACCGCTACCGCTCGCTGGTCGACCGGGCGCGTGACGTCATCTTCACCGTGAACCGCGAGGGCAACATCACCTCGCTCAACCCGGCGTTCGAGGCGGTCACCGGGTTCCCGGCGGCACACTGGGTGGGCCGGCCGTTCGTGTCGCTGGTGGCGGGCGACGCGCCGGAGGAGACCTGGGCCCGGCTCCAGGCTGCGTCGGGGCCGGCGTTCGAGCTGCCGGTCCGGACGACGAGCGGCGAGCGGGTGCTGGAGGTGGCGGTGGCGATGACCACCGACACCTCGGGAGATCTGCTCGGCATCGGCCGTGACGTGAGCGAGCGCAAGGAGGCCGAGACGCGGCGGGGACAGCTCGAGACGCAGCTCCGCCAGTCTCAGAAGCGCGAGGCCATCGGCACGCTGGCGAGCGGCATCGCCCACGACTTCAACAACGTGCTCACCGCCATCATGGGGCACGCCCAGCTGCTGCAGGAGGAGTGTCCCGGGCCGCTGCAGTCCAGGGCGTCGGAAATCCTCCAGGCCGGCGGCCGGGCGCGCGACGTGGTGAGGCAGCTCCTGACGTTCGCCCGCAGCACCGGGCAGGAGCACCGTCCAATGCTGCTGCAGCAGGTGGCGACCGAGGCGCTCCAGCTGATGCGCGCCTCGCTTCCGGCCTCGGTGGCGCTGGAGAGCTCGATCGACTCGGGGACCGCGATGGTGCTCGCCGACCAGGGGCAGATGCACCAGGTGGTCATCAACCTGGTCACCAACGCCGCGGCGGCGCTGCACGGCCGGACGGGCAAGGTCGTGGTGCAGCTCGGGAACCTCCCGTCGTCGGGCGGAGAAGGCACGCCGTCGCCGCAGGGAATGGTGCGGCTGCGGGTGACGGACGACGGGGTGGGGATGACGGCCGAGGTGCTGGAGCGCATCTTCGAGCCGTTCTTCACCACCCGGGCGACAGGGGAGGGGACCGGGCTCGGGCTGGCGGTGGTGCAGGGAATCGTGCAGGACCACGGCGGGCAGATCTACGTCCGGAGCGTCCCGGGGAAGGGGACCACCCTGGACGTCGAGCTGCCCGCGGCGAGCGTGGAGCGGCTCGAGCCGGCGGAAGTCCTGTCCGAGGCGCCTCCGGGTGCGGGCGAGCGGCTCCTGGTGGTGGACGACGAGCCGGTCATCGCGAGGGTGGTGAGCGAGCAGCTCCGGCGGCTCGGGTACCACGTGACGGCGGTGAACGATCCCGAGGAGGCGCTGGAGGTCCTGGCCGAGGACCCGGACGAGTTCGACCTCCTGCTCACCGACCTCCAGATGCCCCGGATGGACGGGGTGGAGCTGGCGGCGCGGGTGGGTCGGCTGCGGCCCGAGCTGCCGGTGGTGCTCTCGACCGGGAATCGGTGGTCGGTCTCGCCGGCCACGGCCAAGGCCGCCGGCATCCGGGAGATCGTCGACAAGCCGTTCCGGCTCGAGGAGCTGGCCCACGCCGTGCGGACGGCGCTCGGGCCGCCGGCGGAGCGGCCTCCGGGGAGCCGCGATACCGGGAGTTGACAAAAAGAACGACCGTTCGTATTCTTCTTCCCGTGAGCAAGGGCGACCAGACCCGGGAGCGCATCCTCCGGCACGCGGCGAAGGTGGCGAGCCGCGACGGCCTCGAGGGGCTGAGCATCGGCGAGCTGGCGTCTGCCCTGGAGATGTCCAAGAGCGGGCTGTTCGCCCACTTCGGGAGCAAGGAGGACCTTCAGGTTGCGGTCCTCCGGGCGGCGTCGGCGGACTTCCAGGAGAAGGTCATCCGTCCTGCGCTGCACGAGCCCCGGGGTCCGGCGCGGCTGCGCGCCCTGTTCGAGCGCTGGGAGAAGTGGGCCAGCTCGCCCGAGACGCCCGGGGGGTGTCTCTTCGCCGGGGCATCGTTCGAGCTGGACGACCGGACGGGGCCGGCCCGGGATTTCCTGGTGGAGGAGCAGCGGCGGCTCCTGGCGGTGCTGTCGCGCTCGGCACAGCTCGGCGTGGAGTCGGGGCTGTTCCGGGCGGACCTCGACTGCGACCTGCTCGCGTTCCAGATCCACGGACTGATGCTCGGCTACCACCATGCGCGGCGGTTGCTCCGCCAGCGCAACGCCGACGCAATGGCGCGGAAGGCGTTCGAGCAGCTGCTCGCGCAGGCGATGCCCGCGCGCTTGACCCGTTGAACCCGCAGCACGCACCGGAGACGAGGAGTCGACATGTCTGGAAATAGCACGAACGTTCGTCTGATGTCTGGCCTGCTCTCGGGGGTGGGGGCGGTGTCGCCGAGCGCGGCCGGGCGCCTGGCGTTCGAGATCTTCTGCGCGACGGGGAAGCGGCGTCGCCCGCGGTTCACGCCTCGGCCGGATCGGGTGGAAACGGTACGGGTCGGGAGGCAACGGGTGCTGACCTACGCGTGGGACGGCGGCGGGCCGACGGTGGTCCTGGTGCATGGATGGAACGGGGGATCGGGAGACCTCGCGGCCTTCATCGCGCCGCTGCGGGATGCGGGGCGGCGCGTGGTGGCGGTGGACCTGCCGGCGCACGGCCGGTCCTCGGGCAGGCGGCTCACCCTGGCCGCGGCGGTGGATGCGGTGGACGCGGTCCTGCGACGGGAGCCGTCGGTCGAGGCGGTCATCGCCCACTCGTTCGGCGTGCCGGCGACGGTGCTCGCTGCGGGGCGCGGCGCCCCGCTGCCCCGGGCGGTGCTGATCTCCGGGCCGGCCTCGATGGAGCCGTACCTCCAGCGCTTCGAGCAGGTGCTCCGGCTGGATCCGTCGGTGCGAGCGGCGATGCGCGCCCGCATCCGTCGGGTCCTGGACGAGGGTGGCCTCGAGACCATGGAGCTGACGGCGGTGGCGCCGAGGCTGGCGGGGCGGGCGCTCGTCATTCACGACCGGGCCGACCGCGAGGTGCCGTTCCTCTCGGCCCAGGCGCTCCACCGGGCGTGGCCGGGAGCCGAGCTGCTCGCGACCGAGGGACTCGGGCACCGGAGGATTCTCTCGGACCCGGCGGTGATCGCGCGAGCGGTCCGGTTCGCGGTGGAATGGGATCGTCCGGCAGTCGAGGAGAGGCCGGCCATTGGCGAGCGGCGGCTGCAGATGATTGCGAGCTGATCAGGACGCGGGCAGCCAGGAACGGGCTTGCTCGGAGGGAAGACGGTCACCACGACGGGTCGATCCGTCGGGCGTCGACTGGCGGCCTCCGCGACCCCGGCCGCTCGAGGAAACGCGCGAGATGTTCAGTCCGACCAGCCCTGGTGCTCCCGGGGGACCGGGTGATGCAGGTGGTCGATGACGCGAACCAGCGCGCCCGGCAGCTCGCCACCGAGGTTCCAGTGGAGCGCCGCGTTCAGATCGATCCAGCCAGGCTCGAGCAGCTCGAGATGCATCGCTCCCTCTCGCGCGAGAGTCCACTCCGAGAAGCGCCATGGGGAGGCCCGCCGAACGACGCCCCGCTCCTCGAGTCTCAGCAGCGCCCGCCCCGTCGGCCCGGGGTCCAGTCGCAGCCGCCGTGCGAGCTCCACCGCCCGGGCTGGCGCGTCTCGCAGGGTCACCATCAGCTGGAACTCGGTCAGCGCGATGCCGTGGCCTGCCAGCATCCGATCCAGCGGTCGGCTCGCGTACCGGCTCAGCATCCGGGCTGCGCTGCAGAGACAGGCGTCCGGGATCCAGGACCACGTCGAGTCGAGCGCCCCGGGGATTCGAAGCAGCGG
>JADGQZ010000056.1 GCA_017881345.1 Myxococcaceae bacterium | reverse complement strand
GGCTCGACGTGACCGACGTGGACAGCGTGAAGGGCCTCGAGTGGGACTACGTCGTCGTGCCCGACGTGGTCGAGTCCGCCTGGCCGATGTCGGACGACGGCCGGCGTCGGCTGCACGTGGCGGTGACCCGCGCCTCGTGGCAGCTGTGGCTGGTCTCGCCGGGCACTCCGAGCCGGCTCCTCCCCTCGGAGTGACGCCTCAGGGCTCGGCGTCGCCGGTTCCGCTGCCACCGGTCCCGGCGCTGGTGCTCGTGCCGGCTCCGGGAGCCTTGCCGCCCTTCGCCTCTGCGCCGGCCCCGGACAGCTGGCCGTGCGGGGAGCCGGCAGCGACGGCGGGCATCGCGACGGGGGTGAGAGCGACGAAGAGGGGATGGCCAGCCCGCGCCACGCGGACGTGGATGGAGCTCCCCGGTCCGCTCCGGGCCACCTTCCAGCGCAGGGCCTGGGCGCGCTGCACCGGTGTGCGGTCCACCTCGACGATGATGTCTCCGGCGCGGAGCCCGGCGCGCTGGGCGGGGCTGCCCACGACGACCTCCGAGACCACCACTCCGCTGTAGCTCGGGCGTCCGAAGGTCCTTGCCACCTCGGGCGTGAGGTCCACCACCGACAGTCCGAGCCAGCCGCGCCGGACCTTCCCGTGGCTCCGCAGCTCGTCCACCACCACCCGGGCGACGTCCACCGGGACGGCGAACCCGATTCCCTGACCGGTGGTGTTCACCGCGTTGGCGATGCCGACGACCTTGCCGTCGAGGCCGAGCACCGGACCCCCGGAGTTGCCGGGGTTGATGGCCGCGTCGGTCTGGAGGTACTCGACGTCGCTGGTCCGCGACCCCGGGATGATGTCGGTCCGGCCCTTCGCGCTCACGACGCCGACCGAGACCGAGTGGTCGAGGCCGTACGGGCTGCCGATGACCACCACCCAGTCGCCCACGTCCACGTCGTCGGCGGACCCCAGCGCGAGGCTCGGCAGCCTTCGCGGCGTCTGGATCTTGATCAGAGCGCAGTCGGTCTCGGTGTCCGCGCCCACCAGCGTGGCCGGGACGTCCTCGGGCCAGCCCCGGCCATCCAGCAGGGTGACGGTGAAGCTCTCGGCGTCCTCGATGACGTGGGCCGCGGTGAGGACGTAACCGTCGGGCGAGATGATGAAGCCCGAGCCGATGCCCTTCTGGGGCTCACCGGCGGACAGCGAGCGCTCTCGGGTGGTGATCGACACCACGGCCGGGAGCGCGGCCCGCGCCACCTGGGCGAGCGACGATCGATCCGACCAGACCCGCCGCTGCCTCGACTCGTTCACCGCCGGCCGCGCCAGCGCCGGCTGCACCGCCAGCGCGCACCCGACGATCCACGCCGCCACCGCCCGTCCCATCACCCGTCCCCACCGCCGCCAACGGAGCAACGTAGGGTGGGGGAGCGGGCGGCGGTAGCCCTCCGGCGACGTCAGTGACTGCTGCGCTTCGCGATGATGCGGTCGAGCGCGGCGCGGTCGTCGTCGGTGTGTCGTTCCCGGGGGCGCTGGGGCTGTCCGAGGGCGCCCCGGGCATGGTCGACGGCGTCGTCGGCCCGGTCCCGGAGCCACTCGCTGGCATCGCTTCGCTTCCACGCCGACTGGGCGTGGGCCAGAGGTGTCTTCCCGCCAACCTCCACCGTCGCGAGCGCGATGCCCGCGGCCAGTGCGCCCACCGTCCACACGAAGTTCCGAACGACGCCCATGGCACCTCCCTGTCCGTTGTCTTACATCGGCCCACCAGACCCCACAAAGAACTGGCCGCCTCCGGGTCGTCTCCGGAGGTGTCAGACACCTCGTTTTGTGCTGGAACTCCAGAGACTTGGCGCTCCCACCTCCGTGACCCCCGACCAGGCCTTCGCCGCAGCAGTCGAACGGGCCCGCGCCCTGGGCCGGCCCCCGCCCGGTCCGGGACCGCTCGATGCCTTCCGGACCGAGAGCACCGAGTGGCTCGAGCGTCTCCCCGAGCCGCCGCTGTATCCACGCTCGGACGACCCCGCACGCCCCCGTGCCGCGGAGCTGCTGCAGGAGGGGATCGGGCTGCTCGCACGGGGCTGGGCGCTCCAGGAGGCCGGACGGACTGCCGAGGCGGACGTCCCCCTGGTCCGCGCGGTCCAGGCGCACGCCGAGGCCCTGGCCGCCACCACCGAGGGCCGCGTCGCCCAGGCCGAGGAGGCGTGGGCGCGCGCGACCGCGCTCGAGCGGGAGAGCCGGACCCGCCAGCGTGCCTGGGTGCGCGAGGATGAGGAGGAACGTCCGGTGTGGGACCCGGTTGGCCGGCAGTCGCGTTACGACCCGCGGCCAGCGCCGACCGTCCGCGCCCGGATCGCCTGTGCGCACCCGACCTGCCGCGCCGAGCAGGAGCTCAGCTTCCCGCCGAGCTACGCCCTCCACAGCTTCACCTGCCAGCGCTGCCACCAGCCGTTCTCGGCGTACCTGGCCGAGTCGCGCGAGGTCCGCTCCTCCGCGGCCCCGTTCGGACGTCGACTCTCGTTCCGCCTCGAGCCGCTCGGCGGAGGCGCCTCACGGGTGCAGTTCGACGACGGCTCGCCGGACGTGTTTCACGCCGCCCGCGGGGACCTCCTCGCCTTCCTCTACACGGACGGCCCGGTGCTCCGGGGCGTCACCAACCTCTCCACCGGACGGACGCTCTGGCGCCGCCGGACCGGCCCCTGCTGGATCGCCACCCAGGCCTACGGCGAGGGCGCGTTCGAGCTGGAGGTCCTCCGCGCCTTCCGTGACGAGGTCCTGCTGCCAACGACGATGGGCCGGGCCGTGGTCGCGTGTTACGACCGGTGCTCGCCCTGGATGGTCCGGTGGCTGGAGCATCGACCGCGGACGCGGGCCTGCATCCGGCGTGGACTGGACGCGCTGGTGGAGAGGATCGCGTGACGACGGACGGCGGTGCAGAGGAGACCGCAGGCGAGGCGGCCGCGGCCCCCGCGCGCCGGTTTCCGGTGCTGCCCGTCGCGCTGCTCGCGCTCGGCATCGCGGGGCTCCTCTGGTCCGGCATCCAGGAGGCGCGCCGCGCGCGTGGTCCGGCTGCCGCGCAGCGCCTCGCCCCGCCCTTCACGCTGGAGAAGTTCGGCGGTGGGTCCATCAGCTCGTCCGAGCTCCGGGGCAAGGTGGTGATGCTCGACTTCTGGGCCACCTGGTGCGGGCCGTGCATCGCCGAGATGCCCACGTTGCTGAAGCTCGCGAGCGAGTACGAACCGCGCGGTGTCGTCTTCCTCGCCGCGAGCCGCGACGATCCGAGCATCGCCAAGGTGCAGGTGGGGATGTTCATCGACCAGCGGGCGCCGGGGCTCGCCCGCCACGCCACCTTCGCCGACGACGGCATGGCCGACGCGTACGCCGTCTCGGCCATCCCGACGATGGTGCTCATCGATCGCCGTGGGCAGCTCCAGGCGACCTACCTCGGTGCGGCGAGCGAGCGCACCTGGCGCGCCCGGATCGACGCGGTGCTGGCAAAGGACTGAGTCAGCGGATCGAGACCCGCGTCCCGCCAGTCATCATCTGCTGCATCTCGGGTTCGAAGAAGTGGTACGGGTGCACGGTCTCCGGCCGCGTCACCTCGTCCAGCCGGCGCCGCAGGGGCTCGGGCAGCTCGAAGGAGAGCGCGGCGAGGTTGTCGTCGAGCTGCGATGGCTTCGTCGCGCCGATGATGGTGGAGGCCACCGCCGGACGCCGCGCGACCCAGTTCAGAGCCACCTGGGCAGGAGAGCGGCCCACCTCCTTCGCCACCGAGACCAGCGCGTCGACGATCTGCCAGTTCCGTTCGGTGAAGAGCTTCAGGAAGCCGGGGTTTCCGGACTGCTGGATGGCCCCGAGCCTTCCCTGTCCCTCGAGCGCGCGGTCGCGGTGGTACTTGCCGGTGAGCATGCCGCTCGCCAGCGGGCTCCAGGGGCAGAGGCCCACGCCGAGGGCGAGCGCGGCGGGGACGTGCTCGCGCTCGATGTTCCGCTCCACCAGCGAGTACTCGAGCTGGAGCGCACAGAGGGGCTCCCAGCCGCGGAACTCGGCGATGGTCTGGGCGCGGGCGAGGTACCACGCCGGCACGTCGGAGAAGCCGATGGCCCGGACCTTCCCGGCGCGCACCGCCGCATCGAGCGTGGAGAGCACCTCCTCCAGCGGGGTCAGCCCGTCCCAGGCGTGCATCCAGTACAGGTCGATGCAGTCGGTCTGCAGCCGCCGCAGCGAGCCCTCCAGCGCCCGCTGCATGTTCTTCCGCCCGTTGCCGCCGGCGTTGGGGTTCCCGGGCTCGGCACCGAAGGTGAACTTGGTGGCCAGGACCACCCGGTCGCGGTTGCCTCGATCGCGGATGAACTTCCCGAGCAAGGTCTCGCTGGTCCCTCCGGTGTATCCGTCCGCGGTGTCGATGAAGTTGCCGCCCGCGTCGAGGTACCGGTCGAACATCTCCCGGGCTGCCGACTCGGCCGAGCCCCATCCCCACTCGGTGCCGAAGGTCATCGTGCCCAGGCACAGCCGGGAGACCCGGAGGCCGCTCCTGCCGAGAAGCACGTAGTCGTCGAGTCGGGGCGTGGCGTCGGGCATCGGAGCGAGCTCCTGGAGAGTGCCCGCGACGACTAACGCGGGTCGGGGCCCGCGCGCAGCATCACTTGGCCGGCTTCGTCGACGTGTCGTCGCCGAGCACACGGAACTCGACGCGGCGATTCTTCGCCCGGCCGAGCGCGGTGGCGTTGTCGGCGATGGGACGCTCGAAACCGTAGCCCGCGCTGACCAGCCGCTTGCGCGACACGCCGTGCTGCACGAGGTACTCCAGCACCGCCGCTGCCCGCCGGCGCGACAGGTCCAGGTTGTACGCCGCGGTGCCGCGGTTGTCGGTGTGGCCCTCGACGCGCACCAGCTTCAGCTGGGGGTTCTTCTGCAGCACGCTGACCACCTCGTCGAGCAGCGGATACGACTCGGGCTTGATGACCGCCTTGTCGTAGTCGAAGTGAACGCTCCCGTTGAGCCGTACCCGGTCGGACTCCAGCGTCACCAGCGGGCCCTCCACGGGGCAGCCGTCGTTCTCCGCGGGCCCGGGCTGGTCCGGGCACTTGTCCTCGGGGTCCGGGATGCCGTCCATGTCGCGGTCGGGGCAGCCGTCGAGCTCGGGGGTGCCGGGCTCGCGCGGGCAGCGGTCGTCCACGTTGGGGATGCCGTCCTTGTCCCAGTCGAGGTCGGGGCACCCGTCCGGACCGTCCCCGGGCTCGTCGGGGCAGCGATCCCGGTCGTCGGGCACGCCGTCGTGGTCGCGGTCCTTCACCGGCGGAGGCGGCGGCTCCGGCTCGAAGTCGTACCGCACCGAGGCGAGCATCCGGAATGCCTCGCGTCCGTATCCGGGTGCGGGATTGGCGATGCCGCGGCCAAGTGCGACTTCACCGCCCCAGTGCTTGTCGAAGCGGGTGCGGGCGCCGAGGAGGAACTCCCACGGCGTGGTCGCCGAGGCGCTGGTGCTGCCGACGTTGGCGGCGAACGGCTGGGACAGCGGGGTGGAGAAGGTGGTCTCGAGGATGAGCTCGGGCCGCTGGAAGACCTTCCCGCTCGGCAGCGCCCAGATGACCGCGCCGCCGCCGGTGAACTCGTTCTCGACGATGAGCTGGAGGTACTGACCGGTGCTCCGGTACCTCAGCCCGACGTCGAGGAGGAGCCGGACCGGCCCGAAGGCGGTCTCGACGTCGATGCGCGGGGCGAAGATGAACCCGTTACCGCCGAGGAAGCTGGTCGCGTTGCCGGTGGGAAAGCGCAGCTCGGGCACGAAGGCCACGTCCACGGGGAGCTTCCAGCTCGCGGGGGTGAAGAGCCGCGGGACGAAGCGGATGTCGCCCAGGCCTGCGCCGACCGGCGTGTCGACCGGCGGGCCGAACGCGCCGGCGATCTGCTGGAAGTTCGACCCCTGGCCAAGGGTGACCTGGAAGTCGCCGCCGAGCTCGAGGAACGGAAGCACCGTCCACGCGCCCATGAGATGCCCGTCGACCCGCCAGGGGATGAAGTTCCCGGCCTTCTGCCCCCCGTCCAGGTAGGCGAGGATCTGCACGTCCCAGTCGAAGAGCAGCTCGCCGTGCCAGCTGCCGGGCGGGGCGGCGCGCGCCCCCTCGACGACGAAGGCGGAGCGCGAGAGCGGGGTGGCCTTCTGCGGGATGGTGTCGAACCCGCGGACGTAAGGGTTGGGCGCCTGGCCAGCGGCCGGCGTCGCGACGAGCGCCGCGACGACTGCGGCAGTGAGCCCAGCGCCCCTCATTCGACGACAAGAGTTATCGCAACTCGGGGGACTTCCGGAGAAAACGGCCGTTCACGAGGTGTGCGCTCCACCCACCTTCCGATTGACCCGGCCGGGGCAGCGGTTAGTGTGGGTGGTGCTGAAGGGGGCGCCCTGGTTTCGACGGGGGCACAGAAGCCCTTGGACGCGTGCCGAGTGGGCCTGACACTCGTAAATCACGAAGGCAACGACACAAAAGCCAACGACAACGTT
>JADGQZ010000466.1 GCA_017881345.1 Myxococcaceae bacterium | reverse complement strand
TGACGTTGTCCTCGGGACGGGCCTCGGGAGTGAGGGTGAACCGGCTCTTGCCGCCTGGCTCGACGATCAGCACGCTGGCCCGTCGGTCGGGGATGGGGAACTCGGTGGCGCCGTGGAACTCCGCGGTGCCGTCCAGGTAGCAGTCGAGCGCCGGGACGTAGACGATCGCGTGGTTGAAGACGGCGAGCGAGGCGGGCTCGGCGGGGATGGCCCCGAGCTGGCGCATCCTCAGGAGGACGATGCGGCTGTCCACGCCCGAGACCTCGAGCAGCGCGTGGAGCAGCGACGCCTTGTCCTTGCAGTCACCGAAGCGCCGCGCGAGCACCCGGTCCACCCGGTACGGCTTGTACCCGTGGATGCCGAACTCGAGCGCCACGTAGCGGGTGTTCTTCACCACGTACTCGTAGAGCGCGCGCACCACCGCCCGCGTATCCTTGCGGTCCACGCCCTTCAGCGCGGCCTCGGCGGCCCGGCGAATGCTGTCGTCCGGGACGAGCTGGTCGCGGATGAGGTTCCAGTAGTACCGGCCCACGTCCTCCCACGTCTTGTAGGTCGACACGTGCAGCGTGGCTGCGACCTCGGACCATCCCGGCATCCCGGGCTCGGGGGTGACCCGCGACACGCGCTTCGCCTCGAACCGGTACACCACCCGTCCGTCGGCAGACGGCTCGCGACGGGCGCTCACTCCGGGGCCGAGCGTCTTCTCGTTCCAGTAGAGCGTTCGCCCCGCGGGCATGTCGACGACGTATTCCCACCGGAGCTTCGGGGTGACGCCCTGCACGTAGGCGAGGTCACCCCAGTAGTCGCTGAGGAGGTTGTCGCTGGCGGTGTCCTCTACGCGGTACTGCAGCTCCAGAACGTCACCCGGCGCGAGGCCGGGGAAGCTGAGCACCTTCGCCTGCGCGTCGTAGTACATCCCCGCCCACGGCTCGTTGAGGCTGCGGTTGCTGTCGCCGAAGCTCTCCACCAGTGACCCGTCCGGCTTGGTGATGCGCGCACGGAGGATGCGCACCTCCTCGCGGCTCGGGCTGTAGGTGATGGGAAACGTCCGGAACGCGTCCGCGCCGCGCCGGGTGTAGACCTTCACCGCCAGCTGGTGGAACCGGCTGGAGAGCCCGCTCTGCTGGACCCGCACCCGGGTGACGTCGGCCAGAGTCACCGCGTCCTCGGCATAGCTGTCCGCCTCCGCGACCAGCGGCCGCACGTCGATCGCGTCGGCCGAGGCCGTCTGCGTCTCGCTTCCGCGGAGGGCCCGAACCGCGTCGCGGAGCCCCGGGTTCTGAGGGCGGAGCATCAGCGAGCGCTCCAGCGCCTCGAGCGCGAGCTCCTTGCGCCCGGCGTAGAGCAGGGCCCGCCCCTTGCGCTCGGCCACGTCTGCATCGTCCGGGCAGAGCGCCTCGGCCGCGGAGAAGACTGCGAGCCCCTCCTCGAGCCGTCCGTTGGAGGCGAGGAGCTCGGCAAGCCGGAGGCGGACGTCGTTGCTGGTGGGTGACAGCCGGAGCGCCTTCCGCAGCGCCTCGATCGCGCCGCCCACGTCGCCGTGATCCGCGAGCATCTCGGCGAGGAGCGAGAGGCTCGAGCCATCACCAGGCCGTGCATCGAGCAGCGCACGCAGCCGCTGGATCGCCTCGTCCGATCGGTCCAGGCGCCGCGCTGCGCGCACCCGCTCACGAGCGGCGTCCGGTACCCTCCAGGTGGAGGGCGGGAGCGCCTCGATGCGCTCGGTGGCGGACACGCTGTCCCCGAGGTCGTCCTCGGCCCGCGCGAGCAGCACCTGGGCCGGGACGAATGCCCGCCACCGCTGCACCAGGGGCTGGAGCTGGGTGAGCACCCGTTCCGGGTGGCCCTGGGTGAGCTCGGCGCGAGCAAGCATCAGCCGCGGCTCGAGGAGCTCCGGCGCAGCGGCGATGGCGGCCTCGAGGTGGCGCCGGCGCAGGTTCTCGTCCTGCTGGAGACGCGCCGCGAGCAGCTCGAGGCGTGCATCGGCCGTTCCGCTCCGTCCCGCATCGGCAGCTGCCCGCTCGGCGTTGACCGCGTCGGAGTGCTCGCGGGTGTCGAAGGCCTGCGTTGCCTCCAGCACCCGTGCGTAGTCACCGCGGAGCTGGCCGTCGTCGGGGTGCCGGGCCACCGCCGCCTCGAGTGCCGTGGCGAGGGTGGGAAGGCGGTGGACGGCCGGTGCGGGCCCGGCGGGAAGCGACGGGAGCTTCGCGGGCGTGAGCGGCTTCGCCCGCGCGTCCTCGTCGCGCAGGTAGGCCCCGAGCGGGCCGCTGTCCTCGTGGCACACCTTGAGGAGAATGCGGTTCACGCCCGCCCGGAGCTGGACCGACAGGCGCTCCTGGTCGGGCCGGGCAGGGTGGTAGGCGTCACTGCTCGCGGCCTTCTCGCCATTCACCCAGAGGCGGAACCCGCCGGAGGTGCCGAGCGAGAGGACCGTCCGCCGGGCTGCGGGCTCGTCGACCAGGGCGAGCACGTAGGCGACGACACCCCGCGAGGGCCGCACCATCGCTCCGAGGTCCACGCCGCCGTCCAGGGAACGGTCCGCCGCCTTCCGCCAGCGGGCCAGGTGGCCCTTGGCCGGGAGCGACGCATCGAGGTCGAGCTTTGCCTCCGGGCCGAAGTCGGTGTCACAGCCCGTCTTCCCCTCGTTGTCGAACCCGCCGAGGACATAAACGTCCTGCAGGTACCCGAGCGCCCGTAGGCGCCGCGTGGCCTCGTCGACCCGACCCTGCGCGACGTCGACGTCGGTGAGGAGCTGACGGGCGAGGGCGCGGGTGAAGGGTTCGGTCCGCGCGTCGCCGGCGATGCGGGCAATGGTCGTGTCCACCGGTCGCGTGTCGGCGAGATCGTCGCGAAGGGACCGCAGGCGCATCAGCGCCGGCGCGCCCCGGAGCGTGCGTGACCGGGCGAGGGCGTCCCTGGCGCGCGCCTGCGCCTCCGCGGGGAGCGGGTCGTCGACGGACGGCGCGGCAGGGGCTGCGGCGAGAAAGGCCGAGAGGAGGAGGCTGGAGACCAAGGGTTGCTCCACCCCTCATAACCCGAAGCGACCGGGGTTCGCTTCCCCGACGGCCCGGGCCAGGGTGAGGACGTACACCCTCCGGGCGCCGGCGGCTCGAAGGGCACCGCTGGCGGCGCGGGCGGTGGCGCCGGTTGTGAGGACGTCGTCCACCAGCAGCACCGGGAGGTCCGGCGGCGGACCGGTCACGGCGAAGGCGCCGTGCAGGTTCTCGGTACGCTCGGCCTCGGTGAGCCCGACCTGCCGGCGGGTGGCCCGGATCCGGCGGAGGAGCCCCGTCTCGAGGGGCAGCCCCGTGGTACGGGCGAGCGCCCGGGTGAGAAGTGCGGCCTGGTCGTACCCCCGCCGGAGCAGGCGGCCGCGGTGGAGCGGAACGGGGACCAGGACGGGGGCCGGCGCTCGGTGCTCGAGTGCCCGCAGCCAGGGCCCGGCCTCGGCGGCAAGCGCCCGGGCGAGCGGGAGCGCGAGTCCGCTGTGCCCCTCGTACTTGAACCGGTGGATGCCGCGGGCGAGCGGCCCGGTGTGCACGAAGGCGGCGTGGGCAGCGCTGAAGGGTGGCGGCCGGGTCCGGCAGCGGCCGCACGGTCCGGTCTCCTCGACCGGCTCACCGCAGCGGCCACACCCCGGAAGCGGCACCGGCTCGGTTGCGAGCGCGCACGGCGGGCAGAAGGGCGTGTCCCGTTCGAGCAGCTCGCCGCAGGCCGCGCACGCCGGTGGAAACGCGAGCGCCAGGAGCTCGGCGACCAGGCCCATCCAGACACGACTCAGCAAGTCCCGCGCCGCCCCAGGGAAGAGCCTCGAGGTTCAGAGCGACGCCTCCGAGCGCCGGCTCGTCCGCCCGCTGCCCACGGCAAGCCAAGCCGTGGGACTCCGGGGTCCGCCGGGCAGGATGCCCATGGACACCTCGGCGGACGAGAGACGCGTCAGAGCAGCAGGCTGTTGCGGTCCATCTCCTTCGGCTGCGGCAGGCCCATGATCTTGAGCAGCGTCGGCGCCACGTCGGCGAGGACTCCCCCGCTCCGGAGCCTTGCGCCGGCGAAGTCCGGGTGCACGAGGTGGAATGGCACCGGGTTCATGGTGTGGGCCGTGTGGGGCTCGCCCGTGACCAGGTCGCGCATCTGCTCGCAGTTCCCGTGGTCCGCGGTGATGGCGAGCACCACCTTCGCCCGCGCGCACGCCTCGGCGAGCTGGCCCAGGCAATCGTCCACCACCCGGACGGCCTTCATCGCCGCGTCGAGCTTCCCGGTGTGCCCCACCATGTCCGGGTTGGCGTAGTTCACCAGGAGGAAGTCGTATCGGTCCGAGCCCACCGCCTGGACCAGCCGCGACGTCACCTCGGGCGCGGCCATCTCGGGCTTCAGGTCGTACGTCTTCACGTCCCGGGGGCTGGGGACCAGCACCCGCTCCTCGCCCGGAAAGACGATCTCGCGGCCGCCGTTGAAGAAGAACGTCACGTGCGCGTACTTCTCGGTCTCGGCGGTCCGGAACTGGGTCAGCGAATGCTCGGCCAGCACCTCGGCGAAGATCTCCCGGGGCTGCTCGGGGGGAAACGCCACCGGGAGCGCGAAGGTCTCGTCGTACTGGGTCATGCAGACGTAGCGGCCGAGCCGCAAGCCGCCGCGGTCGAACTCGTGAAAGCCGGGGATTGCCAGCGCCCGGGTCAGCTCGCGCGCGCGATCCGCCCGGAAGTTGAAGAAGATGACCGAATCGCCGTCGCGCACCGAGCCCACCGGGGTGTCCCCGTCGACGATCACCGTGGGGTGCACGAACTCGTCGCCGACCTTCTCGGCGTACGAGGCGCGGACGGCCTCCACCGCGCCCGGGGCACGGCGGCCGACTCCGCGCACCATGGCGTCGTACGCCTGCTGAACGCGGTCCCAGCGCTTGTCGCGATCCATCGCATAGAACCGGCCGATCACCGTGGCGATGCGTCCGGTCCCGGTCGCGCGGAGGAAGCGCTCGAGCTCCTCGAGGTAGGCGAGCGCGCTCATGGGCGGGGTGTCCCGGCCGTCGAGGAACGCATGCACGAAGACGCGGGCCACGCCGCGGCTCTTCGCCGCCTTGAGGAGCCCCAGGAGGTGCTCCTGTGACGCGTGCACCCCGCCGGGGCCGATGAGCCCCATCAGGTGCAGCGCCTTTCCGCTGGTGCGCGCGGCGTCCATCGCCGAGACCAGTGCCGGGTTGTGGGCGAGCTCGCCGTGCTCCACCGCCCGGTTGATGCGCACCAGGTCCTGGTAGACGATCCGCCCGGCGCCGATGTTGGTGTGGCCCACCTCCGAGTTGCCCATCTGCCCCTCGGGGAGGCCCACTGCCAGCCCGGAGGTGAGCAGCTCCGTCCGGGGCATCTTCCCGGCGAAGCGGTCGAGGTTCGGCGTCCCGGCGAGGAGGATGGCGTTGTCCTCGCGCTCGTCCCGAAGGCCCCAGCCGTCGAGGATGGCCAGGAGGACGCGGTGCTTGGCGGGCATGCGCCAAGGGTAGCCAGCATGGGAGTGCGCGTCGACCACGGAGGTGCTGGTAGAACCTCGATCGTGCCCGGCCCGTCACAGCCCCCCGCCCAGGCGCGTGTCAGGGCCTTCGACTGGCTGCGCGGGCTCGCCGTCCTGGTGATGGTCGAGACCCACTCCATGGTCTTCCTGCGGAAGGAGCTGCTCGCCACGCACGTGGCAGGGGTGCTCGATTACGTGAACGGCCTGGTGGCGCCATCGTTCATCTTCGCCGCCGGCTTCTCGCTGGCGCTCGTCCAGGTGCGTGCGGCGTCATCGGGCGGGCCGCGGACATCGCGGGTGCTGCGCTCGCTCCGGCGAATCGGCGAGGTGCTCGCGGTCGGCACCCTGGTCAACTGGGTGTGGTTTCCCATCTCCGTCGAGCCGGGGTGGCTGCTCCGTGTCGACATCCTGCAGTGCATCGGGCTGACGCTGCTGATGGCCCTCCCGTTCAACGTGGCGCTCGCGCCACGCCCGCGCACCCTCGCCATCGCCTCGCTGCTCGTCGGCCTGGGGCTCTTCCTCGTGGCACCGTTCGCCGACGGGGTGACCGGTCCACTCCAGGACCTGTTCAACAAGGACGGCCCGCACCGGACCGTCTTCCCCCTGTTGCCGTGGGCGGGGTGGGCATTCCTCGGCGGCGCCGCCGGAGCCACGGCCGCGCGGGGGACCGCCGCGCAGGTGCGCCGGCTCGCGGTGGGCATCGGGATCGGCTCGGCCGTGGTGTTCGCCCTCAAGCCGCTGTGGCTCGCCATCTATCCGCCCCATGCGTTCTGGGTGACCGACCCCGCGAACACCGGCGCACGCGGCATCTCGGTGATGGCGGTGCTGCTCCTGCTCCTGGCCATCGAGGCACGCGCGCCGGCGGGGGCGCGGCGCTCAGCTGCGGTGTGGCTGCTCGAGCTGTTCGGGACGTCGTCGCTCGCGGCGTACTTCTTCCACGAGATGCTTCTCTACTACGAGGTCCGCGGCGTCTCGCTGGCCAGCATCGCCGGCGGCCGCTGCGGATGGGCGGGCTTTGCCGGGCTCACCCTGGTGGTCGTGGCCGCCACCTCCGCGCTCGCCTGGGCCACCGATCGCGTCTACCGCCGTCTCGACCGGCGCAGCAGCGCACGGCCCGTCCCGGCGGTGGGGGCGGTCAGCGCTTGAGCGCGGCGCCGACGGCCTTCACCACGTCCTGCTCGGTCGGAAAGCCACCCAGGCTCTTCTTCGCCACCACCTTGCCGTCCACGGCGACCTCGAAGATGCCGCCGCTTCCGGGGATCAGCTCGGCCTCCACGCCCAGGGACTTCTTCAGCTCGGCCGCCGCACGGGTGGCCCGGGGGAGATACCCTCAGACGTTGCAGTAGGTGATGGTGATCATACGCAGGGGGATGGATAGATAATGCCAGGCCCGCCGGGACGCAGCGGCTACTTGTGGTACGGCTCGCCGCGCAACAGGGAGAAGGCCCGGTAGAGCTGCTCCATCAGGACCAGCCGCGCGAGCCGGTGGGGGAGAGTCATCCGCGACAGGGCAAGCACCTTCCACGCCCGCTCGCGCACCGAGGGGTCGAGGCCCTCGTCGCCTCCGATGCAGAAGACGAGCTCCCGGCCGGCGTCCCTCGCGGTCGCCACCAGGCGCGAGAGCTCCACCGAGTCGAGCAGCGTCCCGCGCTCGTCGAGCGCCACCAGCCAGCTCTCCGGCTTCAGCTTCCCGAGCAGCGCCTCGCCTTCGCGGCGGCGCGCATCGGCCGGAGGCAGCGCGCCCTTCGTCGCCGGAAGCTCCACCAGCTCGAGCTCCACGTGGCGCCGCAGCCGGTCCGCGTACCCCTGGACTCCGGGCTCGAACCAACCGGACCGATCGCGCCCCACGGAGAGGACGCGGAGCTTCAGGCCACCGACTCCTTGAGCGCGTCGGCCCAGAGCCCGTCGAGGTCGTAGAAGGCGCGCACCTCGTTGAAGAAGACGTGCACCACCACCTCGCCGAAGTCGAGCAGCACCCAGTGGCCGGTCTCGAATCCCTCGGTGCCGATGGTCCGGTGGCCGGCGTTCTTCAGCGTCTCGCGGACGTGCTCGGCGGTGGCGACGACGCCGCGCTCCGAATCACCGGAGGCGATGACGAAGTAGTCGGCGTAGCTGCTCATGCCGCGGACGTCGAGCAGCACGACGTCGCTGGCCTTCCGGTCCACCAGCAGCTGCGCGGCGCGACGGGCGAGGGCGAGCGCCTCGGGGTTCTCGGCACGGGATGCCGCCGCCGCGGGCTGTGGTGCGCGGCGGGCAGGGCGCTTGCGCGGAGTGCCCCGGGGGGCGGCCGGGCGGGGGCGCTTCGACTTGCTCTTGGCGGGACTCAACGGCGGCGCACCATAAGTCAGAGCGCACACCGGCGGCGAGTGGTACGAGGGGCATCGCGATGGGCAGCGAACGCGAGGCGCAGTTCCGGAAGCTGGCAGCCGACCATCCCAGCTCGCCGATGGTCCATTTCTCGCTGGGCAAGCTCCTGCTCGACGAGCGCCGTTACGCCGAGGCGGTGGAGAGCCTGCGGGCAGCCGTCGCCCTCCAGCCGGACTACGCCGCGGCCATGGTCGCCCTGGGCGATGCCCTGTCCGGCGCGGGGCGTCGGGACGAGGCGCGCACCGTGCTGGAGAGCGCGCGGGGCACGGCGCTCTCCCAGAACCATCCCTCGCTCGCCGAGGAGATCGACGAGCGGCTCGCCGACCTCTGAGGGGCCCGCCCGGGCCTGCGTGGGCGTGGACTCCCCACCACGGGTCACGGCTCGGCCGGCGCAGGCCGCTCGCTGGCGCCGAGGCACGTGCGCTCGAGGAGCGGGCCGGCGGAGGGCGGAAAGGGGAAGCCCTGGATCTGCCGGGAGCGGACCATCTGGACCGGAAGCTCGGCGCGCCAGGAGCGCGGTGGGTCCGGCTCGCGCTGGTACACCGGATCCTGTAGCGCCTCGTCGAGCGGGATCCAGCGGACGCCCGCCTTCTCGTACTCGGTGAGCAGCCGGTCGAGGATGTGCGCGTCGAAGGCGCCGGCGTGGAGCAGGAGCACGTGCGGCACGGATCTCCCCGCGAGCCGGCGCAGCGTGTCGTCCGCCCAGCGCAGCTGGGAGACGGCCGCGTCGAGGAACGTCGCCTCGAGCGCCGCCACACCGTCCACATCCCCGCGCGCCAGGCACCGAACGTACGGACGGTTGTAGGCCCAGTCCTCGAAGTCGATGGTGACCTCGGCGATCCGGTAGTGGCGCTCGAGCAGCGACTTTCGCAGCGCGAGGCGCGAGGGCACGTCCGTTCCCTGCCACAGATAGGGATAGCGGAAGACCTTCCACACGCGCTCCTGTCCCGGGCCGAGGAGCTCGGCCAGGAGGGGTTCCCCCGCGTCCACGTCCGCGAGGTACGCCTCGATGCCCACCGCGCCCAGCGAGGGGTGGTGCGCGGTGTGGTTTCCGAGCGGGTTCCCGGCGGCGACCCAGGCCTCGAGCGCCGCACGGTCTCCGGGCTCGGCGCGGCCGGAGTTCACGAAGCCGTAGACACGCGGGACGTGGTGTCGCCCCAGCGCCTCGAGCAGCGCGCGGTGGAGCGCGAGCCGGCCCTGTCCCGGCGCCTCGGGGCCGTGCCTCGGGAGGTCGTCGACGGTGATGGCGACGCGGATCGGCGGTGGACTCGTGGGCGGGGTGGTCGGCGGTGCGGACCAGGCCGCCGCCGCGCCCGCGAGGGCGAGCACCCGGAGCAGCCGTCTCACCGCGCGGGCACCGGCACGGCCTGTCGGACGAGCTCCCGGACGCGCTGCTCCACCGGCCACACCTCGGACACCTTCCCGCGGACGACCAGGACGCCGACCAGGTGGCGCTCGGTGTCGACCCATCCGGTGAAGCCGAACACCCCCTGCGCCACGACCTCCAGCGCGCGTCCATCCGACGCGACGCGGTCCCGGTAGACGCCGAAGCCGGCGCGGATGCCCTCCCGTCCCGGGGCGAGCGCGTACGCCGACTGCATGAGCGGCACCCCGCCGGTCTCGTCTGCCAGCACCGCCTGCCGGAGCGCCTGACCCAGGAGGTCGGGCGTCGCGCCGGGCAAGAGCTGCCGCAGCACGCGCGCGTACTCGACCGCGTTCGCCTGGGCGCCGCCGGCGATGCGCGGGTTGTCGGTGCGGCCGAAGCCGGTGCTCGACAGGCCGAGGGGGTCCATCAGCCGGGTCTGCATGAGCAGCGCCCACGGCTTTCCCGACGCGAGCTCCGCCATCCGTCCGGCGACCTGGAACCCGGCGCCCCCGTCGATGAATGCCGTCCCGGGCGGCGCACGGAGCGGGGTCTTCGCGATCTCCTGGACGCACGCGGGGAGGGTCATGGTCCGCGTCTCGAGGCACGGCGAGCGCGCCGGCAGGCCGGAGGTCTGGGCCAGCAGCATGCGCAGGGTGATGGCGGCCTTGTCCTTCGGCCAGTCGGGAACCAGCGACGCGGCGGGCTGGTCGAGCGAGAGCGTGCCATCCCTGACCAGCGAGAGCAGGACGAGCACGCTGAGCAGCTTCGTCGCCGAGGCGATGGGGACGGCGTCGCTGACGGTGTAGCCGCCGTAGGCGCGCTCGAAGATGACCGCACCGTCCCGCTCCACCCGGAGCACGCCGCCCCCCCAGGGCGGGAGTGTCCGGAGAAGGAGCGCGTCCACCTCGCCGAATGCCTCAGGCGTCGCCACCCCCACCACCGGGACCACGGACGCCGCCTTGCCACCCTCCGGAGGGGCCGGGGACGACGGCACCGGCGGGGAGGCGCTCGCCGGACGCTCCGTCGCCGTTGCGCATCCCAGCGCCAGACAGACGAGGACTGTGGCGGGTCCCCTCACCGGGCCGGGAGACTACCGCACCCGGCGATCGGCGAACGTGCGCAGCTGTTCGCGACCGTCGAAGGACAGGGACCGGGCGAACCGCGCTGCGAGAGCGCCGGCGACCGCCGCCACCGCCACGAGCTGGTACATGATGACCAGCTGGTACCGCACGGCCTGGTCGGGCGCCGTGCCGCTGACGATCTGCCCGGTCATCATCCCCGGGAGCGCCACCAGCCCCACCGTGAGCAGTCCGTTGATGGTTGGCCTGAGGGCCGCGTTCATTGCCGCGCGGGTGTGTCGCTCCACCGCCTGCTTCGGGGACGCGCCGAGTGACAGGAGCTGCTCGACCGCCGGCGCATCGTCGTGGATCGAGGCGAACACCCGCTCGAAGACCAGCGCCACGCCGTTCATGGCGTTGCTGAGGATCATCCCCGAGATGGGAATCAGGAGCCGCGCCTCGTACCAGCGCGCCGGGCGGATGACGAAGGTGAACACCGGGACCAGGACCACCACGCCGGCAACGAGCACGGCGAGCGTGGCGTAGCGGAACAGCACGCCGGTCCCCGGCCCATGCGCGATGCGCCGGGCGGCGGTCCAGCCCGCGGCCAGGACCATCACCCCGATGAGGCCGAGCACCCCGATCGGGTGTTCGTTCTGGAAGAGGATGGTCAGGAGCAGGCCGACCGCGAGCAGCTGCACCGCCGCCCGGAAGGTGCCGACGAGCAGGTCCTTCTCCAGGCCGAGCCGGTTCCGCGAGGAGACGGCGATCGCCAGCGCCATCAGACCGAGCGACAGCACGAGCTGGGGGGAGGTGACCGTGACGTAGCTCATCGGCGCACCGACGGGCGGGGCGCGCGAGCACGCGGCAGGACGGGAGGGCTGCGATGCCTCACGCGGCCTTCTCCCCGAGGAGACGCCCGCCGGCGAGCTGGAGGTGAGTGCCGGCGAGCTGGTCCAGCGCCCGGGCATCGTGGGTGACGACGAGGACGGCCGCGCCCGCGGCCGCGAGCTCGCGCAGCAGCCGGGCCAGGAGGTCGGCCCGCTCGGCATCGAGGGCCGCCGTGGGCTCGTCGAGCAGCCAGACCTCCGGGCGGAGCGCGAGCGCCCGCGCCACCGCGACCCGCAGCTTCTCGCCGCCGGAGAGCGCACGGGCATCCTGGCCGAGGAACTGCGGCTCGAGCCCGGCGCGGACGATCAGTGCGCGTGCGTCCGCCTCCGGTAGCTCCTGCCCGGCGAGCCGTGGCCCCGTTCGCACGTTGTCCAGCACCGTGCCCTGGAACATGGCCGGGGCCTGAGCGACCAGCGCGATGCGGCGTCGGGTCTCTCGCGGGGGGAGCTTCAGGACGTCCGCGCCGTCGAGCAGCACCTGGCCGTCATCGGGCGAGCCGAGGAGACCGAGGATGCGCAGGAGCGTCGTCTTCCCACCGCCGGACGGACCGCTGAGTGTGGTGATGCTTCCGCCGTCGAGGCGGAGGTCCACGCCGTCGAGCAACACGCGGCCCTGGAGGCTCTTTCGCAGACGACGGGCTTCCAGGCTGGCGGGCATGTGGCGGAGGTGGGAGCTAGGACAGCGCGTGCGAGAACGCCAGGCGCTCGATCCGGGGAGCGAAACCGGCCGTGGAGACTGGGGAAACGCGGAGCGAGCGGATGCTGTGTCTTCGGAGCAGTCCGGGGTCCAGCTGGAAAGAGGGCGCGGTGTCCGCTCCTGGCAGCCGATCTCGTGTCCCTGGATGGGGTCGGCGCGTGGGCCACCCCTCACCCGGGGAATCCAGATGCCTCCCAAAGCGTGCGTCATCAGGACGGCTGGCGCGATCGGCTGCAGGTCTGCCGCGAGGCGGATGCCGTACGGCGCCCTCCTCGCCGCGCTGGTGATGGCGAGCGGAGGTGCTCACGCCGCCCAGAACGAGGCACGGAGCCACTCCGAACCGGCGGAGAGCGCCGGTGAACCGGCGGCCTCCAGGCGAGCCGGACACCACCGCCCGCGCCCGGACGGACCCGCGGAGGAACGAGGGGCGCGACGCCACCCCGGGCGGCCAGGTCCCGACGGCGATCCGCCCGGGCGCGACGTCGGCTTGCCTCGAGGCGCCGATCTCGGGCGTCCACACATTCAGTGCCCCTTCCGCCACCGCCAGGTGGTGGACATCGCGGCGAGCGCCGATCCCTCGGTGCGGGCGAGCCAGCGGGAGCTGCTCAAGACCTCGCTGCAGACGGACGATACGGTCGTCCGGCTCGGGCCGGGCGTAGACCTCGACTTCTCGGATCTCCCGGGCAGCTGGTTCCCGATCACCTTCGGGCGCTGCGTCACCCTGACCAGCGTGGACTCCTTCGGGGACAGTCAGCCCACGCGTGCCGGCGGAGGAGTCAGCACGCCGCCCGGGCCTGGCCGGACGCCGCAGACGCTCGGGCCCGTTCTCCGGTACGGCAAGCCGAAGCCAGACGGCTCCGACATCTTCCTCGACATCGCCTGCGAGCCGTTCGGCGACCACGACGGCGACGGCGCCCGGATCTCGGGAATCCGGCTGTTCGGCCCCGACTTCGGGTTCCAGCAGACGTCGGAGACCGGCATCCGAGTCTTCCGATGCGTGGACGTCGAGATCTCCAACATGGAGATCGCCGGATGGGGGGCAGCGGCGATCGACGTGTCCAACCTGTTTCCGGGGGCCGACGGGGCGCCAGCGTCCGGAGCTCGCATCACCCATCCGGACCAGGTGCGAATTCACGACTGCTACATCCACCACAACCAGCACCCGGACCCCGACATCCTCCCCGGCACCGCCCTGGGCTACGGGGTGGTGAGCGACGACGGAGCCTGGGTGCGGATCTCCCGGAACGTCTTCGATTTCAACCGTCACGCCATCGCTGCGAGCGGGAACACCGGAGGGTACTGGGCGGACCAGAACCTGGTGCTCAGGGGTGGCGGCTACGAGGGCCACTTCTACAACAACTACACCCACAGCTTCGACGCACACGGGACCGGCTGCTGGTGGAGCAAGGATCAGTGCGGCGATGCGGGGATCGAGTTCTGGATCCTCTCCAACACCTGGCAGTATCGGAAGGAGACCGACATCCACATCCGCGGCAAGCCCCTGATCGGGGCGCTGATCGACGACAACGTCTTCCCGTTCGCGGACCGGGGCGATGCGATCGCCCTCTATACCGACGAGAACGTCACCGTCGGTCGGGGGAACACCTTCGGGGTGGACACGTTCGGGCAGTACGGCGTCTGCGACTTCGACGGCGATGGAGTGGACGACCTCTTCCTCGCCACCGGAAGGACTTGGTGGTTCTCCAGCTACGGTGAGCTGCAGTGGTCCTTCCTCGCCGCCAGGACGGAGCGGCTGGACCAGGTCAAGCTCGCCTACGTCACCGGGGACAAGCGCTGCGACGTGGTGGCCGAGCACAATGGACGCTGGGTCGTCTCCAGTGGGGGCACCGGGCCGTGGGAGTCGCTGGGCGCATTCGGCGTTCCCCTCTCGCAGGTCCAGCTGGGCCGGTTCGATCCCGCGGCGAGGGACCAGCGGCCCAACGTGACCCGGCAGACCACCCACGCCTTCTTCGCCGCTCCGGACGGCCAGTGGTGGGTGACGCCGCTCATCGGGGGCCCGGCGTGGCACCGGGTGGCGAGCTCCAGCTTCCCGATGAGCGAGCTCCGCTTCGGTGACTTCAACGGCGACGGCGTCACCGACGTGCTCGCGGTCGTGGACGGGCGGTGGGCGATCTCCGATGCGGCGATTGGCTCCTGGCAACAGCTGAACCGGGATCTGGGCACTGCGGTGAAGGACCTCTACATCGCGAACATGGACCCCGACGACAACATCGACGACCTGCTCTGGCTCGAGCGCCAGGTCATCACCGACGGCCAGGGAACCTTTCAGCGCGTGGATCTTACCTGGTGGCGGTCCCGGAACGGGATCGAGCCGTGGCAGCGCTGGAAGACCTATTCCTTCGCATACCCGCTGGACGCGGAGAACGAGCCGGTGACCCACGTCTTCGTCGGCCGGTTCGGCGCTGCACCCGGTGGAGGCGCGCTGGTCATCGACCAGAACCGGATGGGCCGCTTCTACAGCCCCGCCGAGGTGCCAGCAGGCGGGTTCGCGGACTGGTCGGCCGCGTTCCCGTACTAGGCAGCGCGGCGGCTCGGCAGCGCCCGGGCACGGGGTGTGATGCGCGCTGATACGAAGCGTGGGAGCATCGGGCGCCCGCCATGGAACACCTGGAAGCGCTGCTCGCCGCCGTGGTGCCAGCCGACGACAAGGAGCGGGCCGATCTGGCCCTGATGCGGGCCCAGCGGATGCTGCTCCCGGAGCCGCTCTCCCGCAGCCAGCCGGCCGCACACTTCACCGGAAGCGCCGTGGTGACCGACGGGACGCGGGTGGCACTCGTCCGGCACCGCAAGCTCGGGAGATGGCTGCAGCCCGGCGGGCACGTCGAGCCCTCGGACGGGGACGACCTCCTCGCCACCGCGCTCCGGGAGGCGGAGGAGGAGACCGGGTGCCCCGTGATCCCGCATCCCACGGCGCCAAGGCCACTCGACGTCGACGTCCATCCCATCCCGAGCCGGGGGACCGAGCCGGCGCATCTGCACCTGGACGTCAGGTTCCTGGCGCTCACCGACGACCCCGGGGCGCTCCGGATGGATCCCGAGGAGAGCCATGCCGTGCGCTGGTTCGAGTTCGATGAGGCGCTGCACCGGGCGGCGACTCCGGAGATGAAGCGGCTGCTCTCGAAGGCGCGTATCGTGCTCGGCGTCTGAGGAGGAGGAGCCTCGGGCCTCGCCGAGGATCCGCGCTCGGGTGACCGCGTCGGCGTGGCTCAGGCGCGCGGTACGAAGG
Organism: Myxococcaceae bacterium; assembly: GCA_017881345.1. Lineage (GTDB taxonomy): Bacteria > Myxococcota > Myxococcia > Myxococcales > Myxococcaceae > RPRB01. Next base: position 5,224 of record JADGQZ010000466.1, on the reverse strand, counting down.
CGAACGTCCGCATCGAGAGCGTGGCGTGCCGGAACCCGACGTAGACGTCCTGGTATGTGTCCCTGTCGGAGGAGGCCCCGAGCGTGACGAATGCCGGAGCGAGATGCTCGGGCGTGGGTGCAGCCTGGCGCATCCCGGGGTCCTCGGACGCAAGGCGGACTGCGCCCGGGATGTCGCGCCTGCGGATCTGCTCGACGAAGCGTGCCTCTGCGTCGGCGGCCCAGGGCGCAACGGGGGCGTTCGGGTCCTTCCACGCGAGATGCCGGAAGTTGTGAATCAGACCGCCGCTGCCCACGACCCAGATGCCTTCGGCGCGGAGCGGTCGGAGGTGGGCCCCGAGCTGGACCAGCCCCGTCCAGTCGGTGTCCGCCGGTAGCGAGAGCTCCACCACCGGGACATCGGCGTCGGGAAAGAGGAAGCGCAGGGGAATCCACGCGCCGTGGTCGAGGCCCTGCGCCGGATCGAGTGTCGCCTGGCGGCCGCTGTCGCGGACGAGGCTCGCGACGCGGGCGGCGAGCGCAGGGTCGCCCGGAGCGGGATAGCGGAGCCGGTAGAGCTCTGGGTCGAAGCCACCGAAGTCGTGCACCGTCTCGGGGTGCGCGGAGGAGGTCACCGCAGCGCCCCCACCCGACTGGAAGTGGGCCGAGACGACGACGAGGGCGCGCGGCCGTGACGCACGAGAGGCCCAGGTGTGGAGGGCAGGGCCGAAATCCCCGGGGTCGAGAGCGATCATCGGCGAGCCGTGCGAGATGAAGAGCGTCGGTGCATCCATGTCCGAATGCATAACGCGGGTTCCCCTTGCCGTGCGTTGCCCGGTGACGAACGCTGTTGTTCATGGGCGCCACCCGAACGCTGATTCGACCGCTGGCGGTCCTCTTCGTCCTCTGCGTGGCAGCGTTCCTCTTCCTGAAGCTCGCGGACGAGGTGCGGGAGGGCGAGACGCAACGCATGGACGCGTGGGTGCTCCGCTCGCTCCGGACTCGGGGCGACCTGGCGGTCCCCATCGGCCCGGCCTGGCTGCCGGCGGCGACCCGGAACCTGACCGCGCTGGGGAGCGTGCCGGTGCTGCTCTTCGTCGTCCTCGCCGTGGCCGGGTTCCTCGCGCTCGCCCGGCTCTGGCGTCACCTCCTCCTCGTCCTCGGCGCGTCGGGCGGCGGGTTACTCCTGATGGTTGGGCTGAAGTGGGCGTTCGACCGCCCGCGGCCGATGGTCGTTCCGCCGCTGATGCTCGAGACATCTCCCAGCTTCCCAAGCGGCCACGCGATGATGTCGGCCGTGGTCTACCTGACGCTCGGGACGCTGCTCGCGCAGCTCTGCCCGCGGTGGCGCGAGCGGGTCTATGTGATCGCGGTCGCGGGAGCTCTCACGCTGGTCATCGGGCTGACCCGGCTCTACCTCGGGGTGCACTATCCGACCGATGTCCTGGCCGGATGGTCGGTCGGCCTCGCCTGGGCCCTGGCGAGCGGACTGGCCGCACGAGGGCTCCGGAGGGGAAGCCGCCAGCTCCGCGCCGAGGTCCCGGAGGCGGAAGGAGCCGAGTCGAGCCCGTAACGAGGTGTCTGGCACCTCGCGGAGCCCGTCGGCGACCGCCGCCGGACAGCCGGAGTCCCTGTAAGCTCCCGGGTGTGCCACGCCGTGATCGCCAGGACCGGGCCGAGGACGCCGCCGAGCGCGAGGCGGCCGATCCCCTCGTCCAGCTCGAGCGGAAGCTCCGCGACGGCAAGTCGGTGGACGTGCACGACGTCCGCACGGCCTGGCGCTCGACCCGTTATCCGCGAGCGATGATCCAGGTCCTGGCGCAGCGCCGTCGCCCCGAGCTCGCGGTCCGGGCGGCCTCGATGGTCGGCGTCCACGTCGACCTCACCTCGCCGTCCTGGCGCGAGGACCTCGACGCCGAGCTCTTCGAGCGATTCTTCGGGATGCCCTTCAACGAGATCGATGCGCTGGCGGATGCGATCCGTCGCGCCATTCCAGATCCGTCGGTCTAGCCGAGCGGTCAGGTCCTCGCCTCGAGGGCCAGTGCTGCGGTCCGGGCCCGGCGCCCCGCGAGCTCAACGTGGGAACAGCACCTCGAGTGCCTCGCCGAGCGTCTCGACCGGAAGGAGCTTCACCCCACGCGACTCGACGCGCCGGGCGCTTCCCTTCGGGAGCACCGCGCGGGCAAAGCCCATCTTCCCGGCCTCGGCCAGCCGCGGCTCGATCTGCGCCACGGCCCGCACCTCGCCGGCGAGGCCGACCTCCCCCAGCACCAGCACGTCCTGCGGCACCGCCAGATTTCGCAGGGACGAGACGAGCGCTGCGCAGACGGCGAGGTCGGAGGCGGGCTCGGAGAGCGTCATCCCACCGGCGACGTTCACGAACGTGTCGCAGCCGGTGAGCTGGACGTCCTCCTTCTTCTCCAGCACCGCCGCCAGGAGCGCCACCCGGTTCCCGTCCACGCCGATCGCGGTGCGCCGCGCGGTGCCGTAGCCGGTCGGAGCGACCAGCGCCTGCACCTCGACCAGGAGCGGCCGGGTGCCCGAGAGCGTCGCCGTCACCGCCGAGCCCGGCTTTCCGGCGGGGCGCTCGGCGAGGAAGAGCGCGGACGGATCGGCCACCTCCTCCAGCCCCGAGCCCTTCATCTCGAACACCCCGATCTCGTTGGTCGATCCGAAGCGGTTCTTGTGTGCGCGGAGGATGCGGAACGGGTGACCGCGCTCGCCCTCGAAGTAGAGGACCGTGTCCACCATGTGCTCGAGCACCCGGGGGCCGGCGATGCTGCCGTCCTTCGTCACGTGCCCCACGAGGAACGTCGGCACGCCCGAGCGCTTGGCGTAGGCCATCAGGCGCCCAGCCACCTCGCGGACCTGACTCAGCGTGCCGGGCGCACTTCCGAGCTCGCCGAGGAACATGGTCTGGATGGAATCGACCACCAGCGCGACCGGGCGCAACGACTCCGTGGCGGTGAGCACCTTGTCCGCGTCGGTCTCGGCGAACAGATGGACGGACTCCGAGCGCACCCCGAGCCGGTCCGCCCGCATCTTGGTCTGCCGCAGCGATTCCTCGCCGGACACGTAGAGCACCGGGCCCGCCGCGGCGAGCCGCTCCACCGCGGACAGGAGGAGCGTCGATTTCCCGATGCCCGGATCCCCGCCCAGGAGCACCAGCGAGCCAGGAACCACGCCGCCGCCGAGGACGCGGTCCAGCTCGCCGATCCCGGTGCGTCGGCGCTCCTCGGCCTCGCCCTCGACGTCGACGAGCTTCACCGGTCGGGCCGCTCCACCCGACGCGCCCCAGGGCGGCCGGCGGTCCTCGACCTGCGCCGCCTCCTCGACCAGGGTGTTCCAGCCGCCGCAGTCGGTACACCGCCCCAGCCACTTGGCGGCCTGGAACCCGCAGGACTGGCAGGTGAAGTGGGTGCGCGGCTTGGCCATGGGGGTCCCCCAGGATGCCCGGTGCTGCTGACAGCGGGCTCGGCGAGCACCAGCAAGGGGTGAGCCGAGGCGGGTGATGGCCTTCTCCGAGGCTCGCGGTCGGACGCCCGTGCGCTCGGCGGCCCTTCGACCACGGAATTCTCGGCCGGTAGGGGGCGGTTCCTCGGCGGAGCATCGGTTCCTAGGTTGCCCGCAGGAGGACGCCAATGGCAGGTGCCCTGGGGGAGGTCGTCACGCTCGGGAAGGAGACCGTGGTGCGGTGGACCGAGGACAAGGCCAGCGCCCTCGCGGCAGCGCTCGCCTACTACTCGCTCTTCTCTCTCGCTCCGCTGGTGCTCATCGCGGTCGCGGTGGCGGGACTCGTGTTCGGGCAACAGGCCGCGGAAGGCCAGCTCTACGCGCAGCTCGCGGGCCTCATCGGTGACGCGAGCGCGAAGGCGCTGCAGGCCATCGTCGCGAACATGCACCAGCAGAAGTCGGGCGGAGTCGTCGCGACCATCGTCGGCCTCGCCACGCTGTTCTTCGGCGCGACCGGTGTCTTCGCCCAGCTGCAGGACTCGATGAACACCATCTGGAAGGCGAAGCCGCCCTCCACCAACGACATCGTCGAGTTCCTGCGCGTACGATTGCTCTCCTTCAGCATGGTGCTGGGGATCGGGTTCCTGCTCCTGGTGTCGCTGTTGCTCTCGGCGTTTCTGGCCGCGGTGGGCGAATACCTCGGCAGCTTTCTTCCGGGCGGAGCGGCGGTGGGCCAGGCGCTGAACGCCACCGTGAGCCTGGTGGTGGTCACCGTGCTCTTCGCGATGATCTACAAGCTGCTCCCGGACACGTACGTGGCCTGGCGCGACGTGTGGCTCGGCGCGCTCGTGACCTCGCTGCTCTTCACCATCGGCAAGTTCGCGATCGGGGTCTACCTGGGGAAGGCGAGCGTGGGCTCGAGCTACGGCGCGGCGGGATCGGTGGTCATCCTGCTGCTCTGGGTCTACTACTCGTCGATGATCCTGTACCTCGGAGCCGAGTTCACCCACGTGTACTCGATGCGCTATGGAAGCCGCCGCTCGGCGACCCACACTCCGGTCCCGGACCGTCGCGATGGCCGGGACCTCGAGCGGCTCATCCCGCCCGGCGGCGCCGCGGCGAAGTCCTGAGCGCGACCGGGCGCCCGGCGGAGGCGGCAGAGACTTGACCGGGCCGGGGGACGGCTGCGAGACCGATGTGCCGTGCGCCGGTCCGTGCTGGTGTCCCTGACGCTCCTCCTCGCCGCCTGCGAGCGCGGTCCGCAGTACTGCATCTTCGATGGCACGACCATCGGTGCGGCGCCGGTGCCATTCGTGGCGATGAATCCGGACGGCACGGTCGACCAGCGTGAGAGCCGCCTCAACTGGCGCGAGTTCACCTGGCCCACCGACCCCGCGTGGACCCACGTCCGGCGCGACGGGGGGGCGTGGCTCTTCGAGGGGACGACGGGCGGGGTCCCGTGGACGTTCCGCGGCGCCTTTGCTCCGGATGCAGGTGGTGCGTTCGTGCGGCTCGCCGCCACCGGCACGCCGCCGCCCGCGCAGATCGTCGGAGCGAACGGGAAACCCACGATGCTCCTCTACCGCGTCCGGCCCTGCCGCGAGTTCGAGGGCAGCCAGAGCGGGCTCCGCACCTGCGTGAAGTGGGGCGTCGAGGTGAACGCCCGGACGAAGCTCACCTGCGAGTGAGCCGTCCCGCGGCCCGGACCCGGAGTCCGGAACCCGAGCCTCCCGGGCCGAGCCATGGCAGGGCACGATGACCAGCCCGCCTCGAGGTCTCGATTACGAGGTGTC
>JADGQZ010000055.1 GCA_017881345.1 Myxococcaceae bacterium | reverse complement strand
CATCGCCGGGCTCGTCGCCGACGGGGTGACCGAGGTCGACGGCGCCGAGTGGGCGGACATCTCCTACCCGGGGTTCTTCGCGGCACTGGGTGCTGCGTCCGCGGGCGCAGTCGACGGGTGACCCGGCGCGCCACATCGCCCTCGCACGGGCGCGCGTCTGCTGGTGCGAGAAGGACGACGGATACCGGTCGGACCTGATCTTCGCGTTGAGCGAGCGGGGGCCGGCGCGCTGAGCGCATCGGCAGTACTCCCCAGCATCTGCGCGCGAGGCTCGATAACCTCCGGGAATGGCCCTCAACCTGAACTCGCTGCGGCTGTTCCTCGCCGTCGCCACCCACCGGGGCTTCTCCCGGGCGGCGCGGATGACGGGTGTGAGCCAGCCGGCCATCTCGAAGGCAGTGCGGCTCCTCGAGCAGCAGACCGGAGCCCAGCTCCTGGTGCGCTCGTCCTCGGGGGTGGTTCTCACCGAGGTGGGAGCCCTCCTGGTGGAGCATGCGAAGGCGCTCTTTGCCGAGGAGCGCGCGGCCGAGGAGCGGCTGGAGTCTCTTCGTGGGCTCCGGCGGGGCGTGCTCCGCGTGGGGGCCAGCACCACGCTCGCCGCCTACTTCCTTCCGCCGATGCTGGGGGAGCTGCACCGGGCACACCCCGGGATCGACCTCCAGCTCCTCTCGGCCAATGCCCGCGCCATCGTCGGCGCGGTGCTGGAGCACGACGTCGAGCTCGGTCTCGTCGAGGGTCCCGTCCAGGACGGCCGGCTCGAGATCCGGCCCTGGCGCGAGGACGAGCTGGTGGTGGTGGTCGCCCCCGGCCATCCGCTGGCGAGGAGCCGACGGGTGACCGGTCCTCAGCTGATAGAGGAGCTGCTCCTGCTCCGGGAAGAGGGCGCCGGAACCCGGGAGGTGATGCTCTCCGCGCTGCGCCGTCGCCGCTGGGTGCCCCGGCGCGTCTTCGAGGTGAACAGCACCGAGGCCATCAAGGGGCTGGTGTCCTCCGGCGTCGGCTGGTCGCTGCTCTCGGCGCGCGCGGTGCGGGATGAGGTCCAGATCGGCCGGTTGAAGAGGCTGGAGGTCCAGGACTTCGCGCTGCGCCGAACCCTCTCCTGGATCCGGTGGAAGGCGCGGCGCCTCGGCCCTGCTGCGACGGCCTTCCGCAGCCTGGCCGAGACGTTCAGCTTCGCCTAGGTGTCAGGGCATTCCGTCGAGCTCGGGCATCGTCGCCGAGAACCCGAGGCGGGGATGCCGCTTGAAGAGCCGCTTCCAGAAGCTTGCCATGGTCGTTCGTTCCTCCTTCGCCGCGAAACATGCAGCCCGGCCACCGATGGGGCCAAGATCTTCGGGTGGCCACGCCCATGAACAAAGGGAATGGCTCAGGCGGGGGGAGGGCAGCACCGGAGGTTCGACGCGGTACAGTCCTGCGCCGTGCCGCGCCTTGCAGTCATCGGAGATCCAATCGCCCACTCGGCCTCGCCCCGGATGTTCGGCTGGCTCGCCGCCAGGCTGGGGCTCGCCTTGACCTACGACGCGGTCCGGGTCCCCTCCGACGGCCTCGCCGACTTCCTGGAGGAGGCCCGGGCCGGCCGCTGGGACGGTCTGTCGGTCACCATCCCGCACAAGCAGAACGCGCTCGTGCTCGCCGACCGGTCGGACCCCCGTGCCGCGCGCACCGGGGCGGCGAACTGCCTGGTCCGTGGCACCGATGGACGGCTGGTGGCCCACAACACCGACATGGAGGGGATCGTCCGGGCGCTGGCGCACCACGGCGTCTCGCTCGGCCACGCGCGCGTGCTGCTCCTGGGGGCCGGTGGGGCGGCCCGGGCTGCGGCCGCCGCCGCCAGGGAGGCAGGCGCCGGCCGGCTGTGGATCGCCAACCGCCACCCGACGCGGTCGCTGGATCTGGCACGCGCCTTCGAGGGCGAGGCGGTCCCCCTGACCTCGGAGGCGCTCGCGACGGTGCTGCCCGGCGCCGAGGTCGTGCTCCAGGCGACCTCGGTGGGGCTGGACGCGCCAGGAGACTCTCCGTTGCCCCCGGGCTGCGTGCTACACGAGCGGCTCACGGTGATGGACATGGTCTACCGCCCGCTCCGGACGCGGCTTCTCCGGGACGCCGGGGCTGCCGGCGCTCGCACCATCGACGGACTGTGGATGCTCGTCTTCCAGGGGCTCGCCGCGCTCCGGCTCTGGACCGGCGTCGAGGTCGCGCCCGACGTCGCGCCGGCGCTGCATGAGCACCTGGCGGAGGCCGGATGACGCTCCGGCGACTCCGGGCGCTGACCGCGGGCGAGAGCCACGGTCCGGCGCTCCTCGGCATCCTCGAGGGTCTGCCGGCGGGGCTTCCGCTCACCGCGGCGCTCATCGACCGTGATCTCGCCCGCCGGCAGAAGGGGTACGGGCGGGGAGGGCGGATGCTCATCGAGCAGGACATGGCGGAGATCCTGGCCGGCGTTCGCTTCGGCGAGACGCTCGGATCGCCGCTGGGCCTGCTGATCAAGAACCGCGACTGGGAGAACTGGACCGAGCGGATGAGCCCGGCGCCGGGCGGCCCCGACCCGCGCCCGGTCCAGGTCCCGCGGCCCGGGCACACCGACCTGGCAGGAGCCCTCAAGTACGGACGGACCGCCGATCTCCGGGACATCCTCGAGCGGGCATCGGCGCGTGAGACCGCGATGCGGGTGGCCCTCGGGGCCGCCGCGCGGGCGCTGCTCCGGGAGCTGGGCATCCAGGTGGGGAGCTACGTGCGGAGCATCGGTCCCGCCGAGGCCGACGCCGCCTCCGACGTCGTCCCCGAGCTCCTCCAGGCCGATGCCGAGGCCCTCGCGCTGCGCGCCGACGAGACCGAGACCCGTGCGCTCACCGCCGCGGGCTCGGAGCGGCTGGTCGCGGCGATCAAGGAAGCGCAGCGCCGCCGCGACACCGTGGGCGGGGTCATCGAGGTGGTGGCCACCGGCGTGCCGCCCGGACTCGGCTCGCACGTGCAGGCGGACCGGAAGCTCGACGGACGGCTCGGAGGGGCGCTCCTCTCGATCCAGGCCATCAAGGCGGTGGAGATCGGCGACGGCATCCGCGGCGGCCGGGCCTACGGCAGCGAGACCCATGACCCGATCGTGCTCGAGGGCGACCGGCTCGGCCGCACCAGCAACCACGCGGGTGGCCTCGAGGGCGGGATCACCAACGGCCAGCCGGTGGTGCTGCGGGCGGTGATGAAGCCCATCGCCACCGTCCCGGCGGCGCTCCCCTCGGTGCACCTGGGCTCGCTCGACCTCGTCCCGGCACACGTCGAGCGGAGTGACACCTGCGCCGTGCCGGCGGCGGGTGTGGTCACCGAGGCGGTCCTGTCGCTCGCCCTGGCCGATGCCCTGCTCGAGGCGCTGGGCGGGGACACGATGGAGGGGCTCCGGCCGGCGTTCGCGAGGCTGCGGCTCTTGCCCCGTACCCGCCCGGGCCACGTCTGGGTCGTGGGCCCCATGGGCTCAGGCAAGACCGAGGCGGGCCGCCGGCTGGCGGTTCTCCTGGATTTGCCCTTCGTGGACCTGGACGCCCAGGTCGAGCACCGCGCCGGGAAGTCCGTCGCCGAGCTGTTCCGGGACGGGGGCGAGGCGGCGTTCCGGACGCTCGAGGCCGAGGCCGTGGGCTCGGCGGCGAAGGGACCGGTGGCGGTCGTCGCCACCGGGGGCGGGGTGGTGCTCGGCGAGCCTGCATGGCGCACCATGCGGAGCAGCGGCGTCATCCTCGGTCTCACGGCCCGGAAGGAGACCCTCCTCGCCCGGCTCGGCAGCGAGGCCCAGCGCAGGCCGCTCCTCGCCGGCGATGCGGGGGCGGCGCTGGACCGGGTGCTCCGCGAGCGGCGGCATCTGTACCGGCGTGCGGACCTGACCCTCGACACCGACGGGCTCGGGCTCGACGCGGTGGCGGGAGCGCTGGTGGGCCTGCTCCGCTCGCTCCAGGGGCCGCTCGGGCGTCCGGGGAGCGGCGCATGAGGGTGACGGTCCAGTCGCGCGCCGGGAGCTACGTCGTCGACATCGCCCCGGGGCTGCTCGACGCGCTCGCCGAGGACGCTGCGGCGGTGGGTCTCGGCGGGCGTGTCGCGGTGGTGACCGACGCGAACGTCCGCCCGCTCTGGGGTGAGCGGGTGCGAGCCAGCCTCGTCGGGGCAGGCGTGAACGCGGTTCTCATGGAGATTCCGGCCGGAGAGGGAAGCAAGACCCTCGCCGGTGCCGACGCGCTCTGGACTCAGCTCATCGAGTCGGGCTTCGGCCGTGGCGACACCGTGCTCGCGCTGGGTGGAGGCGTGGTCGGGGACCTGGCAGGCTTCGTCGCGGCGACGTTCCACCGTGGGATGCGGCTGGTCCACGCGCCGACCACGCTCCTGGCCCAGGTCGACTCGTCCATCGGCGGGAAGGTGGCCATCGATCACCGGCTCGGAAAGAACCTCATCGGCGCCTTCCATCCGCCTTCCCGCGTGCTGTCGGACGTCTCGACGCTGCGGACGCTCCCTGCCCGCGAGCGGTGGAACGGGCTGGCCGAGGTGGTGAAGACCGCGCTGGTCCTCGACAGCGAGCTGTTCGCGGAGCTCGAGACCGCGCTGCCCGCGCTCGGTGCGGGGCGGATGGACGACGACGGCTGGCTCGGCGTGGTGGGGCGGACCGCGGCACTGAAGGCGCGGCTGGTGTCGGAGGACGAGCTCGAGCGGGGGCCGCGAATGCTCCTCAACTTCGGGCATACCGTCGGTCACGCGCTGGAGGCGGCGACCGGGCAAGGGCCCCTGACGCATGGGGAGGCGGTGGTGGTGGGAATGCGGGCCGCGCTCGCGGTCTCGCGCCGGCTCGGGCGGATCGACGGCGGCGAGGAGCGGCGGGGGCTGGCGATGCTGGAGCACTTCCCGGCTCCGTCCTCGGTGCCCCGGCCCACCCGGGACGCGGTTCGGGCGGCGCTCGGCCGGGACAAGAAGGCCAGCGCGGGGAACATCCGCTACGTCGTCCTGGACGGCATCGGCCGTGGCGCGGTCGAGCCAGCGCTGTCGGAGGAGCTGCTCGGCTTCGCCATCGACCGGGCGCTGGAGGCGCTCTGATGCGCGTCCTCGTCCTGCACGGCCCGAACATGAACCTCCTCGGCGAGCGCGAGCCCGGGGTGTACGGGCATGCGACGCTGGAGGAGATCGACACTCGCATCGGCGAGCGCAGCCGTCACCTCGGCGCGGAGGTCAGGACCTTCCAGAGCAACCACGAGGGGGCGCTCATCGACCGGCTCCATGCCGAGCGCCGCTGGGCCGACGGCATCCTCTTCAACCCCGGTGCGCTGACCCACTACGCCTGGTCGCTACGGGACGCGGTGGCCGCGGTGTCGCTGCCCTGCATCGAGGTCCACCTCTCGGACGTGAGCAAGCGCGAGCCCTGGCGGCACCTCAGCGTGCTCGCCGACGTCCGGGCGGCGCTGTGTGCGGGACGCGGGCTCGACTCGTACCTCGAGGCTCTCGAGCTCCTGCTGGAGATCGCGCCCGGGCCCGAGCGAGACGCGGACGAGGTGGTCGCGCTCCTGGCCGAGCGGCTCGCGCACCCGGACGACCGCCGCGTGCTGGCGGGTGAGCTGGCGCAGATCATCCGCCGCTCGGGACGGTTCCGCTGGGTGGGGCTCTACGATGTCGGGCCTGCCGAGGTGGAGGTCCTGGGCTGGGCGGGACCCGGCCCGCCGGTGCATCCACGCTTTCCGGTGAGCGAGGGCTTGACCGCAGTCGCCGTCTCCAGCGAACGGTCGGTGGTGGTCCAGGACGTCCGCGGGGATCCGCGATACCTCCCAACGCTCGAGGGCACCCGCGCGGAGGCCATCTTCCCGGTGAGCGCCGGCACACGGGTGGTGGGCACGCTCGACGTGGAGAGCGCGAACGCCCAGGCATTCACCGCCGAGCGCTTCCGCTGGCTCGAGCGCTGTGTGGAGGGACTCGGCCCCTTCTGGAAGACGGGGTAGACGAGACGCACGGGGGGAAGCGATGCACTGGTTCCTGCTGTTGCTCTTCACCGCTGCTGCGGAGTTCGGCGACGGCGGAACGCCGGCCGCGCTGGAATTCGGCGGAGCGATGACGCGGCCCGTTGCGCTCGCACCGATCGGATGGGATTTTCCGAAGGACACCTTCCTCAGAGATGGAGCGCTCAGGGCATGTGTGCCTGGAGGTCGCCCTTTCGTTCCTTCACCCCGATGCGGGCCCTCCCGACCCCGACCGAGCAGGCCGGCTGCTCTCGGCAGCCTGCAGTGGGGGATACGAGGATGCCTGCCTCCAGCTCGACACCTCGTTCCGGCCTCCGCAACTGATCAGTGGAGTACCTGCCAAACCATTCTCGCCAGGTCCTGGCTTGGAGGGGGTCTTGGTCTGCCGGGTGACTTCCGAGGGGCGGGCGAGAGAGTGCATCGGGCCTGCAGGACCGGTTTCCGACTGGATGGTCGCCCGGATGCTCGAGGCGAATTTCGCCCCGGCGACGTTCGAAAGCACGCCATTCGAGACCGATGCCGCGATTCCGTACTCCTTCCGGAAGCCGCCTTGACGGAACAGCCGCGCGCGCCGCTGAGCGGTCCAGTGCAGGTGTCTGGTTCCCCGCTCGCCGGGTTGTGGGAGCATCGCCAGCGTGGGACGCGCCCCGAGGCGACGCATCGGATTCGTGACCTGCGGGGAGCACCGCCAGCTGACGCCCGATGATCGCCTCTCGATCCCGTTGCTTGGCGCGCGTGCGATCGAAGTCGTCCCGACGGTCTGGAACGAGCCTCTCGCCGAGGATCTCGACGGACTCGTCCTCCGGTCGACGTGGGACTACCACGTGAAATTGCCGGAGTTCCTCGCCTGGGTCGACTCGGTCGAGGCGCGGGGCATCCCACTCTGGAACGGGCCCTCGACGATCCGCTGGAACGTGGACAAGGCGTACCTGCTCGAGGTCGAGAGGCGCGGCGTGCCGATCGTCCCGACCCGTCATGCCCCACGAGGCTCGGGAGCCAGGCTCTCGACGCTGCTGGAGGAGGCCGGCTGGACGGAGGCGGTGGTGAAACCGAGCGTCTCGGGCGGCGCGTTCGAGACCTGGCGGGCGCGCGGACTCGAGCCAGACGACGCACGCTTCGCCCGGCAGCTCGTGGCGATGGACTGCCTGATCCAGCCCTTCCTCCCCGAGCTCGTCTCTGCCGGGGAGTGGTCGCTCATGTACTTCCACGGTCGCCATAGCCACGCGGTGCTGAAGAGGCCGGCCGCCGGTGACTTCCGGGTGCAGGAGGACTTCGGGGGAGTGGCATCGCCGGTCGAGCCGCCGCCCTGGGTCATCGCCTCCGCGCAGCGTGCCCTGGAGGCGGCCGGTCACGAGACGCTCTACGCCCGGGTGGACGGAGTCGTCCGCAAGGGACGCTTCGAGCTGATGGAGCTCGAGCTGGTCGAGCCCTCGCTCTTCCTCGAGAGCGCACCGGGCGCGGCGGACCGCTTCGCGGCCGCGATCAGCGCGGTCCTGGGCTGACGCTCCGGACGGCGTGAACGGCCTCGGCGAGCGCCCGCACCAGGGCCACCGGCCCGTCCGCCTTCCCGCCGGAGCGGGCGATCTCGGCGACCAGCGCGCTCCCCACCACCACCGCGTCGGAGTGCTCGGCCAGCGCGCGCGCCTGCTCGGGAGTGGAGATGCCGAACCCGATGGCCACGGGCGCGGCGCTTGCCGCCCGCACCGCGTCGAGGCGGGCGGGAAGATCGGCCGGGAGGGCTGCGCGTGCGCCGGTCACCCCGGTGATGCTGACGAAGTAGAGGAAGCCCCGGGTGCGCTGGCCGATGCGCCGCATCCGCTCGGGAGGGGTGGTCGGCGCGGCGAGCAGCACCAGCGCCAGACCCCTCGCAGCGGCGGCATTGCCGAGCGGGTCCGCCTCCTCCAGCGGGAGATCGGGGACGATGAACCCGTCCACGCCGGCCTCGGCCGAGCGGGCGACGAAGGATTCCACGCCCATCCGGACGATGGGGTTCATGTAGCCCATCAGGACGAGGGGCACGTCGCAGCCGTCGCCGCGGAGCCGGGCAACCATCGCCAGGATGCCGGCGAGCGTGGTGCCCGACCGCAGCGCGCGCTCGCCAGCGGCCTGGATGGTCGGTCCGTCAGCCAGCGGGTCGGAGAAGGGGACGCCGAGCTCGATCACGTCCGCGCCGGCGGCGGCGAGCGCCGGGACCAGACGCTCGGTGCTGGCGAGGTCCGGGTCGCCCGCGCACAGGTACACGATGAGCGACGGCCGGCCCGCGGCACGCGCCGACGCGAACTGACGGTCGATCCGGTTCATCGGAGGGCCGACCCGGTCTTGCTCCGGCGCGACAGCCAGACGTCGATGGCCGGGTCCGTCCGGTCGTGAATGGCCACGCAGCGCTCGATGTGGTCGAGCGCCTGCTTGATGGCGAACGGTCCACCGTCGATCTTCTGCATCAGCGGCCCGAGGCTCGCCCTGGCCTGCTCCGCCAGCCGGGCATCACACGCGCGGCCGATGGTGGCGATCATTCGCTGCGCCTCGTCGTCGCGCATCCGTGGCACCAGCGCGGCGGCGTGATCGCGGAGGAACGGCCACGCCTCGGGCCGGGTCTCGCTCCGGGCGACCTGCTCGGCGAGCATCCGGGTGGTGTCGCGCAGCTCGAACCGTGGATCGTCGAGGAGCTTCCGGGCCCGGGTGGCGAGCGCGGGCGACTCGAACCACGCGATCGCCTCGATGATGCGGGTTCGATCGTTGCGCGCGCGCGCCTCCGCGGCGTCCCTGGTCATGGCGTCGAAGAGGGCTGCGTCGCCTCGGGCGGCGGCCACCTCGAGCACCAGCTCGACGACGTCCTCGTCGGGTCCGCGCCGGTCGTGGAGCCAGGAGCGCGCGAGGCGCGTCGCGTCGGTCTGGAGGGTCCGGTCGTCGCCTCCGAGCGCAATCCGGGGGAGGAGGGTGCGACGCAGCTCCCGCACGTCGAGCGAGTCCCCAGGACGGGCGTTCCACCCCATGGCCCGCGCCCGGGCTGACCCGAGCTTCCGGAACAGCTCCACCCGGCGGCGTCGTCCCTCGGATGTCAGACGGTCCTTGCGCAGCCACCCATCGAGGAGGCGCCACCCGTAGCCAGCCACGTCCGCGTCGGCTTGGGCAGTCATGGCGACGCCGCGGTCGAGCACGTCACCGACGGGGACCTCCCCCCGCTCGGCGAGCGCGGAGAGGTCGGAGGCGATGGAGACCTGCTCCTCGGCGGAGAGCGCGCTCGCCGGCAGGCGGAGGAGCCGGGAACGGAGCTGAGCCGTGTAGCCCGCGCGGTAGTAACCCAGGCCTCCATCGTCGAGCAGCACCCAGTCCGGGCAGCCGATGGAGGCAGGCAGCGGGAGTGAGCCGGTGCGGCTGGCGAGGAGTGTGCAGGCACGCTCGACCTGCTTGCCCCTTCCCGCCCGGACGCAGACCGGAACTCCCCACGTCCTCTCGGGGGCGCCTTGCCCTCCGGAGACGAACGGCTCCTGGGTCAGCTCGACGGCCGCCGCCGCGCCCTTTGCGCAGCGGAGCGACGCGCGGACGAGCGGGAACCCCGGCTGGTCGACGAAGCTGGCGAGCGGCGCCGAGACGTTCCGGCCGAGCGACGCGTCGAGTGAGGCGTACAGGTCCTCCGAGGTGGCGTTCCGGTCGGAGTACTTGCGGAGATAGCTCGCAAGCGCGCTCCGCCACGCGTCCTCGCCGATCCACGCCTCGAACATGGCGAGGACGGTCCGGCCCTTCGCGTACGTGAGCGCTCCGTCGAACGACGTCTCGATGTCCTCGCGGGACCGGACCGGCTGACGGATGCTCTTGGCGCCCGGGAGGGCGTCGGCCTCCATCGCCTGGAGTCGCGACCCGATCGACCGCCGGTGCCAGCGCCACGCCGGGTCGAACCGGTCGGTGACCTTGCCGTCGATCCAGCTGCCGAAGGACTCGTTGAGCCAGGTGTCGTCCCACCAGGCCATGGTGACCAGGTCGCCGTACCAGTAGTGGGCGAGCTCGTGGATGGTGATGTTCGCGCCCCGCTGCTGGCGCGCGAGCGACTCGACCCCCGGCGGAAGCAGCATCAGCGGCTGCCCGAGCGCCACCAGGCCGGGGTGCTCCATCGTTCCCCAGAAGCGCGGAACGACGAGCACGTCCAGCTTCCCGTAGGGGTAGGGGACGTCGGTCGCGTCCTCGAGAAGCGCCACGCTGCGCGGGACCATGCTCTGGGCGTAGGTCAGCTCGTCCCGGTGGCCCTGGGGGAGGATGAAGCGGAGCGGTGTCTGGTGATGGCCGGCCGGTGCCCCGGGCACCACGTCGAACGGCCCGGCGGCGAAGGCGACGAGATAGCTGGGCAAGGGACGGGTGCGCGCGAACCGGACCGTCACCCATCCATCGGGACCGGACTCGCGGCCCGCCTCCGCCGCGTTGGCGAAGGCGCCGTTCCCGGCGGGGACGGTGATCTCCATCTCCCAGGGGATCTTGAACGAGGGCTCGTCGAAGCAGGGGACCGCCCGCCGCGCATCGACGGGCTCGAAGAACGTGTAGAGGTACGGCGTGTCGCCCTCGTTGACCTTG
>JADGQZ010000465.1 GCA_017881345.1 Myxococcaceae bacterium | reverse complement strand
TCCGAGCGAATGGGCCGAATCATCTGCGAGTGGCAGTTGTAACAACCCTCGGATACGTAGATGTCGCGCCCGATCAACTCGAGCGGCGTGTACGGCTTGACCGACGCGATGGTCGGCACGTTCGACCGAATCAAGAACGTCGGAATCATTTCGAGGGCCGAGGCGATCAGCACTGCAGCGGCCGCCCACAGCGCAAACTTGAGCGGATTACGCTCCCACACGCGGTGCCACTCGGCCTTCATGAAGTAGACCAGGCGGTGACCGGTGTCGGTCATTTGGCTGTGGCGCGGGATCGTGAGGTGCGGCGTGTAGCCGGTGTAAGGTCCGAGCGCCGGCGCTTCGTCGGCCGACTCCGCGTATTTCTCGGGTCGCGTGCGCCAGGTCATGACCATGTTGATGAGCAGCATGAACATGCCCGAGACGAACAGCAGGCCGCCCACCACGCGCACCCAATACATCGGCATCAAGCGCACCACCGTCTCGACGAAGTCCGGATAGGCGAGCCTGCCCGTCTGATCGAACGCGCGCCACATCAAACCTTGCGTCACGCCGGCCGCGTAGATGGCGACGATGTACAGCAAGATGCCGAAGGTACCGACCCAGAAGTGCACCTCCGCCAGCTTGCGAGACCACAGCTTGGTCTGAAAGATACGCGGCATAAGCCAGTACAGCATGCCGAACGACATGAAACCGTTCCAGCCCAGGGCGCCGCTATGCACGTGCGCGATGGTCCAATCGGTGTAGTGCGAGAGCGCGTTGACGCTCTTGATCGAGAGCAGCGGCCCCTCGAACGTTGCCATGCCGTAGAAGGTGATGCCGACGACGAAGAACTTGAGCACCGGGTCTTCGGCCACGCGATTCCACGCGCCGCGCAGCGTGAGCAAGCCGTTGATCATGCCGCCCCACGACGGCATCCACAGCATCAGGCTGAACAGCATGCCCAGCGTCGAGGCCCACTCGGGCAGCGCGGTGTGGAGGAGGTGGTGCGGTCCGGCCCAGATGTACATGAACACCAGGGACCAGAAGTGCACGATGGAGAGCCGGTAGCTGTAGACCGGGCGCTCCGCCGCCTTGGGCATGAAGTAGTACATGATCCCGAGGATCGGCGTGGTCAGGAAGAAGGCGACCGCGTTGTGCCCGTACCACCACTGCACCAGCGCGTCCTGCACCCCTGCGTAGACCGAGTAGCTCTTGGTCAGGGTGACCGGGATCTCCAGGCTGTTGACGATGTGCAGGACTGCGATGGTGATGATGGTCGCGATGTAGAACCAGAGCGCGACGTAGAGGTTTTTCTCGTTCCGCTTCGCCAGGGTCCAGAAGAAGTTGATCGCGAACACCACCCACACGAGCGTGATCGCGATGTCGATCGGCCACTCGAGCTCGGCGTACTCCTTGGAGGTGGTGATGCCGAGTGGCAGGGTGATCGCCGCGGCGACGATGATCAGCTGCCAGCCCCAGAAGTGGATCTTCGAGAGGAGATCCGACGCCATCCGCGCCTTGCACAGGCGCTGGGTCGAGTAATAGACGCCGGCGAACATCGAGTTGCCGACGAAGGCGAAGATCACCGCGTTGGTGTGAAGCGGGCGGAGCCGGGAGAAGACGAGGTACGGGACTCCGAGGTTCGCCTGCCACCAGATCATCTGGGTGGCGATGATCGCCCCCACCAGCATCCCGACCACGCCGAAGATCACCGAGGCGGCGATGAACCGGCGGACGATCGCGTCGTCGTAGGTGATGGTCCGTTGTTCCACGTCAGTCTCCCTCGTCTTCGTCCAGGGGCAGAAGCGACAGTCGATCGGCGTGCTCGTGGTCGCCGTGCTTGACGCTGTAGAGGAGGCCGAGCACGGCCATCACCACCAGCATCAAGCTGACGAAGACCTGAAGTATCAGCACGTTCACGCGGCCACCTCGTGCAGCTTCGGTGCCGCGGCCGGCGCGCGGCGATTTCCGGCCAGCCACGCCGTGGTGGCGAGCAGGATCGCCAGTGAGCTCGCGGGCATGGCGACCGCCGCGCCCAGCGGGGTGGCCAGCCCGAGCATCGCCACGGTCACCGCCAGGGCGTTGTAGGTGAACGCCATGGCGAGGATCCGGCGCACCACCGAGCGCAAGGACTGCGCTGCGCCCAGGAGCTCCCCGAGGGACTCGAGGCTCTCGCCGAGGAAGAACACGTCCGACTTCCCGGGCATCACCGGGCGGTCCACGGCCGGAGTCCCGGCTGCGAACGCCGCGGCGAAGGCGAGGCTGTCGTTCACGCCGTCACCGATGAACAGCGTGTCGCGCCGATCCACCCGGGCGACCACCGCCGCCTTGCCCGCCGGTGACAGCTCGCCGAGGACGCGATCGTCCGGAAGCCCGAGCGCGCGACCGAACGCCTCGACGCGGGGACGCGCATCCCCCGAGAGGAGCCACACCTCGAGTCCAGCCGCACGGAGCCGGCCCACCTCGCGCTGGGCGCCCGGGCGCACCGCCTCGCGGGTGACGAAGCGTGCCAGGAGCTCTCCGTCGGCGGAGAGCACCGTGACGCCGGGCTCGGCCACGCCACCCGGCACCGCCCAATGCGGAGCGCCGAGGCGGTAGCGCCGGCCACCATGGACGAGCTCGAGGCCGCAGCCCGGGATCTCCTCGGACTGGAGCGGCTCGACGAGGCGCGCCCCGGCGCCGGCGAGCGCCCGGGCGATGCAGCGCGACACCGGATGGTTGCTCCCGGCGGTCATGACGTAGGCGAGGTCACGCACCTCGGATGGGAGCTGCCCGGGGCTCCGGGGCTCGAGCAGGTCGAGCCGGGCGAGGGTCAGCGTGCCGGTCTTGTCGAAGAGCACGGTCCGGATGCGGGCGAGCCGGTCGAGCAGGTCCGGCGCACGGACCAGCACGCCCTTCCGGCGCAGCCCGGCGTGGACCAGCTCGTGCGCCAGGGGGAGGGCGATCCCCAGGGCGCAGGGGCAGGTGACGACGAGCAGCGCCACCGCGACGTCCACCGCGCGGTGCATCCCGGCGTGGGCCCAGAGCACGGTCCCCAGCGCGGCGAGGGCCAACACCGTGAGGACGTAGTAGCGCGCCAGCGCATCGAAGAAGCGGGCGCTGACGGTCCGTGCCTCTCCCTCCGGGCGCGCGGCGAGCAGCGCGGGCAGGACGGATTGCTGGAACGATTGCGTCGCCTGGGCCTCGACCGCGCTCTGACCGGCGTTGAAGGCGCCGGCAGGCACGGTGTCCCCGGCGGCGAATCCGCGCGGCTCGGGCTCTCCGGTGATCCAGTCGAGCGAGAACCGGCCCGGCTGGGTCAGCGTCGCGTCCACCACCAGGAGATCCCCGGGCGCGACGAGGAGCGTGTCCCCGGCGGCCACCCTCGGCGCGGGGACCACCGCGACCGTGCCCCCCTCGCGCCGGCGGACCATCAGCGCGTCCGAACCGTCATCCTCGAGCAGGAAGCGGCGGTTCCGGTCCAGCACCCGCTGCTGCAGCCACCGCCCGAGCACCATCAGGGTGATGAAGGTGCAGAGCGTGTCGAGATAGGCGTGGTCGCCGCGGGACTGGAACGTCTGCACCACCGAGAGGCCGTAGACCAGGGTGATGCCCAGGGCGATGGGCACGTCGAGGTGGAGCAGCCCGCGCGCCAGCCCTCGCTGTGCCGCGCGAAAGAAGGGCCAGCCGCCGACGAGCACCACGATGGTGGCGAGCACCAGGCTCCCCCAGGTGAAGAGGGGAAACGTGCTCCCGTCCCCGGCGGAGAGACCGAAGTAGAACGAGAACGAGAAGAGCATCACGTTCATCGTCGCCGCGGCGCAGACGCCGAGGCGGACCACCAGATCCTTCGAGGGCCTGGGCGTGGTCTTCCGGCTCGGCCCGAACGCGTAGCCGAACCGCTCGACCTCGGACACGAAGCGCTCGACGTCGAAGTCCCCGCGCCGCCACTGCATCCGCACCTTCCCCAGCGCCGGATTGACGGTGAAGCCGGCACCGCCCGGAGTGCGGCGAAACAGCTCGTTCATCAACCACACGCAGGCGGCGCAGTGGATGCCCTGCACGTCGAGCTCGAGCGCACAGAGCGGTGATGCGGTCGACTCCGCCGCGTCCCGCAAGGGCTCGAGCCAGGCGTGGCTCCTCACGCGCTCCACCGACGTTGCGGGGAGAACCTCGCCCAGGGCCAGGGAGTAGTAGCGGGTGAGACCCTGCGCGACGAGCAGCCCGTGCACCGCCTCGCAGCCCGCGCAGCAAAACTCCCCCCGCGCCGAGCTGGCGACGGGGGTTCCGCAGTGCAGGCAGCGCGTGGAAGAGGCGGAGGCGGACACCCGGCCCCGCCGAGGTTGCGAACGGTATGCCAATTGCTCCAGGCAGCGGTCGATGGCCGATCCGCTCCTCATGTCCACCGCCGTCGCCGCCGCGGTGGTCGGCTTCTCCTCCAGCCTCCACTGCTTCCTCATGTGCGGGCCGCTGGCGTGCGCCGCCGCGACGAGCGGGCCGGGTCGCGTCGCGCCGGTCGTCGGCTACCAGCTCGGGCGACTCGGCGGATACGCTCTGGTCGGAGGTTTCCTCGGGACGCTCGGCGGCGGCGCCACGCTCCTCTTGCAGAGGTCGCTCCTGCCCATCGCGCCGTGGATTCTCGTCGCCACTCTGCTCGTGGCGGCGCTCGACCTGGGCAGTCGGCTCCCAGCCATTCCGGGGCTTGCGCAAACAATGCGCCGTGCCGCGGGGTGGACGCAGAAGTTGCCCCGGACCGCCCGGGCCACCGCGCTGGGGGCGCTGACACCCCTGCTTCCATGCGGACTTCTGTGGGGTGCCTTTGCCGCGAGCCTCGCCGCGGGCTCGTTCTTCGGCGGAGCGGTTGCGCTCTCTGCCTTCGGTGCGGGCGCGGTTCCGGCGCTCGCGCTGTCCCAGCTGCCCGGAGGAGCGCTCCTGCGTGGGCAGGGACGTGGGGCGCGGTGGGCGAGGAGGGCGATTCCTGCGCTCGCTGCGGTCGTGGTCGCTGCCCGCGCGCATTTTTTGGCGGTCTCCCAGGCCTGTCATTGAGGACCCTGGCCATGGCCCGTCGCTTGCTTTGGACCGGGGCACACGTGAAACCGTTCCGCGGATTGAAGAGCGCGGCGCTCGCTGCCCTTGTCACCTGCGCCCCGACCGTCCTCGCTGCCCCCGGACCGGACGCGGGGGCCACGCCGGAGACGTCCCCTGCCGGGCTCCTCTTTGGCCAGAAGTGCGTCGCCTGCCACACCATCGGCGAGGGCAACAAGATCGGGCCCGACCTGCTCGGGGTGAACGAGCGGCGTGAGCCGGCGTGGCTGAAGAAGTGGCTCACCAGCCCGACCGCGATGCTCGACGGCAAGGACCCGACGGCGCTCGAGCTCCTGCAGCAGTTCAACAACGTCCGGATGGCCGAGCAGAACCTCACCCCGGAGCAGATCGACGGGCTCATCGCCTTCCTCGTCGCCTGCACCGAGAAGGACGGATGCACCCCGGTCACCGGTCCCAAGCTGGCCATCGACGCCACGCCCGACGAGATCGCGGCGGGCAGGGAGTACTTCCTCGGCACGCGTCGCTTCAGCGCCGGCGGCCCCGCCTGCGCCGGGTGCCACGACGTGCGCGGCGAGCAGCTGCTCGGCGGCGGCTCGCTCGGCGGCGACCTCACCTTCGCCTGGGCGCGGCTCCACGACAAGGCGATGGCCGAGGCGATCCTGGCGTCGCCGGTGGAGAAGCAGGCCTACGCCGGCCGCGCGCCGACGGACGACGAGACCTTCGCCGTCCGGGGCTATCTGGCCTCGCTCTCGCGTGACGGGACGCGGCCCGCGAGGACCCGGGACCTGCTCGACCTGGGCGTGCTCGGGGCCTGCGCGATCATCGGCGCGCTGGCCATCGGCTGGAGGGCGCGGAGCAACGGCACCGGAGGGGGGCAGGGATGAGCCTCGAGGCGGTGCTCCTGTTCGTCGTGCTGCCCTACGTCGCCATCGGGCAGCTCGTGCCGGCCATCCTCTTCCGGAAGCTGGTCATCAAGGCGGTTCACGCCCCGGAGCTCCAGCCGTCGCTGGCCCGGGAGCGGTCCGACTTCGCCGCCTGGCTCACCTGGTTCGGCTGCCTGGTGCTCATCCCGCTGCACCTCATCCCGCTGCTCTTCCCGTCGGCGTCGCTGACGGTGCTCTCGTGGCGGCCGCTGCTCGTCGGCGTCGAGCTGGTCGGGTGGATGGGCGGCGCGCTCTTCCTCGTCGGCGTCGGTCTCGCCGGCCTGAGGCGGATCCGCGATCCGCGCTTCGGCCCGCTGCGCACCGGGCTCGAGCTCGCCTGCCTCGCCGCGGTGCTCGCCGCGACCTTCAGCGGCGTGCTGGTGGCGGTGTCCGACCGCTGGGGCAGCAGCTGGTACACCACGGTGCTCGTCCCGTACCTGCGCTCGCTCGTGCTTCTCCGGCCGGACCCGAGCGGCCTGGCGGCGATGGGCTTCTGGCCCAAGGCGCACGTGGCGACCTCGTTCCTCGCGCTGGCGCTGCTGCCCTTCAGCAGCTACCCGCCGCAGTGGATCCGCTCCTGGTTCGAGTTCTGGGCCGGCGCCGAGCAGCCCCGGAGCGCGCCGTGAGCCCGCGCCTCCTCGCGCCACTGGCGCTCCTCGTCCTCGTCGCCGGGTGCGACAACGGATTCCTCACCCAGCAGGGATACGAGCCCGCGCAGCCCATTCCCTTCTCGCACGCGCTCCACGCCGGGCAGTTCCAGATGAATTGCCAGTACTGCCACTTCGGCGCCGCACAGAGCCGTCACGCCGGGGTTCCTCCGGCGCAGCTCTGCCTGGGGTGCCACGCCCAGGTGAAGCCCGATGCGCCGGACATCCAGGCGCTCACCAAGGCGGTGGCGGAGAACCGGCCCATCGAGTGGGTGCGCGTCCACCGGCTGCCGGACTTCGCCTGGTTCAGCCACCAGAACCACGTCACGGCCGGGGTGGAGTGCCAGACCTGCCATGGCCCGGTCGACACCATGGTCCGCGTCCGCCAGGACCAGACGATGACCATGGGCTGGTGCCTGGAGTGTCACCGCAAGACCCTGGCCGACTCCGAGCTGTCCAAGCGCCTGCAGCCGCCCACCGACTGCTCGGCCTGCCACCACTAGAGAGCCATGTCCGAGCGACGCCACTGGCAGACCCTGCAGGCACCCGAGGAGACGGGAGAGTTCCGCGAGCCGCTCCCCGCCGACGCCGATGGCCTGGTGCGCCTCCGGACGCCCGGGGACCCCGGGCCCGGACCAGCTCCGGAGGATGTCTCGCGCCGCGGCTTCTTCGGGATGATGGGGCTGTCCGCAGCCGCGGTGACGCTGGCTGGATGCCAGCGCGCGCCGGTCACCAAGCTCATCCCCTACCTCGCCAAGCCCGAGGACGTCGTTCCGGGGAACGCGCTCTTCTACGCCTCGGCCTGCGCTGCCTGTCCCGCCCAGTGCGGCGTGCTGCTCCGGACCCGCGACGGCCGGCCCATCAAGGTCGAGGGCAATCCCGAGCATCCCTGGAGCCGGGGGGGCCTGTGCCCTGCCGGGCAGGCCTCGGTGCTCTCGCTCTACGACGCGAGCCGCGCCCGCGGGCCGACGCTCGCCGGCGTCCCGGTGGCCTGGGCCGCGCTCGACAAGGGCGTGCTGCAGGGCCTCCAGTCGGCCGCGACCTCGGGGGCGAAGATCTACCTCGTGGCCCCGGTGGTGACCGGCCCCACGTTCGAGTCGGTGCTGGCCAGGTTCCGCGCCACCTGGCCCACCGCCCAGGTCGTCCGGTTCGATCCGACCGGCGAGCGCTCCGCCCTGGCCGACGCCAGCGAGGCCCTGCTCGGCGTCCGCGCCGTGCCGCGCTTCCACCTCGACCGCGCCCGCACCATCGCCTCGTTCGCCGCGGACTTCCTCGGCACCTGGCTCGACCCGGTGGCCTTCGCCCGGCAGTACGCGGACGGCCGGCGGCTCCCGCTCTCGGAGCGGCCCGAGCACGGTGAGGCCCACGCCGCAGCCGGGGCAACCGTCGAGCGGACGACCGCCGCGCACGGCAAGCCCGCCGCGTTCGGCCGGCACTGGCAGCTCGAGCCGGCGATGAGCCTCACCGGGTCCAACGCCGACCGGCGGGAGATCGTCGCTCCGAGCGAGCTCGTCCCCGCGCTCGCGGCTCTCGTTCGCCGGCTGGCCAGGAAGAGCAGCCACCCCGACCGCGCCGCGCTGTCGAAGGCGGCGGAGATGCCCGAGCCCTCGCTCGCGGCAGGGGTGCTCGACCGGCTCGCCCTCGAGCTCCAGGCCGCGGCGCCGCAGGCCCTCGTCCTCACCGGCGTGGCCGACCCGGGCGCGCAGGCGCTCGCGCTCGCCGCCAACCTCCTCCTCGGCGCCGAGGGGACCACCTTCGAGCCCGGCGCGGGCACCGCCGTCCCGGCCCCCACCGCCACCTTCGACGCGCTCCTGTCCGACGTCGAGGCGCGCCGCGCCGGGGCGGTCCTCTTCCTCGGCACCAATCCCGTGTACGCCCATCCCGAGGGTGCGCGGCTGGGCGTGGCGCTCCGCGAGGTTCCCCTGGTCGCGTCGACGAACGATCGGGCCGACGAGACCGGCGCCCTCGTGGGCTTCCTCGCCCCGGACCACGGTCCGGCGGAGTCGTGGGGCGACGCCTCGCCCGGCGCGGGGCTGCTCACCGTCCGGCAGCCGGCGCTCCGCCCGCTGTTCCAGACCCGCTCGGCCATCGAGTCGCTGCAGGCCTGGTCGCGCGTGCCAGCCGGACGGCTCTCGGCGGTGGAGGCGGTGCGCGAGCGGCTGCGGGCCGACGTCTTCCCGAAGGCGGCTGCCACCGGTGAAGGCTTCGAGGCGTTCTGGGAGCGGACGCTCCAGGCCGGCTTCGTGCGGGTGCCGGGCGAGGTGCTGCCGTCCGCCGTTCGCCCCGCCGCGCTGGCGCCGCTGCTCGCCGGCAGCGCCACGGTGCGAGGAGAGCTCGAGCTGTGGCTCCACCCCTCGCACGCGCTCCTCGACGGACGCGGCGCCAACAACGGCTGGCTCCAGGAGCTGCCGGACCCCATCACCAAGGTGACCTGGGACAACGTGGCCTGTGTGTCCCCCTCGCGGGCCCGGCAGCTCGGCTGGACCGACGGGCAGCTCGTGGAGCTCACCGCGGGCGGAAGGAAGATCACCGTCCCGGTCGTCGTCCAGCCCGGGACGCATCCCCGGGTGGTCGCGGTGGCGCTCGGCTACGGCCGGACGGCCGCGGGCGCGGTGGGCAACGGCATCGGCGCCGACGCCTATCCGCTGGCCGAGGTGAAGGCGGGGCGGGTGCGCTTCGCCCGGCCAGTCGAGGTGCGCGCCGCCGGCGGCTCCCGGGCGCTCGCGCTGTCCCAGGTCCAGTCCTCGCTGGAGGGGCGCCCGATGGTCCGCGAGGCGACGCTGACCGCCTTCCTCGCCAACCCGGCCGCCGGGAATCCAGAGGAGGAGCCACTCGAGTCGGCGTGGGGCGAGCATCCGGTGCCCGGACCGAAGTGGGGCCTCGCGGTGGACCTCAGCGCCTGCACCGGCTGTGGCGCCTGCGTCATCGGCTGCCAGGCGGAGAACAACATCCCGGTCGTCGGGGCGGACGAGGTGCGGCGGAACCGCGACATGAGCTGGATCCGGATCGACCGCTACTACGCCGGTGACCCCGAGGCGCCGGAGGTGCTGCACCAGCCGGTCATGTGCCAGCACTGCGCGAACGCGCCCTGCGAGACGGTGTGCCCGGTCCTGGCCACGGTGCACTCCGCCGACGGGCTCAACCAGCAAGTCTACAACCGCTGCGTCGGCACCCGGTACTGCGCGAACAACTGTCCTCCCAAGGTCCGGCGGTTCAACTGGTTCGACTACCAGCACGACGATCCGATCTCGCGGCTGGTGCTCAACCCCGACGTGGTGGTCCGGAGCCGCGGGGTGATGGAGAAGTGCTCGCTCTGCGTCCAGCGCATCCAGGAGGGGAGGGCAACGGCGAGACGGGATGGCAAGCCGCTCGCCGACGGAGCGGTGGCCACGGCCTGCCAGCAGAGCTGCCCCAGCCGGGCGCTGGTCTTCGGCGACCTGAATGATCCGAAGAGCAAGGTCGCGACGCTCGCCCGCGACGCGCGCAGCTACCACATGCTGGCCGAGCTCAACGTGCGGCCGAACGTGAGCTACCTGACCCGCATCAAGAATCCGGGGGAGACCACGTGAGCGCGCCCGCCCTGTCTCCGCTCCGCGCCCCCCTGGTGAATCCGCCCCGGAGCATGGCGGCGATCACCGAGGAGATCGCCGCGCCGCTCTGGCGCCGCCCGAGCTTCGCCTTCTGGGCCCTCTTCGCCGTCTCCTCGAGCGCGCTCCTGCTGGGCGTGGGCTGCGTCGCCTACGAGATCGCGGTCGGCATCGGGACGTGGGGTCTCAACCGGACCGTCGGCTGGGCGTTCGACATCACCAACTTCGTGTTCTGGGTGGGCATCGGGCACGCCGGGACGCTCATCTCGGCCATCCTCTTCCTCTTCCGGCAGAAGTGGCGCACGAGCATCAACCGCTCCGCCGAGGCGATGACCCTCTTCGCCGTCATCTGCGCGGCGATGTTCCCGCTGATCCACATGGGCCGCCCCTGGCTGGCCTTCTGGATGTTCCCCTACCCGAACACCCGTGGCTCGCTGTGGGTGAACTTCCGCTCCCCGCTGCTCTGGGACGTCTTCGCCATCAGCACCTACTTCACCTGCTCGGCGGTGTTCTGGTACCTCGGCCTCATCCCGGACATGGCGACGCTGCGTGACCGCGCGAAGCCGGGGAGTCTCCGCCGGAAGATCTACGGCCTGATGGCCTTCGGCTGGAACGGCTCGACGCGGGTCTGGAACCACTACGAGATGGTCTATCTCCTCCTCGCCGGCCTCTGCACGCCGCTGGTGCTGAGCGTGCACACCATCGTGTCGATGGACTTCGCCACCTCGGTCATCCCCGGGTGGCACGCCACCATCTTCCCGCCGTACTTCGTGGCCGGCGCGGTGTTCAGCGGCTTCGCCATGGTGCTGACGCTGATGATCGTCGCCCGGAAGGTGCTGGGCTTCGAGCACCTGATCACCGTCCGCCACCTGGAGAACATGACCAAGGTGATCATCGTCACCGGGGGCATCGTCGGGCTCGCCTACGCGACGGAGTTCTTCACCGCCTGGTACTCGGGGAACCCCTACGAGCGCTTCACCTTCATCAACCGCGCGCTCGGCCCGTATGCCTGGGCCTACTGGACGATGGTTACCTGCAACGTGCTCGTGCCCCAGGCCTTCTGGGTGAAGCGGATCCGCACCTCGCCCTGGGCCATCTTCTTCCTCTCGCTCCTGATCAACGTCGGCATGTGGTTCGAGCGCTTCGTCATCGTCGTCACCTCGCTGCACCGCGACTTCCTGCCTTCGTCGTGGTCGATGTACCGGCCCACCTTCATCGAGGTCGGGACGCTCATCGGCTCCTTCGGTCTGTTCCTGACCCTGTTCCTCGTCTTCTGCCGGCTCCTCCCGATGATCTCCATCGGCGAGGTGAAGGGCGTGCTCGCGTTCGCCCAGACCCGGGATTCCTCCAACCAGCGTACCCAGGGGGCAGCATGAGCCCGATCTCCCGACCGTTCGTCGCCTACTTCACCCGTGAGCAGGACGTCCTCGCCGCCACCGGGGCGGTGCGGAAGTCCGGCCTCGCCATCCGCGACGTGTTCACGCCCTACGCGGTCCACGGCCTCGAGGGAGCGATGGGTCTCCGCCGTTCCCGCCTGAGCCACGTCTGCTTCTTCGCCGGGCTCACCGGGCTCACCACCATGCTCTTCTTCGCCTGGTGGACCTCGGCGGTGGCCTGGCCGCTGAACGTGGGCGGCAAGCCGCTGGCGTCCATCCCGGCGTTCGTCCCGGTCACCTTCGAGTTCACCGTGCTCTGCGCGGCACTGGTCACCGTCGCCGCGCTGTTCGCCGTGGCGAAGCTCTGGCCGGGCCGCACCGCGGACGCCCTGCCAGGGGTGACCGACGACCGGTTCGCCCTGGTGCTCGACCCGTTGACCGACGACAACCGCGCCCGGGCGCTCTGCCTCGAGCACGGCGCCGTCGAGACCGGCTGGCTCGAGCCGAGGGGCCCCGAGGCCCGGCTGTCCGCGGTCCCCGGGGTGAAGGCGTGAGACGAGCCGGCCGCGCCGGAGGTCCAGGCCCGGGGTCATCGGGACCGGTGCGGCTGCTCCTCCTGTCGGTCCTGACCGGCCTCTCCGGCTGCGGGGGCTGCGGGACGAGCGATCCGCTCCAGCCGGGCCGTGAGTACACGAAGGACATGATCGACGCGGTCCCCTACGAGAGCTTCTCGCCCAATCCGGTGCTCGCCCAGGGAATGACGCTGCAGACCCCCGCGCCCGGGACCCTCGCCCGGGACGTCCACCCGTTCCCCTACGGGCCGGGGCCCGAGGAGGCGCTCCGTGCCGGCCGGGAGCTCAGGAACCCCGCCACCGCGAGCCCGGAGACGCTGGCCCGGGGGGACGTGGTGTTCCACACCATCTGCTTCACCTGTCACGGCGCGGCGGGGGAGGGGGATGGGCCGGTGGTGCCGCGCTTCCCGACTCCACCATCGCTCACCGCCGCGCACGCCAAGGGCCTGCCCGACGGACAGATCTTCCACATCATCACCCGGGGCCAGGGGCTGATGCCGCCGCACGCCGCGCAGGTCCGCTGGGACGACCGGTGGAAGGTGGCGCTCTACGTCCGGCAGCTGCAGGGCGGAGGAAAGCCATGAGCCACCCATCCGGATCGCGGCCCGCTCCGGCTCCGCCGGCCCTCCTCGTCCCGCTGGCTGTCGCGGGGCTGGTGGTGCTCGCCGTCGGCCTCTTCCTCGACCCCACGCGAGGGATGTCGGCCCTGCTCGCGGCGGGGTTCCTGGCGACGATCGCTGCGCTCGGAGCGCTGGCGCTCCTCTGCCTCTTCCTGGTCTCCAACGCGGGCTTCTACATCACCTTCAAGCGGGTGCTGGAGGCGCTCGCCCTGAACCCGGTGGGAGTGGTGGCGCTGCTCGCGGTGCTCCCCGGCGCGCGGTGGATCTACGTCTGGGCCCGGCCCGGCGCGACCTCGGATCCGCTCATCGCGGCCAAGGCGGCGTACCTCAACCTCCCTGCGTTCGGGCTCCGGATGCTGCTCTTCCTCGGCATCTGGGGGGCGTTCGCCCTGATGCTCCGCCGGCAATCGGTCGCCCAGGACGCGGATGGGCGGGTGCAGCACACCCAGCGGTCGGTGGCGCTGGCGGCGGTGTTCCTCCTGCTCGGAGGGTACTCGCTGAGCCTCGCCTCGGTGGACTGGCTGATGAGCCTCCAGCCGCACTGGTCGAGCACCATCTTCGGCTTCTACACCATCGGGAGCACGCTCCTGACGGGGACTGCGGTGGCCATCCTCGCGGTCTTCTGGCTGCGCCGGGAGGGGCGCTTGCCAGAGGTCAACGAGAGCCACCTGCACGACCTCGGGAAGCTGCTCTTCGGCTTCAGCACCTTCTGGGCCTACCTCTGGTTCTCGCAGTATCTCCTTATCTGGTACGCGAACCTGCCGGAGGAGATCTCCTTCATCCTCGCCCGGACGCACCACGGCTGGGCGCCCTTCTTCTGGGGCAACCTCATCATCGGCTGGGTGCTGCCGTTCCTCTTGCTCCTGCCGCGCGCCGCCAAGCGCACTCCGGCGCGGCTCGTCCCGGTGGCGGTCCTGGTGCTCCTCGGCCGCTTCCTGGACGTCTGGCTGCAGATCGCCCCGGCCACGCTGTCTGGCCCGCCGGTCCCCTGGGTGGAGCTGGGGGCGCTGGTGGGGATCGGCGCCGCCTTCGCCGTGGTGTTCTTCCGGGTGCTGGCCACGGCGCCCCTCGAGCCGGCGCACGACCCGTACATGGTCGAGTCGCTGCACCACCACACCTGAGCCGGGCTGGGCGCCGATGGCCCTCCCGGCTGCAGGCCCGGAGCCCGCGAGGGATGACACGGGGCCCGGACCGAACGAGAGTGTGAGCGATGCGGCTGGCCGTGCTCACCGATCTGCACGCGAACCTCGAGGCGCTCGAGGCGGTGCTGGAGCATGCCCGGAAGCAGGGCGCCGAGCAGCTCGCCTTCCTGGGCGACCTGGTGGGCTACGGGGCAGACCCCGGCCCGGTGGTGGAGCGCGTGCAGGCCGCCGTGGCCACCGGCGCGCTGGCCCTCAAGGGCAACCACGACGAGGCGGCGACCCTCGGCCCACCCGCGACGATGCGCCCCGACGCGGCGCTGGCGGTGACCTGGACCCGCGAGCACCTCTCCGGCGAGCACCTGGCGTTCCTTGCCGGGCTGCCCCTGACCATCGAGCGGGGCGACCGGCTCTTCGTCCACGCCAGCGCGGCGGAGCCGGGGCACTGGCTCTACGTGCTGTCGGCGACCGACGCGGGCCGCAGCCTTCGGTCGGTCGTGGCGCGGGAGATCTTCTGCGGCCACACCCACACCCCCGCGCTGTACCACCTGGCCGCGGACGGCTCGGTGGGCGCGTTCCAGCCGGTGCCCGGGACCCCCATCAAGCTGAGCGCCTTCCGCCGGTGGCTGGTGATCCCCGGCTCGGTGGGTCAGCCCAGGGACGGGAACCCGGCGGCCTGCTACGCGATGTTCGACGACGCCGCCGACGTGCTGGTGTTCCACCGTGTCCCGTACGACGCCGAGCGGGCGGCGCGGAAGATCCGCGCGGCCGGTCTCCCTGGCGACCTCGGGGCACGGCTCGAGCTCGGAGCGTGAGCGTGGAGCGCGCCCGGTGAGCACGCAGCGCCTCGAGGCCGGGGCGGTCATCGACGGGTACACGCTCGAGGAGCGCATCCACCAGGGCAGCATGGCCACGCTGTGGCGCGTCTCGACGCCCGGGCACCCGCCGCTGGTGATGAAGATGCCGCTGCTCCGGGAGGGGGACGATCCCACGGCGATGGTGGGCTTCGAGGTGGAGCAGATGATCATGCCCACCCTCCAGGGCTCGCACGTCCCGCTCTTCATCGCCTCGGGCGACTTCTCCGCCCAGCCCTACATCGTGATGGAGTACATCCGCGGTGACTCGCTCCGGGCCCGGCTCGAGCGGACGCCGCTGGACACCGACGAGGTGGCGCGCGTCGGGGCGCAGGTGGCCAGCGCGCTCCACTCGCTCCACCGGCAGCACGTCATCCACCTCGACCTCAAGCCGAGCAACGTGATGTTCCGCGACACCGGGGAGGCGGTGCTCATCGACTTCGGCTTCTCGCGCCACGATCGGCTGCCGGATCTCCTCGCCGAGCAGTTCCGGCTGCCGATGGGGACCGCGCCGTACATCTCGCCGGAGCAGGTGCTGCGGATCCGCAACGACTCGCGGAGCGACATCTTCGCCCTGGGCGCCGTGCTCTACCACCTCGTCACCGGCGAGCGCGCCTTCGGCTTCCCCACCAGCATCACCGGGCTGCGCAAGCGTCTCTTCCGCGACCCCGTGCCCCCGCGCGCCCGGAACCCGAGCTGCCCGGCGTGGCTCCAGGAGATCATCCTCCGCTGCCTCGAGCCGGAACCGCGGAACCGCTACCAGAGCGCGGCCCAGGTGCTGCTCGCCCTGCGCAACCCCGGCCAGGTGCCGCTCACCGAGCGGGCCCGGAAGCTCAAGCAGGACGGGATGGTGACGGTCACCCGCCGCTGGATGCGAACGCTCGGGGCGGAGCCCGACAGCTGGCAGTCGACGGCGGTGCAGATCGCTCGCTCTCCGGTGGTGGTGGTGGCCCTGGACCTCCTGGCCAGCAGCGACGCGCTCCTCACCAGCATCCGGACCACCAGCGAGCGGGTGCTGAGCATGCATCCCGGCGCCCGCCTCGCGTGCGTGAGCGTCCTGCGCACCTCGCGGCTGGCGGTGGACGTGACCGTGGACGACGAGGGGCGCAACCTCCGGGTCCTGCGGCTGCTCGAGCTCAAGGACTGGGCCCGGCCGCTCGGGCTGGAGGAGGGCCGGCTCACCTACCACGTGCTGGAGGGACCGGACCCCGCGGCGGTCCTGGTGGACTTCGTCCGCGAGAACCGCGTGGACCACGTGGTGGTGGGTGCGCGCGGCGCGTCCCCCCTGCGGCGCTACCTGGGCAGCGTCTCGGCGCACGTCGTGGCCGAGTCCCCCTGCACCGTCACCGTGGTCAAGGTGCCCCAGCCGCTGGACGAGGAGGAGGAGGACGAGGAGGGAGCCGAGGCCTCCTGACCGTTGCCTCCGGCGTTGGGTTCGGCTGAAGTCCGGCCAGCCTCGAGGAGAGGAGGGGACCTGGAGCCGGGCGTCCTGGGGCGATGGGTGCTGCGCGCGCTCCTGGTCTGGGCGGCGCCGGCGCTCGCCGCCGAGCTCCCCGCAGCGTCTCCGCCGCCCGACTCACCGTCGGTGCGGGCGCTCGGGATCCGCTGGACCTTCTTCGGCGAGCTGGTGGTCAACGCCGACCTGAACACCGCCACCATGGTGGTGGGGAGCATCCCCAGCTTCGTGCAGATCCCCAGCGCGGCCACCACCGCGCAGTTCAACGTCTCGCCTGGCAACACCTTGCTCGGCGTCGTGGCCGCGCCGCCCCGCATGGGCCCGGTGCAGCTGCAGGCGAAGTTCGACATGGACTTCCGGAGCAACGCTCCGTACCTGAACGAGAACGCCTACCTGCCGCTGGTGCGCGACCTTTATCTGGAGGCCACCTGGACCCGGCTCCGGCTCCTCGCCGGACAGGCCTCGGACATCATCTCGCCCCGCGCCTCGACCACGCTGAACTTCTATCCGCTCTCGTTCATCCCCGGGGACATCGGCGACTACCGGCCGCAGGTACGTATGGAGTGGTACCAGCCGATCACCGACGTGTTTGCGATGACGTTCCAGGGTGCGCTCGCCCAGGCGGTGCAGACCTTCCAGATCAGCGGGGACGTGCAGGCCACCCAGACCGGGCTCCCCGACTTCCAGGCCCACATCGGCCTGGCCTTCGGCCCGTCCGTCGACGAGGGGCCGCGGATCTTCGAACTCGGCGTCTCCGGCTACGTCGGCCGGCGGCAGGTGGTGCTCGCGAACCCGGGCGTCCCACCGCCTGGCGAGGTGCGGCAGTACCCGACCTGGGCCTTCGTCGCGGACGGCTCGTTGCGGCTGGGCTCGAGCACGCTCATCGAGGGCGAGTACTTCATCGGCCAGCTGCTGGGCGACTACTCCGGCGCCATCTTCCAGACCGTCGACCCGGTGAAGAAGGTTCCCATCCGCGCCCGGGGCGGGTGGGTGCAGGTGACGCAGCTCATCGGCCCGCGCTGGGCGCTCCACGCCGGCTTCGGCACCGACGACCCCTTCGACCAGGACCTGGCGGCCAACGAGCGCCGCACCAACACCGAGGTGTTCGGCAATGCGTTCTTTCGCATCGTTGGCGGGCTCCGGGTGGCACTCGAGCTGAGCTACTGGGCCACGCAGTGGGTGGCCAACCCGACTGCCACCGCCTTCCGCGTCGAGACGGCGGTGCTGTTCGCGTTCTGAGGCGCCTTCATTTCTTCCCGTCCGCCTTCAAGGGCGTGGGCCCGGGCTTCGCGTCGTGGTCCGGTGGACCATGGTAGTTCCGGGTGAGGGACTCCTGGAGCCCGAGGATGAATCCGTTCTCGATCACCTTCTCCACTCGAGGGGCGAGCTGGAGCTTCGGATCGGTCAGGTCGTCGCTCACCGCGATGGCTCCGTCGGGCCGGGTGCCCTCGGTCGGCCCGCTGAAGGCCATGGCGGTCCTTCCGAACAGCGCCTTGATTGCGCTTCCCAGGTCCCCTTTGCCCTGGAGTTGGCTGCCCTGCAGCTCGGGTCGAACCAGGCCACTCAGCCTTCCGGCCTCGCAGCGGAACTGCATCCGCGTCGCGAATACGCCGGGGGTCAGCGTCACCTCCTGGGTGGCGGCC
Organism: Myxococcaceae bacterium; assembly: GCA_017881345.1. Taxonomy (GTDB): domain Bacteria; phylum Myxococcota; class Myxococcia; order Myxococcales; family Myxococcaceae; genus RPRB01. The sequence continues at coordinate 650 of JADGQZ010000465.1, read as the reverse complement.
AGGTAGGCGTTCATCTGCGCCGGGTCGAACCCGTCGATGCTGGCCGTCGCCGAGAAGGTGAGGCGCTCGGCGTGCGGCTGTGCCCTCACCGTCACCCGGGCCTTGCCCTTGGTAGCGACGGTGCCGGTCGCCACCAGCTCCATCGGTCCCTCGGCGAGCCCGGGGCGAGAGCCGAGGTTCTCCAGCGTGGCGTCGATGCCGTGCGACCAGACGCTGGGCCGCCCCTTCTCCCGGACCCAGGCGTAGAGCACCTCCGAGTCGTGGAGCCGCAGCCGCTCCACCACCGCCTTCAGGGGGATGAGCTCGGCCAGGGTCGGCATCCGTCCGTCGCCGCCCGGCTTGGGCTGCTCGAGAACCATCTTGACCCGGTCCGCCTCGACGGTTCCCCTGAGCACGCCGCGGAGGAGGCTCGATGCGCGGAGCGTGACCTCGATGCGCTCGGCATAGAGGAAGGGCTGCTTCAGCACCGCGTCCTTCCGGGTGATCTTCAGCCGGGTCACCGTGTAGCGGAGCGGGAAGAGCGTGGCCTGCACGTCCTGGAACTCGCCCCGGGCGCCGTCGAGGCCGTCCAGGGCATCGCGAGTCTTGCTCCGCGCCAGCGACGGCAAGGCGAGCGCCACGACGAGCACGACCAGCGCGAGCGCGCCGAG
>JADGQZ010000464.1 GCA_017881345.1 Myxococcaceae bacterium | reverse complement strand
GCGTCACAGCCGCCCAAGAGCTCGGAGTCACCCACCATCCCCATCGCTGCCCGCGAGCTGGCCGAGCTGGAGTCCCCGCGCTTCGACTGGCGCGCGAAGATGCCACTGGTCTTCGGCGTGGCCGTGGCCGGTGCGCTCGCCGGCGCGTTCTGGTTCCAGACCCGGAACGCGGTGCCCAGGCCAATGCTCGTCGTCCCACCGGGGCAGGCCCAGAACACGCGCTCCACGTCCTCCCTCACCCGGCCCGCGGGGGCAGGTCCCGGCGCCGCCGCTCCCTCCGCCGCTCCAGCCGTCGCGGTGGCCCCCTCCCCGGCTGCCGTGCCCTCCCCGGCTGCCGCCCCCACTCCGCCCCTGGCCGCCAGCGGTCCACTGAAGACCGCGGCACCCGACGCGCGCCCGCGGAGCGACTTCCTGACCACCGGGCTCGACCTGAGCACCGATCCGCCGGTCGAGATCGCCCTGGACAAGAAGCCTTTTGGACGAACGCCGCTTGTCATCCCGGCAACACCGGGCAAGCACGTGCTGACGCTCACCGACCCCTCGAAGGGCATCAACCAGTCGCGGGTGGTGACGGTGAAGCAGGACGGCGTGACGTCGGTGCGGTTGACCGTCGGCCGGGGCACGCTCTCGGTCCGGGCGCCGCAGGGCGCACGGGTCATCGTCGACGGGCGCATGGTGGGCTCGAGTCCCGTCGAGGAACTTCACCTGTTCGAGGGGTCGCACCACCTCAAGGTCACCCTCGGCGATGCGACGTGGCAGCAGTCGTTCGTGCTCCGCCCCGAGCAGAGCCTCCGCTACGACGTCGAGCTGAAGCCGACGCACGGCGGCTGAGCGCCGGCTCCAGGCCGGGGTCGAGCAAGTCGCAGCGCGTCGCGCCCGACGCTCTCGCCCACCCAGCGGCCAGCCGGGTCCTCCGCATCGACGGCTATCCGACGGACGCACGGTCCGGCGCGGGCGCTCGCAGCCGCGACGCCGCCTGATCGCGCGCGACGGGCCGCCGCGGATCTCCGCGGCGACGGCCCCACAGGAGGGAAAAACCTTGGATCGACAGCGTCGACGGTCACGTCTCACCCGCATCCTCGTGACCACGGCCATCCTCTTCGGAGGAGTGGCCGCGGTTCCGAGCGGCAGCTCGTGCTTCACCGACTCCATCGTGTTTCGCGAGGGAACCAACATCGCCGCCACGGTCTCGCCTGACGCGCGGACGGTCATCATGGACCTCCAGGGCGCGCTCTGGTCGCTCCCCATCGGGGGCGGCAAGGCACGGAAGATCACCGACGACTTCCTCGAGCCCTCGCGACCGAACTGGTCTCCGACGGGAGACCTGGTGACGTTCCAGTCCTACGCGACGGGCACCTTCCACATCTGGGTGATGAAGCCCGACGGGAGCAATCTCCACCAGCTGACCGACGGGCACGGCGACGACCGCGAGCCGCACTTCTCACCGGATGGGACGCGCATCGCGTTCGCCTCGGACCGGGCGTTCGCCGGGAGCTACGACATCTGGGTGGTGGACGTCGCCACGGGCGCCCTCACCCGGTGGACGAACGGCCCCGCCGACGAGTTCGAGCCGAGCTGGACGCCGGACGGCAAGGAGATCGTCTTCGTCAGCGGCACTGGCGCGGTGGGCACCACCATCCAGGCCATGGACGCTGCGGGCACCGCCCGGACACTGATCACCGCCCCCACCGGGTTCCGCGTGAACTCGCCGGTGATGTCGCCGGACGGCGTCCGCGTGGCGTACGAGCAGTTCGCGGCCAACAAGAGCACCCTGATGGTCTCCGGACAGCAGGTCGGGACGAGCACCGACGTGTTCCCGTTCCACGTCACCTGGCTCCCGGGGGACCGGCTGCTCTACAGCGCCGACGGCAAGCTGCGGATCTCCACCGTCTCGGGCGGCACCGACGAGATCGCCTTCTCGGCCGCCTACCGCTTCCAGCGAACGAAGTATCCGCGCAAGCACTTCGACTTCGATTCCCGGCGGACACGCCAGGCGACGGGGATCGTCGGGCCGGCGCTGTCCCCGGACGGCACCCAGGTGGTGTTCCAGGCGCTGAACCAGCTCTGGCTGATGAAGATCGGCCAGAAGCCGCGCGCGCTGACCAGCGACAGCTACTACAAGTGCGACCCCTCCTGGTCGCCGGACGGCAAGCGCATCGCCTATTCCTCGGACAAGGCAGGTACCGAGGACCTGTACGTGCTGGACCTCGCCAGCGGCACCGAGAAGCGGGTGAGCTCCATCGTGGGTGCCGAGGTCTCATCGGCGTGGTCGCCGGACGGCTCGCAGCTGGCCTTCCAGGACCAGACCGGCGCCACCTTCGTGCTCGACCTGGGCACCGGGGCCGTGCGGCAGATCATCGCCTCGCTGTTCGCGCCGTCCAAGCCGACCTGGTTCAAGGACGGCAAGACGGTGGCGGTGGGCGCGCTGAAGCCGTACACCCGGCGGTTCCGCGAGGGCACCAGTCAGATCCTGACCGTGGACGTGGCCTCGGGCTCGCTGACGTACACCGAGCCTGCGCCCTTCAAGTCGCTGAGCACCCGGGGCGAGGACGGGCCGGTGTACGCACCCGACGGCTCCGCCGTGGCCTTCGTCATGGAAAGCGCGCTGTGGGTCCGTCCGGTGGACGCCCACGGCGTGCCCACCGGGGAGGCGCGGCAGATCAACGCCGAGGTCACCGACGCACCGACCTGGAGCGGGGACTCCCAGCACCTTCTCTACCTGTCCAGCGGGGCGCTGCGGATGATCCCCCGCGACGGAGGCGCGCCCACCACGGTGCGGCTCGACCTCTCCTGGCAGCCGGAGATGTCCGACGGCCGGACCATCATCCATGCCGGACGGCTCTGGGACGGCAAGGGCGCGGCGGTGCAGTCCGACGTGGACATCGTCGTCCGGGGGAACCGGATCCAGAAGATCCGTC
>JADGQZ010000463.1 GCA_017881345.1 Myxococcaceae bacterium | reverse complement strand
CTACGCGGACAGCAACGGGCTGTTCATGCCCTGGGATGGCCCGCAAGGAAACGACAACACGCCTTCCGCCACGGGAGTGCCCGACGGTTTCCAGCCCCCGTTCGTCCCGGCCCAGCTAGTCACGCTCTCCAGCCTCGGCGTGGTCGGAGTCAACGACCCGTGGCTACCGCCGGGCGCGACCGAGACCCTGGGTAACAACGCCGATGCCTACCTCGACGTCTCCCCTCCCGATGGCTTCACCCCCGGGACGAACGACCGCCGCGGCACGACCTCCTCGCCGGCAACCTTCGACTACGTCTTCGACACGAGCCTCAGCGCCGACGCCAACGGCACCCAGCAGAGCGCCGCGTTGACCCAGCTCTTCTACAACGTCAACTGGTTCCACGACTGGTACTACGCCGCCGGATTCACCGAGACCGCCGGCAACGCGCAGTTCTCCAACTACGGTCGGGGTGGCGTCGAGGGTGACGGGCTCCGCGCCGAAGCGCAGGACAGCAGCGGGCTCAACAACGCCAACATGTCCACCCCGGCGGATGGCGCGCGTCCCCGGATGCAGATGTTCCTGTGGACGAAGCCGACGGACCTTCACTTGATCGTCGACGGCGACGGCACGTTCACCAACCTCGGGACGGCGGTCTTCGGTCCGCTCAACTTCAACATCACCGCCCCCATCGTCCAGGCGAACCCGGTCGATGCCTGCGCACCCCTGGTGGGTAACTATGTCGGCAAGATCGTCTTCGTCGACCGCGGTGGCCCCGCGGCGTGCAACGGATTCGCCGGGAAGACCCAGCAGGTCCAGGCGGCTGGCGGTGCCGGCATCATCATCGCCAACGTCGCGACCTCGGTGAATCCCGGGATTCCGCCCGCGATGGGCGGCACTCCGACCGTGCCGATCACCATCGGGGTCGTCTCGATGAATCTTGCAGACGGCGACCATCTCCGGAGCCTCTTCGCCACCCAGCCCAACCAGAGCGGCTCATTGGTCCGGACCACCCATCTCCTCGACGGCGACATCGACAACCAGATCGTCGCCCACGAGTGGGGCCACTACATCTCCAACCGCCTCGTCTTCAACTCGTCCGGTCTGCAGAACAACATGTCCCGCGGCCTCGGGGAGGGATGGGCGGACTTCCACGCGATGCTGATCACCGTTCGCGAGGAGGACACAGCCAACCCGCTCAACACCAGCTGGCAGGGCACCTACGCGCTGGCCGGGTACGCGACCAGCGCCGATCCTCTCTCCTACTACTTCGGCGTCCGTCGGTACCCCTACTCGACCGACATGACGAAGAACCCGATGACCTTCAAGCACATCAGCGACGCCAACCCGCTGCCGACCAACCCCGCGCCGCACTTCACGGCGGCCAACTCCGAGGTGCACGACACCGGCGAGGTCTGGACCACGATGCTCTGGGAGGCCTACGCGGCGCTCCTCCGCGACACGGTCGGACCAGCCCCCCGGCTCACCTTTGCCCAGGCGCGCGACCGGATGCGCGACTACATCGTCGCCGCCTACAAGGTCACGCCGGCAAACCCCACGCTTCTCGAAGCACGCGACGCGCTCCTGCTGGTCGCGTCGATCAACGATCCCCTGGACTACCAGGAGATGGGAGCGGCCTTCGCCAAGCGTGGGGCGGGCGTCAACGCCGTCGCTCCGCCACGTGGCGAGAACCTCAACACCCCGGTCATCGAGAGCTTTGCCTTTGGGCCGGCGGTCCAGCAGATCCAGGCCACCCTCTCCGACGACGTCACCGCGGTCTGCAGCCCGGAGAACATCCTCGACGACGGCGAGACCGGCACTCTGAGCGTCACCTTCCGGAACAACGGGAATGCGGACACCCCGGCTCTGACCGCCACCGCCTCGACCAGCACTGCCGGGATCACCTTCCCCGACGGTCCGCTCCTCGCCGTTCCGGCGATCCCGCGGGGCGGCACCGGTGTAGCGACCCTGCACGTGGCGGCGAGCGGAACAGCTTTCAACGCACCGATCTCGATCGCCGTCAGCACGCCGGACGCCGGTGCCGGCGAGGTGACGGTGGTGACGTACACCTTCCCCGGGAATGCCGACGAGGTGGCCGGTCAGAGCAACATGGACACCGCCGAGCGGAGCACGGTCGTCTGGAGTCAGACCGTCTCGTCGCCCACGCTCCCGGCCAGCTCCACCTGGCAGAAGGTCGCCACCTCTCCGTCGAACCACGCCTACGCCTGCCGCTCGGCGGACACCACGGCGACGGTGGACCTGGTGTCCCCGCTCTTCCAGGTCCCGCCTGGAGCGACCCTGGGCCTCTCCTTCCTCCACCGCTACTCGCTGGAGCGTGACGCCATCAATGCCCTCAACTTCGACGGAGCGGTGATCGAGTTCTCGACCGACAACGGCGCGACCTGGACCGATGTCTCCACGCTTCCTGGCTCGGGCGTGCCCTACAACGGCATCATCGCGGCCGGGAACCCGCTTCAGGGGCGTCCCGGCTTCACCGGCACCTCCACGGCATATCCCACCTTCCGTCCGGCGACGGTGAACCTCGGCACCAGCTTCGGAGGCAAGGCGGTGCGCCTGCGCTTCCGGGTTGGGTCTGATTCCGGCGTCGGCTCTCCGGGCCTGGAGCTCGACGACATCCAGATCAGCGGTACCTCGGTCCCCCTCTTCGCCGGGCTGGTCCCGCAGTCGCCGACCTGCAACACCCAACCGATCGCCAATGCCGGCGCCAACCAGACGGTCAACGAGTTCGGTCCGGGCCCCGGTTTCGCTCCCACCACGGTCTTCCTCGACGGTTCGGCGAGCATCGACCCCAACGGCGATCCGCTCACCTACCAGTGGACGCAGATCTCCGGACCCGCCGTCACCCTGAGCAACCCGGGGGCCCGCATCCCCAGCTTCATCGCTCCCCAGGTCCCGCGCACTCCCGCTTCCACGCCGCTCATCTTCCAGCTGGTGGTGAGCGACGGCACCATCACCAGCTCCGCGAAGCAGACGACGGTGACGGTGGTCAACGTCAACCGGCCACCGGTCGCGGTGGCCACCGGTCCGGCGAGCGCCCTGGCGGGGAGCACCGTGATGCTCGACGGAACGGGATCCTCGGACCCCGACGTGGGCGATCCACCCCTGACCTACAGCTGGACTGCGCCGGCCGGAATCACGCTCTCCAGCACCAGCGCCGCGCAGCCGACCTTCGTCGCACCGGGGGTCGCGGTGGCCACGACCTTCACCTTCAGCCTCACCGTCTCCGATGGGCTTGCCACCAGCGCTCCGGCGACGGTGTCGGTGCTGATCATGCCCTTGAACCGGCCACCGGTCGCCGCCACCACCGGAGATCAGACGGTCACGGAAGGCTCCACGGTGACGCTGGATGGCACTCCCAGCAGCGATCCAGACGGTGATGCGCTGACCTACCAGTGGACGGCTCCGGCCGGCGTCACCCTGAGCGATCCCACGGCTGCCAAGCCGACGTTCGTCGCGCCCAGCGTCGGTCCAGCGGGAGCCAGCCTATCCTTCACCCTGGTCGTTCGAGATCCTCTTGGTGCGACCAGCGCTCCGGCCACGACGACGGTCACGGTCACCAACGTGAACCAGCCTCCGGTCGCCAGCGCTGGATCCAACCAGACGGTCTCGGAGGGCTCGCTGGTGACGCTGAATGGAACGGGGAGCACCGATCCCGATGGAGATGCGCTCACCTACCAGTGGACGGTCCCGGCAGGAGTCACGCTCAGCGACGCGACCTCGGCCAGTCCGACCTTCACCGCGCCCAGCGTCGGACCGTCGGGCACCGTGCTTCACTTCACCCTGACCGTGCGCGATCCATCCGGCGCCACGAGCTCGGCGAGCGTGGACATCACGATCACCAACACCAACCATCCGCCGGTGGCGAATGCGGGTCCGGACTTCTCGGTCCGCTCACTGTCCTTGAACCTGCTCCACGGCTCGGGAGTCGATCCGGATGGCGATCGCATCTCGTTCCACTGGACGGCACCGCCTGGAGTCCTCCTCCTCTTCGGCGACACCGCCACGCCTCTGTTCGTCGCTCCACTGGTGAGGCACGACACGCCGCTGACCTTCACCCTGGTCGTCACCGACCAGCTCGGGGAACGGAGCGCGCCCGACTCGGTCGTGGTGACGGTGCGGAGGTTCTAGAACTCCGACGCTCGGGGGGCTCGTCACCAGGGGCGAGCCCCCCGCCCGCGGAGTGGTGCTCGACGGGTCAGCCGCCGCTCTCCGGTGCCGCTCAGAGCGACTTGAGGTACTCGGCGAGATCTCGCTTCTGGGCGGAGGACAGTCCGAGCGAGAAGTGCGCGTCGTAGTGATCCATCACCTCACCCAGCGTCGCGAACCGACCGTCGTGGTAGAAGCCGCGCCGCGCGTGGGTCCACAGGCCCTTGAGCGGAGTCGTGCGGTAGCGGGCGTCCGGAGCGCGGTTCGCCTGGAAGTCGTCGATTCCGATCTCCTGTGGCGTGTGGAGATTCCAACCTGGCTCGGTGAAGAGGGGCGGAACGTGGCACTCCGAGCACCGTGCGCGCCCGCCGAAGAGCGCCTTGCCGCGCGCAGCCCGCCACATGCCGCGCGCTGAGGCTTCGGCGCGGGGGTGAGCGCGGCGCGCCTGGCGACCGGGGAGATCGTCGAGGCCGTGCCCGTCAGCGTCGGCGGGCTTCGAACGTCACCTCGGGGAACCGCGGTGGGGGGCCGTCGAGGAGGCGAGCGGGTCGGTGTCGAAGCTTCCGGTCGAAGAACGCGAGCGAGTAGGCGTTGATGATGCCGTGCGCACGTTCGGCACCGATCGGCCCGGAGAGGCCCGGCCACGGGACGAGCGACGAGAGGAACGGGGCGTCCGTCATGTCGAGGTGGAACATCCCGGCGATCTGCACGTAGTAGCCGTCGCCGGGAAGGCGTTCGTAGACGGTGCGCATCGTGTGCAGGGTCTCCTCGATGTCGGTCTCTGACCAGCCGCCTGCGGCCTGTCGTTCGCGCCGCATGCTGTCGGCGTCCCGGGTGATGAACATGATCGGCTGCCGCAAGCCGTCGCGGACGACGTCCGCGGGCATGAACCCCTCCTCCAGCAACCCCGCTCGCAGGCGCCGGTCGAGGCGGCATGCCTCGCTGCCGACGACCGCGCCCAGCGACTGACCGACGAGGCCGGCGCGGTCGAGGTCGAGTCGGCCGGTCAGGATGCCGTTGGGATCGGCTTGGTCGAGGGCGGCGAGCTGGTCGAGCGTGAAGAGCGCGTCGCGTGCGAGATAGGGAAGGTGCGCGTCCATGAATGCGCTGTGCGGCGGGTCCCAGCGATCGTCGTAGGCCGCGCGGCGGCCCTCGGGGAATACGACCATCGCCGCAGCGTAGGGCTGATCGATTGCGGCGACGACGAAGCCGTGGGACGCCAGTTCCTCGGCCTGGAACGTTTGCACCTGGCGATAGCTGCCCTTGAGCCCCACCAGCATGATCAGCACCGGGCACCTGGGCGCGCCGTCGGCGAACGGTGCCTGCGCGACCGCGTTGGTGGTCAGCCGTGCGAGTGGCGCGAACGTCGATGCCGACACGCCGAGGAACCGCGCCAGCGCCGGCGCCACCGCATCGGCCTCCGGCAGGTACGGTGCGCGCGGCGACGATGGCACGTCGAGGGCCGGGTACCAGAGCTGCACCATCAACTCACGACGCTGATCCGGGTCGTCGGAGAACAGCTCCCGACGCTCGAGGTCTACCCAGTGGTACGTCACCGTGCCGATCGCATGGGGGCCCGTGGGGGGCGAGAGGGCGAGCATGGAGACCAGGATCTGCACCGACCGACGCTGTCGCCAGCGCGACGAACACGGTTGGGCGTCGACCCGAGGTGCCCTCGTGCGCCCGCCCGAGGCCACCGCGGTCGTGCGCTCGCCGGCGGCCGGTTGCGCGGTTCGAGGGCGAGCGGGGTGCCAGCCTCGGGTGGCCGCGTCACTCACTGCAGCCAACGGACGTCCGACTGCGTTCCGGGGCACTCCCTGCTCGACGCCACGGGTCGCGCGGCGAGCACGGCTTCAGGGCTGCGGCCTGCCGTTCCACTCGGCGCGGCGACGGTCCTGTTCCTCCTTGCGCGACTGCGCCTCTGACTCCTGTCGAGGCAGCTCGGCCAGACGGGTCTGGTGCATCTGGACGGCGAGCTCGAGCAGACCGCGGTCACGGTCCGGAAGCTGTGAGCCGTAGTCGGCCAGGACCAGCTCGGCGAACTCGATGGCGTCCTCGGAGACCTGCCGGCGATGGTCGAAGTACGACCTGATCTGCGAAGCAGAGGCGGTCCCGGACAGAACCCTGCCGTACAGGACATTCCAGGCCGAGCTCTCCTGGTCGCGGCGGCGCTTGGTCTCCGGGTCGTCGGTCGGAGCCTGCGTCGTCCAGTAGAGGTTGCGGGGGATCTGCGCGCGGATCCGATCCAGGTCGATGGGATACCCCGGGTCCAGCGGCGGGTCCGGCGACGCCCCCCGTGGCGCCTGTGTCGTCGGGGGCGGCGGGAGCCCGACCACGGCGGGCGCACCTCGCGCCGGAGGTGAAGGCGCGGTCGAGCTCGCGACCGGGAGCGTGGTCGGCGTTCCCACCCTCGGCCCGGTCGACGGCGCCGCTGACCGTCCACCGGCCAGACCCCTTGCGGTCAGAAGGGCGACCATCCCCAGCGTCAAACCTGCGAGGACCCATCG
>JADGQZ010000462.1 GCA_017881345.1 Myxococcaceae bacterium | reverse complement strand
GCAACGGGTGGGAGGAGACCAAGTTCCACGCCGAGAAGGCGGCGGTCCGGGCCTCCGAATCGCTGCCGATCACCATCGTCCGCCCGTCGACCGTGGTGGGCGACTCGCGGACGGGCGAGATCGACCGCTTCGAGGGTCCCTACGTGCTCGGCATCCTCCTGGTCGCGAGCCCCCTGGTCGTGCCGCTGCCGCTGCCCGGTGGAGGCATCGCGCCGCTCAACGTCGTGCCGGTGGACTTCGTGGTGCGCGCCGCGGTGCACCTCTCGGTGGACCCGCGCGCCCGGGGACAGACGTTCCACCTGGTGGACCCGAGCCCGATGAGCGTGGCCCGCGTGTACCAGCTCATCGCGGAGCGGGCGAACCGCCGCATCCCGAAGCTCACCTTCCCCGCCCGCGCCGCGGAGGCGGTGCTGCGGTTGCCGCTGCTCGGGCGGGTGACCCGGCCACAGCGCGCCGCGCTCGGGTACATCAACCAGCTGGCCTGGTTCACCAGCGCCAACGCGCTCGAGCTGTTCGAGGGGACGGGCATCCGGTGCCCGCGGCTGTCCACCTACCTGGACACGCTCATCGCCTACGTGCGCGAGGACTACGCGCGCCGGGAGGCGGAGCAGGCCGAGACGCTGGTGGAGGATCCGCTCGACGAGGCCGCAAAGGCCAACGCGTGAGCATCGCCCCGGGACAGACCTTCTCGCTCGTCCGCGAATGCGACCGCTTCCGGCCCATCTACTACGCGGGCGCGAGCGGTGACTTCAATCCCATCCACATCGACGTCGAGGTCGGGCAGGCCGCCGGTCTGGGAGGGATCATCCTCCAGGGGCTGTGCACGCTGGCCTGGGCGACGGATGCCTTCGCCCGCTTCCTCGGCGACCCGGGGCTGGTGACACGGGTGAAGGCCCGGTTCAGCAAGCCGGTGCGGCCCGAGGACGTCATCCGGTTCGAGGGAACGGTGACCGAGGTCTCGGGCGGCGTGGTGAAGGCGAGCGTCGTCGCGCGGAACCAGGACGGGGACGAGGTGCTGAAGCACGTGCAGCTCGAGGGCCGCGAGCACGCTCCGGCGCCCGCGCCGGCCGGAGCCGACCCGGTGCCGGGCATGACCCCCGAGGTGGCCCGGGCGGCCGAGGTGCTGCGGCTGTCGCGCCCCGAGCTGCTCGAGGAGGCGCGCCGGCCGCCCGGACCCACCCCTCCCACCGGGCCGGGGGCGACGGGGCCGGGGCGCAGCGCCGTCGGCCGGAGCTGGGGTCCGTTCCGCTACGTGGTTGGCGCGGAGAAGATGCGCGAGTACGCGGTGGCGATCTCCGGGGGCGTGCCCTCGTACGTCTCCACCGGGCTGCCGGAGGATCTGCACCCGGTGCTCCACGACGAGGCGGCGGGCGCGCGGTCGCCGTGGGGGTCGATGATCGCCTTCCCGATGTTCGCGGTGCTCTTCTCCATCGCCCCGGCGCAGGCGGCGCTGCTCGACCCGGCGATGGAGGTGGACGTCTTTCGCGTGCTCCACGGCGAGCAGGAGCTCGAGTTCCGCGAGGTGCTCCGTCCGGGGGACGTGCTGCAGACGACCGGGATGCTCGAGGCTCACTCCACCCGTGGGGCGAACGCGCTGTTCGTCATTCGCACGGACTCGGTGAACCAGCACGGCCGGCTGGCGGTGCGGGGCCGCTTCACCGCCTTCGTCCGGGGCTGAGCGCCCTCGACCCCGGAGGGGGGCGTGCTCAGCTGACGATGACCCGCTGGTCCAGGAGCTGGGCGAGGATGCGAGCGGTGTCCAGGCGCGACATCCCGGACACCGAGAACAGGTCCTCGAAGCTCAGCGTCCCGTCGATCTGGGCGAGCATGAACCCGGCGCGGTGGTCGAGGTTGAGCCAGATGACCTCGTCCTCCTTGAGCCTGACGCGGGGCACGGCGTTCAGCCGACCGATCTTCGACTCGTAGATGGTCTGCAGCTTCGACTCGCTCCGGGAGAGCGCCTCGGCGAGGCCGGTGAGCTCGGGGAAGAGCCCCTGGGCCTGCAGGAGCAGCTCCCGGGCCCCGCTGTGGTCGTCGAGCTTCTCCAGCTCGCGCGACCGCTCGAACAGGCGCACCGCCTCGGACCGCGGGTCGCGCGGCGCCGGGAGAGGCGTGAGGCCGGAGAGGGTCCGGGGCTCGACGAGAAGCTCGAGCGCGTCCGCTGGCCCTTCGGGCGCCAGCAGCGTCGGCCCGTCGCCTTCCCCGCCCCACGCATCGTGCTGGAAGTCGATCCTGCCCGACGGCGTCGAGGGCACCGCGGCGAAGCTGGCCACCGGTGGCTGGGCGGGGGGCGGCGGCGGGCCGCGCGGCGGCTGGAGGATGGGCCCGGTCCGGGGAGGCAGGGGAATCGCGCCGAGCCCCTTCGAGGGCGTCGTCGCCAGCGGCGCGGGCATGGACCACGGCACCGGCTCCTGCGCGGGCGAGGGCTCCAGTCCAGGGGGCGCCTGCCGGGCACCGGCCCCGGGGAGCGGCACCGATCCGGTGCTCGCGGGCCGCGGGGGGGTGGGGGCCGGCGTCATCCGCGCCGGGGGGATGCCCGGAGGGAGCGGACCGGGGCCCGCGTCCACCCTCGGTCCGGCCGGCGGAGCGAGCGGGCCGGGCGGGGGCGTCCCGTGGACCGGGGGGACCGCAGGCGGCAGCGGGATGGCGCCGGTGGTGCGCGACGGCTCCATCCCTGGCCCTGGTGCCGGGGTGGCGTGCACCGGGCGAAGAGGAGCCCGCCCGCCCGTCGTCGCCCACTGCTCGGTCGGTTGCGGGGCCGCGGCGATGGCCGGCGGGAGCGGGATGGCGCCCGTGGTGTGCGAGGGCGCGCTCCCCTCCCGCGCGTGGACCACCGGCGCCGAGCGGCCGGGCATTGGCACCGCGCGGCTGGTGAGCGGCGCCGGCTCGGGGTCGGCGAGCTCCGAGAGCTCGAGGCCGAAGTCTTCCCCGCTCTTCCCCAGGTCGTCGCCCTGGAAGTCGCCGTCGTCCGTGGAACGCGCGGTGGTCGGCGCGCCGGGTGCTGGAGGCGGCGGGAGCGGCGACGGCCCCCACGGAAGCGTATGGGTCGGCGCCGCGGCCCGTCCCGATGCAGCGGGCTCGGCGGTCCGGACGAAGAAGCGGGAGGTGTTCCCCATCAGGTCCGAGGGCGGAGCGTTCCACCAGTCCTCCGGCGCCGAGGCTGGCGCCGGCGGCTCGTCCTGGAACAGCCGGGGGAGCGGCACCGAGAAGAGGTCGGTCCCGGTGAGCGGGACGTCGCGCAGCTCCTCCGGCATCGTCTCGACCTCCGGCACCGAGGCCTCGAGGAGCTCGCGGGCCCGGATGCTGTCGGGATCGAGCTTCAGCGCCTGCTCGAACAGGCGCCGGGCGCCGTCGAGATCGCCGCTCATCTTCAGCCACAGCCCGGCCTCGAGCAGCTGGTTGGCCCGCGCGCTCACTGCGGTCTGGCCCCCAGTCGCTCGAGCACGCCCACGAAGAGCACCCGCGTCCGCTCGAGCTGATCGACCCAGTCGGTCAGGGCCGCCAGGTCGTCGCCCTGGGCGGCAGCCCGCGCCGAGGCGATGACCTCCTCGGCCCGCCGGAGCGCCTCGCGGCCGAACTCGCTGCTCCCGGTGAGCTGCCGCACCCGGGGGATGAGCGCGGAGACCTCGGCCGCGGCGCTGGAGACCGCGTCCCGCTTCTGCTCGACCTCCGAGGAAATGCGGGCCTCGAGCATGCTGTCCGCCTGCTGCTCGAGGATGCCCTTGAGCTCCTCGGCGGTGAGGCCACCCGAGGCGGTGACGGTGATCGACTGCTCGAGCCCGGTCTCCTTGTCCCGGGCAGAGACCGAGACGATGCCCTCGGAGTTGATCTCGAAGGCGACCTCGATCTCCACCTCGCCGCGCGGCGCGAGCCGCAGGCCCGAGAGGATGAACTCGCCGAGCAGCTCGTTCTGGTGCGCGAGCTCGCTCTCGCCCTGCAGGACCATGATCTTCACCGTGGTCTGCCCGTCGCGGCTGGTGTGGAAGGTCTCGGTGGTCGAGGTGGGGACGGTGGTGTTCCTGGGGATCAGCACCCGGTTGTAGCCGCCGGCGATCGCCACCCCGAGGCTCTGGGGGGTGACGTCCAGCAGGAGCAGCTGGCTGGACGGCTGCATCAGCGCGTCCGCCTGGAGCGCCGCCCCGAGCGCCACCACCTCCTCGGGGTGCACGCCCTTGCTCGGGTCCCGCTGGAAGTGACGGCGCACTGCCTTCTGCACCGCGGGCATGCGGGTCATTCCGCCGACCAGGACGATCTCCCGCAGCTCGTCGGGGTGCACCCGGGCCTCGTTGAGCACCTTGTCGACGATGTCGACGGTGCGCTCGACCAGGTCCTGGGTGAGCTCCTCGAGCTTCGCGCGGGACAGCGTCGCCTGGAGGTGGATGGCCGAGGTCCCCCCGGGCGGGGTGTAGAGGAACGGCAGGTTGACGTTGGTCTCGTTGAGCTCGGACAGCTCGATCTTCGCCCGCTCGGCGGCGTCCTTCAGCCGCTGCAGCGCCATCCGCTCCTTCCGCAGGTCGACGCCGTGCTCCTTGGCGAAGTTCATCACCAGCATCTCGATGATCCGGTTGTCGAAGTCCTCCCCGCCCAGGTAGGTGTCGCCGCCGGTGGCCACCACGTCGAACACGCCCTTGGCCACCTCGAGCACGCTGACGTCCAGCGTGCCGCCGCCGAGGTCGAAGACGGCGATCTTCCCGGTCACCTGCTTGCCGAACCCGTAGGCCAGGGCCGCCGCGGTCGGCTCGTTCAGGATGCGGAGCACGTCCAGCCCGGCGATGCGCCCGGCGTCCTTGGTGGCCTGCCGCTGGCCATCGTTGAAGTAGGCGGGCACGGTGACCACCGCCTTGCTCACCGGCTTTCCGAGGAACGCCTCGGCGTCGAGCTTCAGCTCGCGGAGCACGGCGGCGGAGATCTCGGGCAGCGAGACCGCCTTCTCCCCGAGCTGCACCCGGACGTCGTCGTGCTCGCCAGCCACGATGCGGTAGGGCAGCGTCTCGTGCGCCCGGCGCACCTGGTCGGAGCTCGCCTTGCGCCCGATGAGCCGCTTGCTCGCGTAGACCGTGTTCTCCGGGTTGGTGATGGCTTGCCGCTTGGCGAGCTGACCCACCAGCTGCTTCCCGGCGGTCGTGACTGCCACCACCGACGGGGTGAGGTTCTGCCCGGTCCGGTTCCGGATGACGTGCGGCTGGCCGCCCTGGACGATGGCCACCACGCTGTTGGTGGTGCCCAGGTCGATGCCGATGACGGGCTCTTGCTCTGACATCCTCTGTCTAGCGTACCTGACGCAGCAGCGACTTGGCCTCGGCGTTGCGCGGGTCGAGCTTCAGCACCGCCTCGAGGTGTCGGCGCGCCACCGAGCCCATCCCCATCTTCAGGCAGATCTCCGCCAGGACCAGCTGTGACGGGAGGTGGTCCGCCCTGAGCGTCACGGCCCGCTGGGCGAGTTGCCGCGCCTCGGCGAGGGGGTGTCCGGCTCGCATCAGCCAGCGCGCGGCCTCGTACGCCGCGTCGGCCCGGGTCGGGTCGAGCTCGGAGGCGCGGGTGTAGGCGTGCGCGGCGGTCTCGGCGTCATGCTCCGACGCGGCGGCCGCGCCGGTCTTCATCTCGTCCTCCGCGCGCCGGGCCGCGAGCTGCTGCTTGGCCTCGGTCGCCAGCTGGGACCCGCGTTCCTGCGCCACCTTCCCGCCGAGCGACTTGGCCTTGTCCAGGAGGTGGAGCGCCCGTTCCGGGGCGGTCTTCATGTGCCGCTGCGCCTCCTCGACCAGGCCCGAGGCCCGCGCCTTCGTCGTCAGGTATGGATGCTTCGCCAGCCGGGCCCGTCGCTCGGCCGCCCGCGGGTCCACCCCGGCGGTGCTCCCGGCAGCGTGCAGGCCGGCGCCGGTGCGGCCCGAGGCGCCAGGCGCTGGCGGCTTCCCCCGCAGAGCCTCGGTGAGCGTCTCGTGCGCCTCGCTCAGCCGCTGGAAGATTCGGTCCAGACGGCCGCGGTAGCTCCCCAGGTTCTTCCCGTAGTACCGGTCCGGGTGGAAGACGCGGCTGGCCTCGAAGTAGGCCAGCTTCACCTGGTCGGCGCTCGCCCCGGGCCTGATGCCCAGCACCGTCCAGTCGTCACGGCCGAGCAGCGCCTCCTTGGCGAGGATCTCCCGCTTGCGGTCCTCGGGAAGATCCACCGCTTCGGAGAGTGCCTCGTGCTGGGTGCGATCCGTGTCGCTGGGCAAGCGCTTCGCTCCCCGCCTGGGACGCGGGCCCCTCGACGCTAGCGTCAGCTTCCTAGGTGGTCAAACCTGCGTCTTCTGGGGCGCCAGCGCGGCCACGCCGTCCTCGAGGATGCCGAGCCCCTCGTCCAGCTCCTCGCGGGTGACGAGGTACGGAGGTGCGAAGCGGATGGTCCGCTCGCCGGCGAGATTGCAGAGCATCCCTCGCTCGCGGCACCGTGTGACCACAGGTGCGGCGTCATACGACAGCTCCACCCCGAGCAGCAGCCCGCGGCCCCGGACGTCCTTCACGAGGTCCGGATGGCGCGTCTGGATCCCGCGGCCACGGGTGACGAAGTACTCCCCCTTTTCGAGATTTCCGGAGAGGACGCGCGGGTCGCTCGCGAGGCGCACCGTGGCCACGGCCGCGGCGGCGGCCACCGGGTTTCCACCGAAGGTGCTCCCGTGCGTGCCCGGGACCAGCGCCTTGCCGGCCTCCTCGGTGCAGACCATCGCCCCGATCGGCAGCCCGTTGGCGAGCCCCTTGGCGAGGCTGAACCCGTCGGGCCGGATGCCCTCGTGCTGGAAGGCGAACATCTTCCCGGTCCGCCCCAGCCCGGTCTGCACCTCGTCGACGAGCAGCAGCACTCCGGACTCGTCGGCCAGCGTGCGCAGCGCCCGGAGGAAGCCGTCCGGGGCGGCGCGCACCCCACCCTCGCCCTGCACCGGCTCGACCAGGATGGCGGCGGTCCTCGGGCCCACCGCCTTCCGCACCGCCTCGAGGTCGCCGTACGGCACGTGCACCACGCCCGGGAGCAGCGGCTCGAAGCCCTTCTGGTACTTGGGCTGCCCGGTGGCGGTCACGGTGGCGAGGGTGCGGCCGTGGAAGCTGCTCTCGAAGCAGACGAACTCGAAGCGTCCGGGCTGACCGCGCGCGTGCTGTGCCTTGCGCGCGAGCTTGAGCAGCGCCTCGTTGGCCTCGGCGCCCGAGTTGCAGAAGAAGGCCCGATCCAGCCCGGAGAGCGAGGTCAGCAGCTCGGCCAGGGTGATCTGGGGCTCGGTGTAGAAGACGTTCGAGGTGTGCCAGAGCCGATCGAGCTGGGCCTTCGCCGCGGCGGTGATCTCCGGGTGACAGTGCCCGAAGGGCAAGGTGGCGATGCCTCCGAGCAGGTCGAGGTAGGCGTTGCCGTCCGCGTCCCAGACCCGGGTCCCCTGTCCACGCTCGAGGACGATGGGCTGCTGCCGGTAGTTCTGCAGGAGGTGCGCCCGCGCCCGGTCCATCACCGCGCGGTTGCGGGAGGGCAAGGGACGCTCGACACCGGGGACGACCGACTGCGGAAGGGGCACGGGAAAGCCTCGGGCTGAGGAGGTCAGAGAATATAGCGGGAGAGGTCCTCGTCCTCGACGACCTCGCGCAGCCGACTGCGGACCGCCGCGGCGTCCACCACCTCGTCCCGGGAGCGGCTGGCGTCGCTGGCCTCGAAGGAGACCGGATCCAGGAGCCGCTCGAGGATGGTGTGCAGGCGCCGGGCGCCGATGTCCTGGCTGCGCGAGTTCACCAGCGCGGCGATGCGCGCCACCTCCGCCACCGCGTCGTCGGTGAAGTGCAGCGAGACGCCCTCGGTTTCCAACAGGGCCGTGTACTGCTTGATGAGCGAGTTGCGCGGCTCGCGGAGGATGCGGACCAGGTCCTCCTGGCGAAGCGGCTCGAGCTCCACCCGGATGGGAAAGCGACCCTGCAGCTCGGGGATGAGGTCCGCGGGCTTGCTCACGTGGAAGGCGCCGGCGGCGATGAAGAGCACGTGGTCGGTCTTCACCGGGCCGTACTTGGTGGTGACGGTGCTCCCCTCGACGATGGGGAGGATGTCGCGCTGCACGCCCTCGCGCGACACGTCCGGGCCGCCGCCGCGGGCCGCGCCCTCCCGGCTGGCGATCTTGTCGATCTCGTCGATGAAGATGATGCCGCTCGACTCGGCGCGGAGCAGCGCCTCGCGGTTGACGCGGTCCTGGTCGACCAGCCGGCCGGCCTCCTCCTGAGACAGGAGCTCGAACGCCTCGGGCACGGTGACGCTTCGCCGACGCGTGCGGTTCATCCCGGGCATGGAGCGGAAGAGGTCGCCCAGGTTGACGCCGATCTCCTCCATGCCCTGGCCGGAGAAGTTGCGGAGGAAGGTGGGCCCGGCGTCGGCGACGTCCATCTCCACCGTCCGGTCATCCAGCGTCCCGGCGCGGAGCTGGGCGCGGAGCTTCTCCCGCTCGGCGTCTCCCAGCCGCGTGGGCGGAGGGGGCGGCGGGGCGAAGCCCATGGGAGCCTGCCGCGGCGGGGGCGGCGCGCCCTGGCCTAGCAGCTCGACCAGCCGGTCCTCGGCGGCCTCGCGGGCCCGGGCGCGGACCTTCGCCGTCTCCTCCTCGCGGACCAGGCTGATCGACGCCTCGACCAGGTCGCGGACCATCGACTCGACGTCGCGACCCACGTAGCCCACCTCGGTGAACTTGCTCGCCTCGACCTTGACGAACGGCGCCTGGGCGAGCCGCGCCAGCCGGCGGGCGATCTCGGTCTTCCCGACGCCGGTCGGTCCGATGAGGATGATGTTCTTCGGGGTGATCTCGTCCTTCAGCTCGCCGGTCACCCGCTGACGGCGCCAGCGGTTGCGGAGGGCGATGGCCACCGCCCGCTTGGCCGCGGACTGGCCGACGATGTACCGGTCCAGCTCGGAGACGATCTCCCGGGGAGTCAAGTTGGCGCCGCCCGCGGACATCCGTGTCAGAGCTCCTCGAAGCTGAGGTTTCGGTTGGTGTAGATGCAGGTGTCGGCGGCGATGCCGAGCGACACCTCGGCGATCTGCCGGGCGGAGAGCGCCGAGTGCTCGAGCAGCGCGCGGGCGGCGGCGAGCGCGTACGGCCCACCCGAGCCCACCGCGGCGGCGCCGAAGTCCGGCTCGATGACGTCCCCTGCCCCGCTGAGCACGAAGGTCCGCTCCACGTCGGCCACGACGAGCAGCGCCTCGAGCCGGCGGAGAAAGCGGTCGGTCCGCCAGTCCTTGCCCAGCTCCACGCAGGCCCGGGCGAGGTTGCGCTGGTACTCCTGGAGCTTGGTCTCGAAGCGCTCGAAGAGGGTGAAGGCGTCGGCGGTGCTCCCGGCGAACCCGGCCAGCACCCGGCCGTCGGCGAGCCGCCGCACCTTGCGGGCGCTGGCCTTCATCACCGTCTTGTCGAGCGTCACCTGACCGTCGCCACCGAGCACGACCCGGCCATCACGGCGGACGCAGAGGATGGTGGTTCCGTGGAACATCGGGGGGTTCGGCGCATGTAACAGGCGGGGGGCGGCAGTTCCATCCCGCTCGCTGGATCTCCCGCGCTCAGGCGTGCGGATGCGTCCGGTCGTACACCGCCTGGAGCTGCTCGATGCTCACCTGGGTATAGCGCTGGGTGGTGGAGAGGCTCGCGTGCCCGAGGAGCTCCTGGATGCAGCGGACGTCCGCTCCTCCGGCGAGCAGGTGCGTGGCGAAGGAGTGCCGGAGCGCGTGCGGGCTCACCTTCCGCTGCAGCGCGAGCTGGAGCACGGTCCGGTCCAGGTGCCGGGCGACGCTGCGGGCAGTGAGCCGGCCGCCGCGGTGGTTGAGGAAGAGCGCCGCAGGGTCCTGTCCGCGCGCCGGCGTGGCCAGCAGCTCGCCCCGGCGCTCGATCCACCGGCGGAGCGCATCGACGCACCCCGGGTTCATCGGGCAGAGGCGCTCCTTGCGGCCCTTTCCGAGGACGCGGACGGTGCGGGCGCGCAGCTCGAGGTCGTCCACGTCCAGCCCGCAGGCCTCGCTCACGCGCAGCCCCGAGCCGTAGAGCAGCTCGAAGAGCGCCCGGTCGCGGAGCCCGAGCGGGCCCTCCTTGCCCGGCACAGCGAGCACCGCGAACACCTCGTCGACGGGAAGCACCCGCGGCAGCTTCGTCGGCAGCTTGGGGCTCCGGACGGTGCGGGCCGGGTTCGACGGCACACGGGCGGTCGAGACCAGGTGGCGGTAGAGCGCGCGCACCGAGGCGAGCGCCCGGGCCCGGCTCCGCGGAGCGTGATCCACCGCGAGCGTCCCGAGCCAGCCGCGGATCGTGCCGTGGTCGGCGGTGGCCAGGTCGCGCCCTGCCCCTTCGAGGTAACGGACGAACGCGCCGACGTCGCCAAGGTACGCCTTCACCGTGTGGGGAGAGCTCCCGCGGGCGTGGGTGAGCGACTCCTCGAACTCGGCGAGCCAGGCGTGCTGCATGCGGGATCGATCGAGCGTAGGGCCCGCGCCCCTGCCGGGCGAGATTTCCGTCAGCGGTGTTCACGCCATCCGGTGACGGTTTCCCCGGTGCTCTCGCGCAAAGGGAAGGCGAACGAGGGGCGCGCCCGGGCGCTCCCCACATCCACCGAGGTCGCCATGCGGGAGTTCCTCCGGCTGTCCCTGTGTGCCGCGCTGCTCTCCGGATGCGGCGGGAGCGGGCCCAACGCTCCGGGAGGCGGCGGGGGCGGAGGCGCCGGATTCACCGCGAAGATCGACGGCCAGAGCTGGCAGGCCGAGGCGCTCAGCGTCTCCGCGGCCGCGGTCCCCGGCGTGCCGGGGGGACTGGTGATCGTCGGTGCGCAGACGACTGGAGGGCTCACCCGGGGGCTGACGATCAGCCTCTACAACGTCGCCGGCGCCGGGACCTACGCCCTCGGCGTGAGCAGCGACGTCTTCGGCGGCACGGGCTCGGTCGGCGAGGGCACGGGGTCCGGCGCCGGCGCGCAGACGTGGATCACCGACAACACCGGGAGCGCAGGCACCATCACCCTGACCACGCTCTCCGGCGGCCGGATCGCCGGGACGTTCACCTACGTCGCCAGTCCCGGGCATTCCAACACCGTGGGAGGCACCCGCACCGTCACCGACGGGAGCCTCGACCTCGCGTTGAGTGGCAACCTCGTTCCCGTCCCCGCCAACGTCGGGAGCAAGCTGACTGCCCAGCTGGGAAGCCAGGCCTACAACGCCTCGACGGTCAACGGTGTGGGCCACGACCCTCTGGGAGGCCCGGGCCTCCAGATCAGCAGCGTGAACAAGGACCACGGGGTATCCATCACCCTGAGCGGAGTGAGTGCTCCCGGGACCTACGCCCTGAGCAACACCGGTGGAAACGCGCGGCTCATGGGCGCCGGGCGAAACGGCGGAGATGCCGGCCACTGCTGCTGGGGAGGAGGCAACACCGGCTCGGACGTGGGCTCGGTCACCATCACCAGCCTCAGCGCCGACCGGGTGAAGGGCACGTTCAGCGCCACCTTGCAGCCGGTACCAGGCAAGCCGGCGACCACGCCGCTCACCGTCGCGAGCGGCACCTTCGACGTCGGACTCCAGTAGGCCACGAGGGCGGCACCACCCTCAAGGGACCTGGTCGCACAGGTAGAGCCCCGAGCGCTCGCCCTGCGACACGAGGTACACCACCTTGTTCCCCTGCGGATCGGCGAACAGCGCCGGGAGGAGGATGCGCTCCTCGAGCGTGACCCGGACGCTGCTCTTCAGATTCAGGACCGCGACGTCGTACGTCTCCGCGTCGGTGCGGGCGTAGGTGACGAGCATCCGGTTCCCGGCCTCGCTGGGGCGAAATCCGAAGATGCCCTCGAGGATCGGCATGGGCCTGGCGCCGGGCACGCTCGGGTCCAGGCGCTCCAGGGAGCAGGCCCGGGCCTCGCGGGTGCATTCCGACCGGAGGTAGAGCGCGCCTCCCGGCCCGAAGTCGTAGCCGTAGACGTTCGCCATCACCGCCGAGGCGGCCGGCTTGCCGCGCGTGTACAGCCAGAGATCCACCGAGGGCAGCGGCTGGAAGACGCGGAGGTTGAAGGCCAGGTGCTTGTTGTCCGGGCTCCAGACCCAGGTCGTCACCCGCTTCCCGAGCTCCACCGGCGCCCCCTCCGGCAGCGGGGCCACGGTGAGGCGGCCCCACTTCTGCTGCTCGTCGTAGTTGGCCAGCGCGGCGACGGCCTTTCCGTCGGGCGCAAAGGAGAAGTCGCCCACCCGCTCGGCGACCTTCCGGCCCATGCCCCCCGCGGCCGGGCCGACGACGAGGTTGCCGATCGACGAGGCCTTCTCCCGCTCGATGCGTGCGAGCTGCGCCGAATCGGAGGAGAAGGCGAACGGCCCCGTCCCGCTGACCACCCGCGCCGGCTTGCCGTCGGGCAGCTGGGCCAGCCAGAGGTCACGTCCGTCGCGCACCGTTGCGCTCTTCACCGCGAACGCCACCCGCTTGCCATCCGCGGAGAGGGTCCAGTCCCCCACCGCGTCCCCCAGCCTGACCGCGGGGCGACCGCCCTCCACGCCGATGCGCTCGAGCGCGCCGCCCGACGAGGTCCGGTGGTGCACGAGGAGCAGGGTCCCGTCGGGGGTGAACTGGGCGGTCGACACGTCGGTGGCCACCGCCCGGGGCGGGCTGCCTGCCTCGAGCGCCGCGACCCGGAGCACCCCACCGTCGACGAAGGCAAAGGCGCTTCCGGTCGGGCTCACCGTGACGAACGAGACCGCGCGCCCGCGGAGCTCGGGTTCCCCGGCCGAGCCGAGCTGGAAGGTGCGCAAGGTGCCCGACTCGGCGGCGGCGTTGTAGCCGTCCACGAAGAAGAGCCACTTCGAGTCAGGGCTGAAGAGCACGCTCCCCGGACGGTTGGAGACGCCCTGGCCCACGAAGCGGACGACCCCGTCCTTCAGCGTGGCCACCCCCAGCTCCCCGAGCGCCATCAGCGGTGAGACGCCCTGGATGGCCGGACGCTTCGGGTTGCGGAGGAAGGTCGCGAACGCGCCGTCCTTGGTGAGCTTGAGGTCGGCGACCGGGCCCGCGGCGAGCCGCTTGCCGAGCCCGCCGACCAGCGGCTTCTCTCCCTTCGCGGGCTCTCCACCGCTCTTGCTGCAGCCGGCGATGGCGCAGCCGAGGAGGAGCAGCCCGAGCGTCGTCCGGAGCGCGGGCCTCAACGGGCCACCACCGCGACTGGCGCAAGGCCATCCGCCTCGGCATCCGGAAGCCAGGCGCGAAGCGCGGCGCGGGCGCGCGCGGCGTGGGCCTCGCGGCGCGCCGACTTCGGCACCCGACCGGGCAGCGGAGGAAAGAGCCCGAAGGTCACGTTCGAGGGCTGGTACTCGGACCCGGGCAGGTGCGCCGCCCCGGTGACGTGCCGGTAGAGCGCGCCGAGCGCCGTCTCCGCAGGGGGAGGGACGAAGGCCCGCCCCTGCCGCCGGGCGGCCACCGCCAGCGCCACCAGATAGCCCGATGCGGCGGACTCCACGTAGCCCTCCACCCCGGAGATCTGCCCGGCAAACCAGACCCGCGGCTCCGCCCGGAGCGACAGGTCCGGACCCAGCAACCGGGGCGCGTCGATGAACGTGTTCCGGTGGATCTGCCCCATGCGCAGGAACTCGGCCTGCGCGAGCCCCGGCAGGGTGCGGAACACCCGGCGCTGCTCCGGCCAGGTCAGCCGCGTCTGGAACCCCACCAGGTTGTACGCCGTCCCGGCCAGGTCCTCCTGGCGCAGCTGCACCACGGCGTACGGGCGTCGGCCGGTGCGCGGATCCTCGAGGCCGACCGGCTTCATCGGCCCGTGCGCCAGCGTCTCCACCCCGCGCTCCGCCATCACCTCGATGGGAAGACAGCCCTCGAAGTACCGCGGCTCCTCGAACGCGTGTGGCACCACCTTCTCTGCCGAGAGCAGCGCGGCGACGAACGCGCGGTACTGCGCCTCGTCCAGCGGCAGGTTCAGGTAGTCCGCGCCGTCGCCGCGGCCCCAGCGGCTCGCCCGGAACGTGACGGACTCGTCCACCGAGTCCGCCGCGACGATGGGCGCGATCGAGTCGTAGAAGTACAGCTTGTCGCCGGTCCACGCGGAGAGCGCCCGGGTGAGCGCCTCCGAGGTCAGCGGCCCGGTGGCCACGACGACGTCCCCCGGCGGGAGCGACTCCACCTCCCCGGCCGCCCGCTCGAGACCGGGAGCGGAGGCGAGCGCGTGCTCCACCCCGGCTGAGAAGCGCTCGCGGTCCACCGCCAGCGCCTCCCCAGCCGGCACCCGGGCGAGGTCCGCCTCCCCGAGGATGACCGACCCCAGCCGCCGGAGCTCCGCGTGCAGCAGCCCGATGGGGGTGTCCGGGCTGTCCGACCGGAGGCTGTTGCTGCACACCAGCTCGGCCGGCCCGTCCGTCCGGTGGGCGGGACTACGCCGGAGCGGCTTCATCTCGCAGAGCCGCACCGGAACGCCCCGGCGCGCAAGCTGTACCGCGCATTCGCTGCCGGCCAGCCCCGCGCCGATGACCGTGACCGGTTCCATGCCTGCTCTCCTGGCCCAAACGGGCGCCCCGCTGCAACCCCCATGGGGGGTTTCATCCCACCGGAGCCGACTTACCTTGGCCGGCCATGGACCGTTCCGCCGAGTTCGACGAGCTGCGCCGTCAGTTGACCGAACGCCGCCGGGGGCTCCTCGAGACCCGGGAATCGCAGCAGGGGGAGCTCCGCGCGCTCCACGCCGAGGACCGCCAGGTGGAGTACGAGGAGGGGGCGCAGAGCAGGCTCGCCGACGACGTGCTCACCACGCTCTCGGAGAGCGCCCGCCGCGAGGTGATGCAGATCGACGCTGCGCTCCGCCGGCTGGGCGAGGGCGCGTACGGCGAGTGCATCGAGTGCGGGCAGGAGATCCCCATCGAGCGGCTCCGGGCCCTGCCCTTCACCCTGCGGTGTGAGGAGGACGAGGAGGACCGGGAGAGGTCGATCCGCGGCAACGCCCCGCGTCCCTCCCTCTAGGGCATGTGGTGCCGCCGCCTGACAAGTACTGTGGTGCGGCCGCCCTGACCTCGCCGACGATGGGCCGCCTGACGACACTTCACCGCGGACCGCGGCTGCGGCCGCCTTGACCTAGCCCTCGCTGGACTCGCCCTTCTGCAGCACCACGAACCGGTAGTTCTCCAGCTCCGCCTGACCGGCGGTGTAGAGCACGGTGAGGAGCAGATCGTAGGGGATGCGCTTGTCGCCGATGATCGACAGCTCGTGGCTGAAGGGCGCGGCGGGGTTGCGCGCGGCGATCTGCTTCAGCTTGTCCACCTCGCGCCGGAGCGCCTGGTCGAGGGGCCTCACCAGCCGACCCTGGAGCATCGCCGCCGGGATCTGCCCGTTCTCGAGCTGAACCACGACCCGGTCCCCGACCAGGATGTCCCGCGGGGTGATGGTGACCGCCACCGTGTCCTTGGGCACCGAGCGGGTGCTGGAGATGGGCGGCTTCACGTCCTCGCTCTGGGTCAGCGAGATGGCGGAGGCGGCGTAGGACTTGAGGAGGAACACCAGGATGATGGTCATCATGTCCATCATCGCGGTGATGTTGAGCTCGCGGATCTCGCCGGCGGCCTCACGCTCCTTCCGCTTCTTGCGCGCGAGCGCCTTGCGGAACATCAGCCGCTGCAGCGTCTCCTCGTCCAGCTCCTGGGGCCTGGCGACCGGCGCGGCCATCACATCGCTCCCAGGGTCACGTCGGTGAAGAGCAGCTTCCGGTCCTTGCCCGGCGTCTCGCGGACCGCGTCCATGGTCTGGACCAGGACCTCGTAGGAAATGTCGCCCTCGGCGCCGACGATGACCTTCGACTCGGAGGGGAACTCCTTCTTCACGTTCACCATCGACTCGGTGAGCGCGGTGTAGTCGTAGCTGCCGTCGCCCTTCTTGGGGATGCTCGGCGGCGCCTCCGCCGGGTTGGTCTGTCCCTGCTGCTGACCGAGCACGCCACCGGTGGCCGCGACGTAGAAGCCCTTCTTGGAGATGAGGACCGTCAGGAGGAGCTTCGGCTTGTCGCTCTCCTCGCTCACCTGGGTCGTCGGCCCGCCGTAGTTGGGCGCGTTCACGTTCAGGATGCCGAAGGCCGACAGGCCGGTGATCGACAGGAGCATGAACATGATCAGGTTCAT
>JADGQZ010000461.1 GCA_017881345.1 Myxococcaceae bacterium | reverse complement strand
TCCTCCTCTGGGGCGCGAGCGAGAAGCTGCTGCCGCACGAGCAGCTCGAGTGGTACCGGGCGCACCTTCCGCGCGGGGCGCGCATCGAGGTGGTGAAGGGGTTCGGCCACGTCCCGCAGATGGAGCGCCCGCGCGAGCTGGTGCAGCGGCTCCGGGGCTTCGCCGCGGAGATCGGCCTGCTCGCGGTGAGCGCGCCGCCCGCCCGGGCCCCCGCCGCCGCCCCGAGCTGAGCGCCTCTCAGCCGTGGGGCGGCAGCTTCTGCCCCGTCTGGAGAAGGTGGTTCAGCTCCGTCTCCCACTCTCGCATCGCGTGGAGGTAGGCCTCGGGCGCCTTGCTCCGGACCAGCGTCAGCCCGGGCGGCCCGAGCGCGGTCCAGGTGTAGCGAACGGTGGCGATGCTCCGGTCGGTTCCGTCGGGCCGCAGGCGGATGTCGATCTCGGTGACGTCCGAGCCGGGCGTCAGGTGGACGTAGTGGACGTGGCCCGCGGCGGGCTCCCAGGTGTCGAGGAGCCACACCGTGTCCGGCTCTCCCCGGTGACGGATGACGAAGAGCGTTCCGGCGCCGCCTCCCGGAGGCTCCCAGCGCATCTGCGGGTCCCATCCGGAGGCCCAGGCCCGCTCGCCCAGCGGGGTGAGCAGCGGCAGGACCCGGTCCGGCGCTGCAGCGAGGTGCTGGTCGTATGAGTGGCTCACCCGCTCCGGCACGTCCGGGGTCGAGGCGGCGATGGCTGCGGTGAACAGGGGTGCAAGGGCCGTCACGTCTTCCTCCCATCGATGGTCTCTGACAGCGCGTGGAGCACGGCCTGGAAGCCGCGCAGGTCTCGCTCGGTGAGCCGGGTCAGGGCGCGCTCCTCGAGCGCCAGGAGGTGCTGGTGCACCCGGGCCGACGAACGTGTGCCGCTCCGGGTGAGCCGGACGGTGAAGGACCGGCGGTCCTCCGCACGGACCTCGCGGGCGATGTCGCCGCGGGCCTCCAGCCGGTCGAGGTAGCTGGTCAGGGTGGAGCGCTTGTGGGCGAAGGCCCGGTGCAGCTCGGCCACCGAGCAGGGGCCGGCCTCGGCCAGGTGGGCGCGCAGCTGACCTTCACCCTGGGACAGGCCGAGCGGGGGCTCCGCCTCGTCGAGATACAGGCCGATGCGGTGGGTGGTCCGGTGGACGAAGGGGACCAGCTGGAGCCGTGCTTTCATTCCATTACGGATAATACGAAATCGTAATTAATGTCCAGCCACCCCGGGGCGACTCGCCTCCGCCCCCCTTGCCGGATAGGCTCGGCAGGGACACCGTGAACTTCGCCTCGCTCCTGGTCCTCTCCGCCCTGGCCGCCGCGCCCACTCCGGCCAGCCAGCCCGAGGACGCCACCTACAAGCAGCTCGAGCTCTTCGCCCGGGTGCTGTCGTACGTGCAGAACAACTACGTGGAGAAGGTGGACGAGCGGCAGCTGGTCTACGGCGCCATCCGCGGGATGCTCGAGACCCTCGATCCGCACACCGTCTTCATGCCCCCCGAGCTGTTCAAGGAGATGAAGATCGACACCTCGGGCGAGTTCGGCGGCCTCGGACTCGACGTGGTGAGGCGCGGCGACACGCTGGTGGTGGTGTCGCCCCTGGACGACACCCCGGCAGCGCGGGCCGGCATCCAGCCCGGCGACGAGATCCTGGCCATCGACGGCGAGAGCACGCAGGGGATGGACGTGGCACGGGCCACGGCCCGGATGCGAGGTCCGGCAGGGCAGCGGGTGACGCTCACCCTCATGCGCCAGGGCTTCCAGAAGCCCCAGGAGATCGTCCTCCTCCGCGATCACGTCCGGATCGTGTCGGTCCAGGGAGCGCTCTACGGGAACATCGGCTGGGTGCGGCTCAAGAACTTCCAGGACCGCACCGACGCCAGCCTCAAGCGCGAGCTCGACCGGCTGCGGGCCGAGAACGGCGGGCGCGAGCTGGCAGGCCTGGTGCTCGACCTACGCAACAACCCCGGAGGGCTGCTGGACCAGGCGGTGGCGGTGAGCGACCGCTTCCTGCCGGGCCGCCTCACCATCGTCACCACCCGGGGACGCGCAGGGCGGAGCCTGACCGAGGAGAAGAGCCGAGATCCGGGGACCGAGCCCGACTACCCGATGGTGGTCCTGGTGAACGCCGGGAGCGCCTCGGCGTCGGAGGTGGTCGCCGGCGCGCTGCAGGACCACGGCCGGGCCACCCTGCTCGGCACCCAGACCTTCGGGAAGGGGTCGGTGCAGACGGTCATCGAGCTCGAGGACGGCAGCGGCCTGAAGCTCACCATCGCCCGCTACTACACGCCGAAGGGGCGGAGCATCCAGGAGCGGGGCATCGATCCCGACTACCTCGTGCCGGCGGAGGGGACCGCCCGCGAGCTCCGGGAGAAGGACCTCCGCCGGCACTTCCGCAACCCGGACGCAGGGACTGCCGAGACCGCGCACCGGCTCCCGCCACAGCCGGCGTGGGACGCCTCGCAGAAGGTCACCGACCTGCAGCTGCGCGCCGCGCTGGAGTTCCTGCACGCCCATCCGCAGGCCCCGGGGCAGAACGCCGCCACGCGCTGAGGAGGCCCCCCCGGCGTGTAACGCCCGCGGGCGACCCCGTACGTCGGGGCGGAGGAGACACCACACCGCCCATGAGCATCACCGACCAGACCTCGGGAACCCGCGTCGACGAGATCGCCGCCGGCGTCTACCGCATCAGCACCCCCGTGCCGCCGAGCCTCATGCCCGGTGGTTTCACCTTCAACCAGTTCCTCATCGATGACGAGGCCCCGCTGCTGTTCCACACCGGACCGCGGCGGCTCTTCGCGCTCACCCGGGGGGCCGTGGCGCACGTGCTGGGCGACGTGGCCCGGCTGCGCTACGTGTCCTTCTCCCACGTCGAGGCGGACGAGTGCGGGGCGATGAACGACTGGCTCGCCGCATCGCCCCGGGCCGAGCCGCTCTGCAGCACGACCGCGGCCATGGTCTCGATGAACGACCTCGCCGACCGGCCGCCCCGGGCGCTGGCCGACGGGGAGGAGCTGTCGCTGGGCCGGCGGACGATCCGCTGGCTCGAGACCCCGCACCTGCCGCACGGATGGGAGAGCGGGCTCGTGTTCGAGACCGCGAGCCGGACCT
>JADGQZ010000460.1 GCA_017881345.1 Myxococcaceae bacterium | reverse complement strand
CCGAGCACCGGACCGGCATCTTGGACCGCGGCCAGCTCCGCCTCGGCGCGGCGCCGGGCCTCGGCGAGCCGCGCCATGCTCGCGGCGAAGACCTCCTCGTCGCTGAGTCCCGCGTCGACGGCCCGGACAGTCACCGCGGGCGCGACGGCCGCCGGCGCGGACACGGGGGCCGGGCGATGCAGCACGACGGCCGCGACCACGCCGGAGATCACCAGCACCGGAGCGAGGAGGAGCGGCCAGCGCACGAGAGAGCTCCAAGCTTGCCCGAGCTGCGCCTTCGCTGCAGGCAGGGAGCACAGCAGCCCACCTCGCCACGCACGCGCACTCCCCCGATGCCGCGGAGATCCGCCGCAGCAGCGGGGAGGAGTGCCCGCCACACCTGTGGAGCGCGGTCGCGGCGAGGGACCACGCGCGCACGCAGGGATTGCGCGCGCGGGTTCGCGGGCATGTTTCCAACGCCAGGAGTTGCGCTCGACGCCACCCACCGCCGTGGCCCGTCGATTGCCATGGATCCCATCGATCGTGGACCACCTTGGAGCACCTGCCGCACGCCGGACCCGCCGGCTGCTCGAGCCCTGGGACGTCACGCTGCGGGGCGGAGGTACCACCCAGGCGCTCCGGCGCGCGGTGCTGACGGTCAGCGTCCTGACGATCATCGGCACACCGTTCCTCGCGGCGCGCATGCCGGATCGTACCTGGCCCCAGGGGCCCTTCGTCGGTGCGACCGGGGCGGCGCGGGCGCTGGGCATCGAGCTTCTCGATCCGCTGATGTCGGCCGGGGTCGTGCTCGCGCGCGGCGCCCGGCCAGGCCTGCTCGTTGCCGCGCTGCCGGTGCTCCTGCTCGTCGTGGTGGGAGGCCGCTTCTTCTGCGGGTGGCTGTGCCCGTACTTGCCGCTCCTGGCGGTGAGCAACGCCGTGCGCTGGGCGCTGGGGAGGCTCGGCCTCCGGACGCTGGACCTCCCGCTCCCGGGCTGGCTGCGCTTCGCGGTCCTCGGAGCCGTGCTCGGCGGAACGGCGGCGCTCGGCGTCCAGCTCGCGGCGCTGCTCTACCCGCCTGCCCTCCTCGCCCGGAGCGCGTACCGGCTGGCGTTCGGCCTCGGGCTGGGAGGTGGCGCCACGGTGCTCGCCGCGGTCTGGCTCTTCGACACCACCGTGTCCCGCGCGGGCTTCTGCCGCTCGCTCTGCCCCGGTGGGGCGCTCTTCTCGCTCCTCGGCGCGCGCTCGCCGGTGCGGGTGCGACGCGAGGCTGCCGCCTGCACCGACTGCACCGTCTGCGACGTGATCTGCAACCTCGGGCAGAGCCCGATGCGGGATCGGCTCGACGCCGGATGCGAGCGCTGCGGGCGGTGCGTGGCCTCGTGCCCGACCGGCGCGCTGTCGCTGACGCTCGAGGGGAGGCGGCCCTGAATCGCCGCGGAGTGCTCGCGCTCGCCGCCGGTGCCGTCTCCGGCCTCCTGGCCCGCCGCCCGCGCGCCACGGCCGGGGAGCTCCGTCCACCCGGAGCGCTTCCCCCGGGAAGCTTCGAGCGCGCGTGCATCGGGTGCTTCCGCTGCGCGGAGGTGTGCCCCACACGGGCCATTCGTTTCCCGGGCGGCGCCGGGCTCGACGCGGGTCATCCGTTCCTCGCGCTCCGCGAGTCGGCGTGCGTGCTCTGCATGGCGTGCACCGAGGCGTGCCCCACCGGGGCGCTGGTTCGCATCCCGGCCATCCCCGAGCGCGTCGCGAACGAGGTGCGCATCGGTGTGCCGGTGCTCGACCGCAGGGCGTGCCTCCCCTGGAGCGGCGAGGGCGTCTGCCGGCTCTGCGCCTACGTCTGCCCGGTGGGGAGCCGCGCGGTGGAGCTCGTCGGGCCGCAGCAGGCGCCCCTCTTCCACCCCGAGGGCTGCGTGGGTTGCGGGCTCTGCGAGGAGGCCTGCCCCGAGGAGGCCCGCGCCATCCGGATCGCGCCGGCGAACGCGCGCCCGGGAGGTCGGGCGTGAGCCGGCGGATGTCGCGCCGCGACCTTCTCCGGGCAGCGCCCATCGCCGGAGCGGGCGCTGCTGCGGTGGCGGTCGGCGTGGCGGCGCGCGCTCCCGAGCCGGCCCACCGGACCCGGGGGCAATGCCGCTTCTGCCTCCTCCACTGCGATCTCGCGGGTCAGGTGTCCGGGACACGGCTCCTGCGCGTGGACGGGGACACCGGGGGCGAGACGCGCGGATTCCTCTGCCAGCACGGGCACGCCTTGCCCTCGGTGGTGCACTCGCCCGAGCGCCTCCGCACTCCGCTGGTCCGCCGGGGAGACCGGCTGGTCGAGACCTCGTGGGACGAGGCGCTCGCGTTCGTGGGCGAGCGGATGGCGCAGGTCCGCGCCCTCTTCGGCCCCGAGGCGGTGGCGTTCCAGACCGGCTGGCCGCTGGTGCGCCATCCGCTGATGGAGTGGATTCAACGGCTCGCGCGCGCGTGGGGGACGCCGAACGTCGCCTCGGTGGCGAGCCTCTGCGAGACGGCCGGAAGGATGGGCCAGGCGCTCACCGTGGGGAGCAAGTACCGGCACGATCTCCGCCGGACACGGACCCTGGTCGTCTGGGGCGCCAACCCCACGCACAGCGCCCCGCTGCTCGCGCACGTGGTGGCGCGCAAGGCGACCGACGGGCGGCTGGTGGTCGTGGACCCGGTGCGGACCGAGCTGGCCGCGGTGGCGACCGAGCACCTCGCGGTGCGGCCCGGGACCGACGGCGCCCTCGCTCTCGGGCTCATTCACGTGCTCGTGTCCGAGGGCCTCGTGGACGCGCCCCTCCTCCAGGAGCAGACGGTGGGGTTCGATGCGCTCTCGGCGCTGGCCGCGTCCTACCCGCCGCCCAGGACTGCGGCCCTGACCGGCGTGCCCGCGGATCAGATCCTCCGCACCGCGCGCCTCATCGCGGCCGAGACCCCGACGGGTATCTGGTCCGGCCTCGGGGTGGAGCACCACGAGAACGGCGTCCAGACGGTGCGGGCCATCGCCGCGCTGGAGGCGCTCTGCCGCCGCACGGACGAGCCCGAGATTCGCCAGGACCTCACCCCCGTCCACCCAGGGAACGTGACCGGCCCGTTGCCCGCCCTGCCCCGGCTCTCCACTCCCGAGCCGGTGCCTCCTGCGCCGCGGGCCCGGCCGGTGGGCGGGGACGCATACCCGCTCTTCGAGATGTTCAACCGGGAGGCTCAAGGCAACGGGCTGTCCCGGGCCATCCTCGAGGACCGGCCGTACCCGGTGCGAGCCCTGGTGCTCATCGCGTCCAACGCGCTCGTCACCGCGCCCGGCAGCCAGGAGCTCCAGCGCGCCGCGGACCGGCTCGAGCTGCTGGTCTCGGTCGACCCGTTCCTCACCGCCAGCGGTCGGCGGGCGAACGTGGTGCTGCCGGCGGCCACCTTCGCCGAGGCCGAGGGAGTGGTGCCGTCGCAGCATCAGGCCTGGCCGGACTGGAAGGTGGTCTTCGAGCTGGCCCGGGCGATGGGCCTCGGCGCCTGGTTTCCGTGGAAGAGCTGGGCCGAGGCGGAGGGAGCGCCGCGGGTGGCGGTGGCAGCGGCCCCGGAGCTCGCACCCGGGTTCGATCGGGGCGAGGACGCGCCGCGGGTGGGCACGCCGTCGGGGAAGATCGAGCTCGCATCGGGCTTGCTCGCCCGGGCGGGTCACCCCGCGCTTCCG
The DNA here is from genome assembly GCA_017881345.1 of Myxococcaceae bacterium. GTDB lineage: Bacteria > Myxococcota > Myxococcia > Myxococcales > Myxococcaceae > RPRB01. The sequence continues at coordinate 1,097 of JADGQZ010000460.1, read as the reverse complement.
GAGTGGACACCGCCGTCCCTGCGGCCCTCGGCCGGGTTTCCGCTGACGCTGGTCACCGGGCCGCGAACCCGCGCCTACATCAACTCGCAGTTCCGACAGGTGGCGCGCATCCGGCTGCTCGAGCCGGAGCCGGTGGTCCGGGTGCACCCGGAGGCGGCCCGCGCCGCGGGGGTCGAGCACGGCCGCCGCGCGGCGGTGGTCTCGCCGCACGGGCGGGTGGAGCTCAGGATCTCCGTCACCACCGACGTCCGGCCGGACGTGGCGGTGATGCCCGCTGGCTGGGAAGAGGCGAACGCCAACACGCTCATCGACGGCGAGCGCCTCGATCCGATCTCCGGGTTCCCGGCGTTCCGCTCCGGAGTGTGCCGGCTCGAGCGGCTGGATCCGACGCACGGCTGAGGCACACGACCGAGAGCGGTACTCAGCCGACCTTGGCCTGGACCGGCTGCGCGGCGGCGGCCTCGAGTGCGGTGCGCATCCCCGCGAGGATGTGGCCGTGGATCTCGTGGGTGAGCCGGCGCTCGAGTGGCCGGAACAGGGCGCGGGGACGGAGGTGGCCCCGGTACCGGGTGGTCAGCGCGACCTCGGAGCCGCCGGGCACCGCCCGGATCTCGTACACCCCATCGCTGAGTGACAGGCAGTGCTCGAGACCGAGCCGTTGCTCGAACACCTCGAACCGCAGGACGTTCGGCGGCTCGGCCGAGGTGGTCCGCTTGAGCACGTATCCACCCTCGTAGACGCAACGGACGGTGCCGCCCATCCGGGTCTTCTCCCCTTCCGAGCGCACCGGCGCGGGCAGGCCAATCCGGAGGAGCACTCCGGGGCGGGACGGGACCTCCTCGTAGAACTTCAGCGACCGCCAGACCTCGGCCGGAGACGCCGGAAGCTGGAGCCGGCTCGTGATCTCCTCGACCACGGCGCTGGGCGCGAAGAGGCCGGCGTACCAGTCGAGGATGGCGCGGACGACGCCGGAGAATGGCGGCGCGTCGGCAGAGCGGGTGGCGAGGTCAGCACGTTCCATGGGCCCGCTCGGTGGTGCACGCAGTGCGCCAAGGGGCAGACTGCCCGTAAGCGCCGACGCGATGCAACCTCTGCGT
>JADGQZ010000459.1 GCA_017881345.1 Myxococcaceae bacterium | reverse complement strand
GTGAAGCCCGTCCTCGAGGTCAAGAGCCGCCGGGTCGGAGGCGCGACCTACCAGGTGCCGGTCGAGGTCCGTCAGGACCGCCGGGTGGCGCTCGGCATGCGCTGGCTCATCACCTACGCCAAGGCGCGGGGCGAGAAGACGATGGAGGAGAAGCTCGCCGGCGAGATCATGGACGCGGCGAACAACCGTGGCAACGCGGTGAAGAAGCGCGAGGACACGCACAAGATGGCCGAGGCCAACAAGGCCTTCGCCCACTACCGCTGGTAACGAGCGCCGCTCGCTGCGATGTTCCGACGGCCGGCATCCCCGGCCGTTGTCATTTGTAGAGAACGATCATGGCCCGCGACTTCCCGCTCGAGCGCTACCGCAACATCGGCATCATGGCGCACATCGACGCCGGGAAGACGACCACCACCGAGCGGATCCTCTTCTACACCGGCACCATCCACAAGATGGGTGACGTCGACGACGCGAACACCACCACCGACTGGATGGTGCAGGAGCGCGAGCGCGGCATCACCATCACCTCGGCGGCGATCACCGCCTTCTGGAACCACCGGGACCAGAGGTACCGGATCAACATCATCGACACGCCGGGCCACGTGGACTTCACCATCGAGGTGGAGCGGAGCCTGCGGGTGCTCGACGGGGCGATCGCGGTGTTCGACGCGGCCAACGGTGTCGAGCCCCAGAGCGAGACGGTCTGGCGGCAGGCGGACCGCTACGGTGTGCCCCGCATCTGCTTCATCAACAAGATGCACAGGATGGGCGCGGACTTCGAGATGTCGGTCCGCAGCATCAAGGAGAAGCTGGGGGCGAACGCGGTCCCGGTGCAGATCCCCTGGGGCGCGGAGGAGCAGCACCAGGGCGTCATCGACCTGGTCCGGATGAAGGGCATCACCTTCGACGAGTCCGAGCTGGGTAGCCGCTTCGAGCTGGTGGACATCCCGGCCTCGCATCTCGACGCGGCGAAGGCGGCCCGGACGCACCTCATCGAGGCCTGCGCCGATCAGGACGACCGGGTGATGGCGCTCTACCTGGACGGGAAGGAGCCGTCCGAGTCCGAGCTGAACGCCGCGATCCGCAAAGGGTGCATTGGCCGGACGCTCTTCCCGGTGCTGTGTGGCTCGGCGTTCAAGCACAAGGGCGTGCAGCCGCTCCTGGACGCCGTGGTGGATTTCCTCCCGTCGCCGCTCGACATCCCACCGGTGCACGGGAAGGACCCCAAGGGGAACGACACCGTCCGCGAGACCAGCGAGACGGCGCCGTTCAGCGCCCTGGCCTTCAAGATCATGTCCGACCCGTTCTCGGGCACCCTGACCTTCATCCGGGTCTACTCGGGGCGGCTGGCGACCGGGATGGCGGCGTGGAACCCGGCGAAGGGCAAGCGCGAGCGCATCGGCCGGCTGGTGCAGATGCGCGCGGACAAGCGCGACGAGATCGACGAGGTGCTCGCCGGCGACATCGCCGCGGCGGTGGGCCTGAAGCTGACCGTCACCGGGGACACGCTCTGCGACGAGCACCACCCCATCGTGCTCGAACGGATGGACTTCCCCGAGCCGGTCATCGACATCGCCATCGAGCCGAAGACCAAGGCCGACCAGGACAAGCTCGGGGCGTCGCTCCAGAAGCTCTCGGTGGAGGACCCCTCGTTCCGGGTCCGGACCGATCCCGAGAGCGGGCAGACGCTGATCGCCGGGATGGGCGAGCTGCATCTGGAGATCATCGTCGACCGGCTCCTCCGCGAGTTCAAGGTCGAGGCGAACGTCGGCAAGCCGCAGGTGGCGTACCGGGAGACCATCACCCAGCCGGTGGAGGCGCGTGGGCAGTACGTGCGCCAGTCCGGCGGGCGTGGCCAGTACGGCGACATCGTCTTCCGGCTCTCACCCAACCCGGCGGGGAAGGGCTTCACCAGCAAGAACTCCATCGTGGGCGGCAAGGTTCCGAAGGAGTTCGTCGAGGCATCGTTCCAGGGCGCCGAGGAGTCGATGAGCAACGGGCCGCTGGCGGGCTACCCGATGATGGACCTGAACGTGGAGGCGATCGACGGGAGCTTCCACGACGTCGACTCGAACGAGGTGGCGTTCCGCATCGCCGGGTCGATGGCGATCCGGGAGGGTGCGCCGCGCGCCGGCCCGGTGCTGCTCGAGCCGATCATGTCGATCGAGGTGGTGACGCCGGAGGAGTTCATGGGCGACGTCATCGGCGACCTGAACGCCCGCCGGGGGAAGATCCTGGGGATGGAGCCGAAGAGCGGCGCCCAGCACATCCAGGGGCAGGTCCCGCTGGCGACGATGTTCGGCTACGCGACCGACCTGCGCTCCCGGACCCAGGGGCGGGCGACGTACACCATGCAGTTCAGCCACTACGCCGCGGTGCCGAAGCCGGTCGCCGACGAGATCGTGGCCCGCATCCGCGGACACTGAGCCGCGGACAGGTTTCTCCGGCTGGAAGCGACGGCAGGTACGGAACGCGGGCCCGGGAGAGTGTGCAGACCCGGTGCCCGGAAGGCGCTGGCATCGGCCCCGGAGCGTTGGCGGGTCGTCGCTGCCCAGCAGGCCCGCGGCCGGAGCTGCTCGAGGTGTTTCGCGTACGCGCTCCGAGGAACAATTTCGGCCGGTCCCTCCGGCGAGAAGGGGCGCGCGGTGCCTCGTTGGCGTCCGAAAATGTTCCGCGCGCACAATTCGGGGAACCGTTTCAGCCGCGACGGAGCGGTTTCGCGGGCCGCGCAGGCGGAACAGTTTCGGCCGAAAACACCACGGTGCGCCCGCCGCCTCCCGCAGGGGACCGTCCGGAAAGGTTCCGCCGACCGCGTTGGCGGAACAACCCCGTTTCCGGGGCACGGCGTGTGGCGCTCGGCCCCGCGGGGTTGCTGGAGCCGTCAGCTCCCCTCCTTCCCGAGGTGGAGGACGTAATCCATCAGCGGCTCGTAGTGCTCCTCCCGGATCACGCCGCGCCACGCCGGCATCCGGGTCCCGGGCCTGATGCTGGGCGCATCCTGGATCCACGCCTTGAGGGTCTCCCGGGTCGGGTAGTGCTCGGAGGCCTGGCGGAGATCGGCGATCCCCACCCCGTCGCCGCCGTGGCAGGAGACGCAGCCGTAGCGCTCGTAGAGCTGCTTTCCATCGGTCATCGTCGTGCCCGGGGGGGCCGGCAGGTCTCGTGGAACGTAGTTTCGGATCGCGGGGACGGTCCGGAGATAGGCGTGGATGGCGCCCGCCTCGGCCTCGCTCAGCTCCGGCTCCGGCGCCATGGGGTAGCGGATCAATGTCCGGTCCGGTCGAAAGCCCCCGCGCAGGGCGGCGACGAAGTCGTGCTCGGACCAGCGCCCGATGCCGGTCTCGTCGTCGGGGGTGAGGTTGGCCGACTGGAGACGGTGCCCGCGGAGGTCGAGAACCGTGTTGCCGCCGCCGAAGTAACCCATCGACTTCTCCGGCTCCGCCACATTCATGGTCTTGAAGTCCGCCGAATGACAGCCGTAGCAGTCGAGGGCAAAGACCAGGTACCGGCCCTGCGCGACGCGGTCCGAGGCGGGAGGCGCGGCGATCGGGTGGTCCGGGTAAGGCAGCTTCTTGAACGCCACGTGGCACAGCAGCTTGGTCAGGAACGAGGGCCGGGTGACGCCGGGCGGATCCTGATCCGAGGCGGCGACCATCGCGTCATCCGAGCGGAGGAAGGCGATGATCGACGCCAGGTCCTCGTCCGAGATGTGGGGGAGCTTCACCATCCAGGGCGGCGCGTATTGCCCGTCGCGCTTCACGCCGGTGCGGAGGAGGTAGGCGAGCTCGCCGTCGGTCCAGCTGCCGATTCCCTTGGTCGGATGCCGGGTGATGTTGGGCGAGTAGATGACCCCGAACTGCGGCGGTGCGTCCACCATCCGCTTGCCGGTGAGCTGGCGGGTGGTCGGGTTCATGTGGCAGTTGGAGCAGAGGACGCCGGCGAGCTTCCTGCCGCGTTCGATGCGCTCGGGCGTGGGGTCGGCCTTGAAGGTCACCTTCTCGACCGGGTAGCGGGGGATCCCGTCCACCTGGACATAGACGAGGAAGGCGGCGACCAGCACGACCAGCGCGGCAACGAGGAGACCGACGATCTTGAGGATTCGGCGCATGGAGGATGGCCCGTATAGACCATCCGAGGCGCGGCTCTCCATGCTGGAGTCGACACCTGCCACCGGCGGAGGTGCCTCTCTCTGGCCCCCGTGGCATGACAGGGGGACGATGAAGGCGCTCCACATCACTTCCCATGGCCCGGTCGGCGCGCTCCGGCTGGTGGAGACCCCGCGCCCTCCGCTGGGGAAAGGTGAGCTCCGCGTCCGGATCGAGGCGGCGGCGGTGAACCCGAGCGACGTCCTGAGCGCCGAAGGCCGCTTCCCGCACGCCGTGCTGCCCCGCATCCTCGGGCGGGACTTCGCCGGGCGCGTGGTGGAGGGACCGGCCGAGCTCATGGGCGCCGAGGTGTGGGGCACCGGAGGTGAGCTCGGCATCACCCGCGACGGCGCGCACGCCGAGGAGATCGTGCTCCCGGCGAGCGGGGTCGCCCGGCGGCCTGCCAGCCTCACGCCGGAGCAGGCCGCCAGCGCGGGGGTGCCGTTCATCACCGCCTGGACCTGCCTCGTGGACGCGGCGGCGCTCCGTTCCGGCGAGACGGTGATCGTCTCGGGTGCGGCCGGGGCCGTGGGCTGGGCGGCGGTTGAGCTCGCTGCGGCGCTCGGCGGGCGGGTCATCGCCCTGGTCAAGGATGCCGCGGAGGCTGCGCGCGTGGATCGGGCCCGGGTGGCCGGAGTCGCTCGCTCCGACGCGAACGATCTCCCGGCGGTGGTCGAGGAGGCGACGGGAGGGCGAGGGGCCGACGTGGCGCTGAACGGCGTGGGCGCGCCGGTGTTCCGGCCCCTGCTCGACGCCCTGGGAGTGGGTGGGCGCCTCTGCGTGTACTCGGCGGCAGCCGGTCGCGAGGTGCCCCTGGACCTGTTCGACCTCTACCGTCGGCGGCTCCGGCTCCTGGGCATCAACACCGCCGTGCTCACCGTCGCCGACGGGGCGCGCATCCTCGACCAGCTCCGGCCGCGCTTCGAGTCCGGCCAGCTCCACCCCCATCCGCTGCTCGAGATTCATCCGCTCGAGGACGCGGGGATGGCGTACGCCCAGGTCGCGCGTGGGTCGGCGAGCAAGTGGGTCCTCGTTCCCCGGGCTGCCCCGGGACCTTGAGGTCCAGAACCCGGCGTCCTTGGCTCCGTCCGCCAATCGTTTGCTCCCGGGGCGGGCCCGCGGGGGTATAGGACACCGGACGCGAGGAGGTTGCCGATGGCCGAGTACGTCGTCGCCGGAGTGACGGGGCACACCGGGTCGGTGGTCGCCCAGACCCTGCTGGACAGCGGGCGGAAGGTCCGGGTGCTCACCCGGGACCCGCACAAGGCCGAGCGCTGGAAGAAGCGCGGCGCTCACGTGGGGCAGACGGACCTCTCCAGCCCGCACGATCTGCTGAACGCGCTGCGGGGGACGGAGGCTGCGTACTTTCTCCTCCCCCCGTATCCGCCCAACACCACCAGCGTCCGGGGGAAGGCGAAGAAGATGATCGACGCGATGGTCCAGGCGATCGGCGGGACCGACGTGAAGCACGTCGTCTTCCTCTCCTCGATCGGTGCCCAGCACGCCGACGGCACCGGGCCGGTGCTCTCTCTTCACGACGCCGAGCAGGAGCTGAAGACGCTCAAGACGCCGGTGACCTTCCTCCGGGCCTGCTACTTCATGGAGAACTGGGCCCCGGCGCTCCCCGACGCCAAGGAAGGGCTGCTCAACACCTTCCTTCCGGCCGAGCTGAAGTGGGCCCAGGTTGCGGCACACGACATCGGGCAGACGGCGGCGCACCTGCTCCTCGAGCACCCGAAGCAGCACCGGGTGGTGGAGCTCGCCGGACCGGAGGACGTGAGCCCGGCGGACGTGGCGCGGGTGCTGTCGAAGCTGCTCGAGACGGAGGTCGAGCCCCTGGTCGAGCCGCTGGATCAGGTGGCCGAGGCCTTCACCGGCATGGGCTTCTCGCCCGAGTACGCGGCCATGTACCAGCACCTCTACGAGGCCATCGCCTCGGGCCGGCTCCGCTGGGAGCACCCGGAGTCGGTGGTCCGCGGCAAGGACACCCTGGAGCAGGCGCTGGCGGCGATGCTGGCGAAGCTCTGATCAGCGCTCGGCGGCCGCGAAGGGCAGCCACTTCTCCGCAGCCGGGGCGGGCGTGAGCAGGCTCACCACGACCAGCGAGACCACCGAGACCAGGAGCGCAGGAAAGATCGCATCCCGCCCCAGCCAGCTCGCCGGGAGGATCGTGTCCCGGTGCGCCTCGAGCGCCAGCTGCTGCACGTTCCAGAAGATGGTGATCGCGGTGCCGGCCAGGATGCACACCACAGCTCCGGCCGCGGTGGCCCGCCGCCAGAAGAAGGCCGAGAGCACCACCGGGGTGATCGCCGCCGAGTACACCGTGTACGCGTAGAGCGACATGGCGAGGATGGACTCGCTCACCGTGCCCTGGAGCAGGGCGAACACGCCGAGCACCGCGATCAGCACCCGGGAGACACGGAGGACGGAACGGTCGGACGCCCCGGGCTTCACGAACCGGAGGTAGACGTCGTTCACCAGATTCGTGGCCGGGGAGAACAGGTAGTTGTTCGCGGTGGAGATGACCTTCGCGAAGATCGCCCCGACCAGGATGGCCCCGACCAGCGAGGGAACCCCGTTGCGCGCGGTGTAGGGGATGATCTCCCGCGCCTTCACCCCCGGGGTGTGGAGGAACAGGGCCGCGCCGAGGACGGCGATGCTCACGATGAGGACCTCGAGCAGCACCGTCCCTCCGAGCCAGCCGACGACCGAGAGGCGCGCGTCGCGCTCGGTCCGGGCGCTGAAGAACTTCTGGTAGATGCTCTGGTTGCCGAGCAGCAGCAGCATCGTCGGCACCAGCAGCTCCATCGCCCGGACGAACCCTCCGCCGGCCCCACCGAACCGGCCGAAGATCTGGAAGTACTCGGGCGGGAGCGCGGCGTGGAAGCTGCTCCAGCCTCCGACCCGGACGAGAAGAAACGGGATCGAGAGGATCGACGCGACCGTCGCCAGGCCGCCGATCACCACGTCCATGTAAGCGACCGAGGCCATCCCGGCGAGCGCGGTGAAGAGGACGACGAACACCGCGATGATCACCATCCCCAGGGCGTGCTCGTTGCCCGGGGCGAGCCCGAACACCTCGCGCGCCGCGACGTCGAGGCCGGGGAAGATGATGTGGAGGATGTCTCCGCCGCCCTTGAACTGGTACGAGGCGATGGCGGTGAAGGCGAAGAGGATGGCCGCCGCGCCGAGGACCCTCGCCCAGACGTTGTAGCGGGTCTCGAGCAGGTCGGGGATGGTGAACTGGGCGAACTTCCGGGCGCGCGGGGCGATGAAGTAGATGACCAGCAGCCCGCACCAGCCGCCGGCCGCCTGCCAGAGCGCCGCGAAGCCGTTCCGGAACGCGTTCTCGGCGCCGGCGAAGAGCGAGCCCGAGCCGATCCACGACGAGAGCAGGGTGAAGACCAGGATGTACCAGGGCAGGGTGCGGCCGGCGACGAGGTAGTCCGCCTTGGTCTTCGTCTTCCGGACCTGGCTGATGCTGACCGAGAGCAGGGCGAGGACGATCAGCGCGAGGACCAGCGCGTAGACGTTCATGGGGCGCGGGAGCCTAGTCCGGGCCCGCCCTCTCCACCCGCTCGAAGAGGCCCTGGTAGCGCTCGACGAGCCCGGC
>JADGQZ010000458.1 GCA_017881345.1 Myxococcaceae bacterium | reverse complement strand
GAAGGTCTTCTACGCCAATCCGCGGATCGTCAAGCTCCTGGTCGAACTCGGCGTGCTGCTGAACCGGCCGACGGACTCGGTCGAGCACAGCTACCCGCACTGCTGGCGCTGCCACAACCCGATCATCTTCCGCGCCACGCCGCAGTGGTTCATCGCGATGGATCGGCCGCTCGATGCCACGGCGGGCCTGGACGCGACGCTGCGCGGGCAGGCGCTGGCGGAGATCGACGGCCGGGTGCGCTGGGTGCCCGAGTGGGGGCGCTCGCGCATCCGGGGGATGGTGGAGAACCGGCCGGACTGGTGCATCAGCCGGCAGCGGACGTGGGGCGTGCCGATCCCGGTGCTCCTCTGCGACGGCTGCGGCGAGTCGGTCGTGAGCCCCGAGCTGATGGAGCGGGTCGCCGACGCGGTGGAGAAGGAGGGCACCGGGGTCTGGTACTCGGCGCCGCTCGAGCGGTTCGCCCCCCCGGGGCTGAAGTGCGAGGCCTGCGGCGGGACCGCGCTCCGCAGGGAGACCGACATCCTGGACGTCTGGTTCGACTCTGCCTGTGCCTTCGCCGCGGTGAGCGAGCGCCATCCGGACATGGGGCTCCCGGGCGACCTCTACCTCGAGGGATCCGACCAGCACCGTGGATGGTTCCAGTCGAGCCTGCTGGTCAGCGTGGCCAGCCGCGGCCACGCGGCATACCGCGAGGTGCTCACTGCCGGCTTCGTGGTGGACGGCGAGGGGCGGAAGATGTCCAAGTCCATCGGCAACACCGTCAAGCCGGAGAAGCTCATCCAGCAGTCGGGCGCGGAGCTCGTCCGGCTCTGGGTGGCGGCGGCGGATTACCACGACGACGTCCGGGTCTCGGACGGCATCCTCCGGAACCTCTCGGAGGGGTACCGGAAGATCCGCAACACGCTCCGCTACGCGCTGAGCAACCTCTTCGACTTCGATCCGACGAAGGACGCGGTGCCCGAGGCGGAGCTGCTCCCGCTGGACCGCTGGGTGCTGACTCGGCTCGACGAGGTGGTGGGCCGCGTCCGCCGGGCGTACGACGACTACGAGTTCCACCTCGTCTACCACGCGCTGGTGGACTTCTGCGGGAGCGACCTCAGCGCGGTGCACTTCGACATCTCGAAGGACCGGCTCTACACCTGGAAGCCCGCTGGCCACGCGCGCCGGAGCGGCCAGACGGCGCTCCACCGGATCCTCCTCGACGTGACCCGGCTGCTCGCGCCGGTCACCTCGTTCACCGCCGAGGAGGTCTGGGAGTACCTTCCGGGCAGGCCCACGCCGTCGGTGTTCCTCGGCGGGTTCCCGGTGGCCACCGGCCGTCGTGACCCCGCGCTGATGGAGACGTTCGAGCGGCTCTTCTCCGTCCGCGCGGCGGTGCAGCAGCAGCTGGAGGCGGCGCGGCGGGACAAGCTCATCGGCAGCTCGCTCGAGGCCAGGGTGGTGCTCCACGCCGACGCCGAGGGCTACGCGTTCCTCGCCCGGCACCTCCCGGAGCTTCCCACGCTGCTCATCGTCAGCCAGGTCACCCTCGAGTCCCAGCCGGGTGAGCGGATGGTGCGCGCCACCGCGTCCCTGCCGGGAGCCGGCCACCTCGGCATCGAGGTCCGCAAGGCAGACGGCGCCAAGTGCCCCCGCTGCTGGACCTATGCTCCGGAGGTGGCGGCCGGCGCGGACGTCTGCCCCAAGTGCCAGGAGGCGCTCTCGTGACCGGTCCCGGGGTCGAGGAGGTCGCCGCGTCACGCAGCCTCGGCGGCCTGGCCCGGGATCCGGCACTCGTCCGGAAGCTGGTGGTCCTCTACGCGTGCGCCCTGGCCCTCGTCCTGGTCGACCAGTGGGTGAAGTACGAGGTGGTCGCGGGGCTCACCACCCGCTTCGACGGACTGCCCTCGATTGGCGCGCGGCTGGGCGCACTCTACGGACCGGCGCCCGCTCCGGCCTGGGACGGTCTCCACTTCCGACCGAAGCGGCCCATCGTCCTCAGCCCCGACTTCCTGATGCTGCGCTACGCGGAGAACCCGGGGGCGGCCTTCGGGCTCTTCCGCAAGCTGCCGGCCTCGGCGCGAGGGCCGCTCTTCCACCTCGTGTCGATCGGCGCGGTCGTGCTCATCACCTTCTATTTCCTGCGCCTCGGCGGGACCAAGGTGGAGCGGTGGGCCCGCGTGGGGCTCCCGCTCGTGCTCGGCGGGGCGATCGGCAACTGGGTGGACCGGCTGGCGCGCGGCTTCGTCATCGACTTCATCGAGGCGCACTGGAAGGACACCTACACCTGGCCGTCGTTCAACGTGGCGGACAGCGCCATCGTGGTGGGTGTCCTCCTCCTGCTGGTCGATGGCATGGTTCGCCGCGAGCGGAAGCCGGCCGCGCCGGTGGGATGATAGGACTTCCGTCGTGCTTCCCACGCTGATCGAGATCCGCTTCGACACCCCGCTGTCCCAGGCGATGCTGTACGTCGTCGCCGTCCTGCTGTTCGGGTACGGCATCTGGGCCGGCTGGCGGAACGCACCCGGATCGGTGGACCCGAAGTCCGGCAAGGCGCAGCCGCCAAGCAAGGAGCAGCGGATCCAGCGCGCGGCCGTCTACGGCGTCCTCTTCGCGGTCCTGATCTACGTGGGGCTCGGCTACGCGCTGCCTTCCACCGCGTTCCTTGGCGGCAGGGGCGAGGGGTTCCCGCTGCACACCTACGGGCTGATGCTGATGAGCGGGTTCCTCGCCGCGATCATGGTCTCGGCCCGCCTCGCCGAGCGCGAGTGGGGCGGCGCGGAGGGTGTGCGGCGCCGCAACGACGTGATGGACCTCGCGGTCTGGGTGGTGGTCAGCGCCTTCGTCGGCTCGAAGATTCTCTTCATCCTGGTCACTCCGAAGGACTTCCTCGACGGCCTGGCGAGCGCGTTCCGGGATCCCTCGCGGTTGCTCGGCGCGCTCGGTGGGGGCTTCGTCTTCTACGGCGGGTTCATCGGCGCGACGTCCGCGGTGTGGTGGTTCTGCCGTGACCGGAAGATCCCCTTCCTGCGCCTCGCGGACGTCATCGTTCCCACCGTCGCCCTCGGGCAGGCGTTCGGGCGACTGGGCT
>JADGQZ010000457.1 GCA_017881345.1 Myxococcaceae bacterium | reverse complement strand
GGTGGAGGCCCTGGTCTCGCTGCTGAAGACACACAGGGTCAGGGCGGTCTACGTCACCCCGCATCATCAGTTTCCAACCAACGTCGTCATGACCGCTGCTCGAAGGAAGCAACTGGCAGCGCTGTCACTCGAGCATGGGTTCGCGATCATCGAGGACGACTACGATCACGAGTTCCACTACGAGGGCCGTCCCGTGCCGCCCATCGCCGCTGACGCGGATGGCGCGAACGTCCTGTACCTCGGCTCGCTCTCCAAGCTCCTTGCTCCTGGGCTACGGGTGGGCTTCATCGTTTCCCCGGCCCCGCTCATGAAGCGGCTGGTCGCTCTTCGCCTGGCGTCCGACATGCAGGGTGATGCCGCCGTCGAGTACGCCATCGCCAAGCTGTTCGAGGACGGTGAGGTTCTCCGGCACCTTCGCCGGATGCGCTCCCTTTACGCTCGCCGTCGCGACGCGCTGGCCGCCGCGCTTCTTCGTCGGCTCGGTGCCGTGCTCAGCTTTCGCATCCCGAGCGGGGGGATGGCGCTGTGGGTCCGGGTCGCGGACGGCATCGAGATCGCCCGGTGGGAGGAGGCCGGTCGAAAGCTGGGAGTGTTGTTCCGGGGCGCCGGAATGCTCGACTTCGCCGGGCGTGACCTGCGGTTCCTCCGGCTCGGTTTCACCTACCACGACGAGGAGGAGCTGGCCGAGGCCGCTCGCCGGATGGCCCGGGCCCTGAAGCAATGAGGGTCAGTCGTCGCCCAGCACCTGCGCGATGCGCTCGAGATCCTCGGGGCGGGCCTGCACGTAACGGAGGCCGACGTCGAAGCGCGCCGGTGAGCCCTCGGGGAGCGTCTCTACCCAGACCACCTCGGCGAGGACCGTGGCGCTGCTGCCGTCGGAGAAGAAGAGCTCCATCTCCAGTCGGGTGCCGGGCTTCACCCCCTCGTCGGAGTAGGCGCGCAGTCCCCCGAGGCTGATGTCGTTGACCTGCCGCTTGACGGCGTACGCCAGCGCACCGACGGGGCGGACGTAGATCGGCGCTCGGGCCCGCCGGTATCGGCGCCGATCCAGATGGATGGACTTGGCGGCCATGGCGACCACCACTATGCCGGAGCAGGAGGCGGCAGGCCCACAGGGCCCCGGCGGCAACCGCAACACCGGGGTGGGGACTCCAGACCTCATGCCTCGAGCGAGGCGCTCGAGCCGGCAAGCCAGCGACCGATGGCGCCGATCTTGTCGTCGATCCCCGGAGCCTCCGCCTGGGCCACCAGCAGCTGGCGTTCCGACTCGGAGAGGTGCCAGCTCAGTGAGGCCTCCCCGGCGAACTCGAAGATCGTCGTGGCGAGGAAGGTCGGGCTCCCGAAGGCGCGGGCATACAGCTGGGAGACCGACTCCAGCTGGGCGTCGTTGCGAAAGAGCATCACCGACTCCCGTGCACTGAGCACACCCTCGGCCGGGCTGGAGAGCCCCTGCAGGCCCCGCAGCCACGGCCCCGGTTGCTCGGCCCTGGCGCGGAGATTCGCGAAGCGGTGCTTCCCGATGGGCCCCAGGCTCAGCTCGGACACGCCGTCGCGGATCTGGATGACCAGGACCCCGTCCACTGCGGACCGGAGCTGGGCCTCGTGCTTTGCAAGCAAGACCCGCAGCCAGCTGCAGGCGAGCTCGAGCCCGTAGTTGTCGTAGTACCCCGCGTCCACCACCCGCCGCGGCGGACTGGTTGGCAGCGGCACCGCGGGGCTGACCCAGGGAAAGGATGCCGCCATCCGTGCCGCCGTGGCGAGCGTCACCGAGGCAAGCGCGCCGGGGCACAGGTCGGCCAGCGCGTAGGCCGTCCGCGAGGCAACTCCCGGCAAGGGCGCCATCAGATGTCCGCGCGCCGACAGCCACATCACCTCGTGATCCGTCGCCGGCGTCAGGTCGAGGTTCGACAGCAACAGCCGTCGCCCGTCCTCGACCAGCATCGGGGAGAAGACGAGGGACGGCCAGTCGCCGCGAGCCTCGCCGTCGGCCAGGGTGGCGAATGGCACGTCCAGTCGCAGGCCCTGCTCGGCCGCATTCTCGCACCACGCCCGCTGCAGCGCGTCGCCACGGTCGTGCCGGTTCCCGAGTGGGAGGAAGGCCAGCGGCACATCTCGATACACCCAGCGGCGAACCGCCGGCGACAGGCTGTCCCCCGACGCGCAGCGGGCCAGCGCGCGCCAGTCCAGCGCTCCGGCGGCCGCGCGCCAGAACGCCGTCCCCACCGCACCTCCCGAGGCGCCCGAGATCCAGCGCGAGCTCGCCCTGAACCCGTCCAGCGCGTCGAGTCGGCCGAGAATCGCCGCGGTCCAGGTGGCAGAGCGGATCCCTCCGCCGCTCGTGCAGACGACCACGAGGCGACGCCTTCCCGTCTTCTCCAGCGCGGCCAGCGCGGTGTCGACCGCGAGCCGCCCCGGCACCTCTGTGGCGGGAGGGTAGGGCGGCCTCTGCGCGGAGTAGGCGCGGAGCTCGGCGAAGCCCAGCTTGTCGCGCCGCAGTCCGCCGACGACGAGGAGGCCGAGCAGGACGAGCCCCTCCGTCCCCGGCGAGCGGAAGAGAAAGGCGAGGAGCCCGTGCACGCCGATGACGAGACCGGCGAGCGAGCAGAGCCCGACCGCGGCGGGCACGCGTCGCGACGGAAAGACGAACCCGAGGAAGAAGACGACAGCTCCGGACAGCGCCAGCAGGTGAAGGCCCGGAACGCGGGTGGTGCGTCCGAAGATTGCCAGCGCCGGCCGGACGAACCCGTCGGGAAGCTGCAGCGCCGCCCAGGTGAGCGCCGCAGCAACCGACACGCCGACGAGAACGCCGAGCAGGAACGGACAGCTCGGGACACGCGGCTCCTCGAGGGGCCCGGGCCGACGCTCGGTTCCGGCCAGGCGACGGATGCCTGGCACGAGGCGTCCGCGCCGGCGGGTTCCGCGCCGACCGGCATTCCAGGCGCCGATCAGGATGACGAGCGCCGCCAGCGCTCCCGACGCGGCGGCAAACCGGAGGACATCCAGCAGGCTGCCGGCGTCCTCCAGCAACTGGTTGACGAGCACCGCCTCGAGAAACACGAGGGTGAAGGCGAGCCCGGCGGACACCTGCATGCCGGGCGCCTCGTTCCAGAAGAGTCGAGGCACTCCGAGCGCCCGACCCACCCCGAGCAGGATGGCGATGAGCATCAGCACGGGCAGGCCGACGAGCGGTGTGGCCAGCCATGCTCCGGCGAAACGCAGGATGAACTGTGGGACTTCCGCCATGGACCGCTCCGGCTCCGACGCCGGCTTCGGGTGTAGCGGAGGTGGCTGACGGGGGCGGTGTCGAGCCCCGGATGTGACAAGCTGGCGCCATGGTGTGGTTCGAGCGCTTGAGCAGTCTGGACTTCGCGTTCCTCAACCTGGAAGACCGGACCAAGCACATGCACGTGGCCGGGCTGGCGCTCTTCGAGGGTCCCTGTCCGGACTACGACGAGCTGCTGCGGCTGGTCGAGTCCCGGCTCTCGCGCGTCCCCCGCTACCGCCAGCGCCTGGCGTGGGTTCCCTTCCAGCAGGGTCGCCCGGTGTGGGTGGACGAGGCCCAGTTCGACCTCGAGTACCACGTGCGGCACACCGCCCTGCCTGTCCCCGGCACCGAGGACCAGCTGCTCAGGTTGACGGGCCGGCTGATGGCCCAGCAGCTCGATAGGAGCAAGCCGCTCTGGGAGATGTGGCTCATCGAGGGCGTGGGGGAGGACCGGAGTCGCTTCGCCATCTTCACCAAGACGCACCACTGCATGGTCGATGGCATCTCTGGCATGGACATCGCGTCGGTGCTGATGGACGGCGAGCGCGTGGCCGAGCCCACGCCACCGGGCGAGCCGTGGAGGCCGCGGCCGGCGCCGAGCCCTCTTGCGCTGCTGCGCGCCTCGGTGAGGCAGCAGATCACCCAGCCGGTGAAGGCGGCGAGGGACCTGGTGCTCAAGCCGGGCTCGGACGCCCGGACCCTGCTGGCCATGCTGGCCGGGAGCGTGAAGCCCCTGCTGGGCCTGGCGCAGATGGGCAAGGCGCCGGGCAGCTCGCTCAACGTGCCCATCGGGCCGCACCGCCGCTTCTGCACCGCGCAGCTGTCGCTCGCGGACATCAAGCGGGTGCGGACCGTGCTGGGCGGGACGGTCAACGACGTGCTCCTCACCGTGGTCGCAGGGGCCCTTCGCGGGTTGCTCCTGGCCCGGCGAGAGACGGTGGGGCCCGACCTGCGGGCGCTGGTGCCGGTGAGCGTGCGCGGCGCGTCGGCGCGCGGCTCGGAGACGCTGGGCAACCAGGTGATCCCCACCTTCTGCGCGCTCCCGGTGGGTGAGGCGGACCCGCGCCGGCGGCTCGAGCGCGTGCGCGAGTCGATGAAGGGTCTCAAGGAGAGCGGCCAGGTCATGAGCGCCGTGGCACTGACCCGGCTGTCGGACTTCGCCCCGCCCACGCTGCTCACCCAGTCGGCGCGGCTGCAGGCGGTGGCCACCCGCTTCTTCAACCTTGTGGTGACCAACGTGCCGGGGCCTCAGTTCCCGCTCTACCTGCTCGGCCGCCAGATGCTGGAGTGCTACCCGGCGGTGCCACTGGCCGCCCTGCAGACGCTGTGCGTGGGACTGCTCAGCTACAACGGGCAGGTGGGCGTGGGACTCCTGGGAGACGCGGACGCAGCCAGGGATCTTTCCAGCCTGGCCGAGAACATGACGGAGGCCCTGGCCGAGCTGGTGGCCTGCGCCGAGGGCACCGCGGCAAGCCCTTCCGCCTCGGGTGCGGTGCAGGCCGCCTCGGGGGATGCCTGAGGCGCCCGACCTTGCCCTTCACCACGCGCGAACACCACCGCATCCACTACACGACGCACGGCGAGCGCTCCTCGCCGCCCCTGCTGCTGGTCATGGGCATGGGCCTCTCCTCGCGCGGCTGGGGCGCGCTGCCCGAGAAGCTGGCCCAGCACTTCTTCGTCATCACCTTCGACAACCGCGGGACCGGTCACTCGAGCACGCGGCTGGGCTTCCTCAAGATGCGAGAGATGGCCGACGACGCCGTCGCCGTGCTCGACGCGGTGGGAATCCCGCCCCGAGAGGGCAGTGCGGGAGGGGCCAACGTCTTCGGCATCTCGATGGGCGGGATGATCGCCCAGGAGCTCGCGCTGCGGCACCCGGAGCGCGTGCGCGCGCTGGCGCTGGGAGCCACCCACGCCTCGTACCTGGTGAGCCGCAAGCCTTCGCTCTGCGCCATGGTGGACTTCGTGAGCGTGGTGGCCCGCGGGCGGCGAAACCGTCCAGGCGTGATTGGCAGGCTACTGACCACCCCGGCCTTCGTCGCCGCGAACCCGGACGTGGTGGGTGCCTGGTTCCACCGCAGCGACCACGCGCGGCCGCTCGCGGCGCTCACCCAGCTGAGCGCCATCCTGGGCCACCACACCTCCCCCCGGTTGAACCAGATCGCATGTCCCACGCTGGTCCTCTCCGGAGATCAGGACCGCCTGGTGCCGGTACAGAACGCGTATGCCCTCGCCCGACTCATCCCCAACGCGAGGCTGGTCATCCTCCAGGGCGCGGGCCACGTCTTCCCCCTGGAGCAAGAAGACCAGACGGCGCGGGCGCTGATGGAGCACTTCCTCGCCCCCGCTCCGGGGACTGCGTCCATCCCATCGTCGTCGTTGCGGAATCCGCCGGGTGCGGGGTCGAGTCCGGGTGAGTGATCCCGACGTGCGTCTGGGTCCCCGTCTATGGTCGAGCCACCGCC
>JADGQZ010000456.1 GCA_017881345.1 Myxococcaceae bacterium | reverse complement strand
GTCGCGCACGATGAGGGTGTTGACGAGGGTCCAGGCCAGGTGGCGTCCGTCCCCTGAGAGCGTGCATCCCGTGGCCAGCAGCCGCGTGCGCCGGGCTTCCTGGAAGATGCGTCGGTCGGCGCGTGTGTCCCAGACCTCGAGTCCGTCCGCGCTGTTCTGGGCGAAGCGCGAACCGTCCTCGGAGACGGAGATGTCCGAGCACATGCGACAGGCGTGCTGCCAGAGGACTCGATCTTGCTTCAGATCGTGCAGAACGGCGCGATCGTCGCCGGTCATGAACGCGACCGCCGGCCCATCTCCGACCAGCCTGGGATTGAAGCCGAGGGAGCGCACGCCGCTGGCGAAGAGGGTCCCAGCTGGCTTGTACAGCTCGAATCGCCCGGAGACCGAATCCAAAAGCACAGCGGAACGCGCGCTCGAAGACTGGAACCCCCCCAGCCACCACCGCGGCGTCCTTGGCGTGCGGTCCAGCGGAACGCGCCACCCGCTCAGCACGGATCCATTGCTCATTCCCGCGGCGAAGATGCGCTGCCCATCGAGGGAGAAGACTAGCCGTGGCCAGCCCGACGGGTAGTGGAGGACCGCCCGGATACTCCGGCTCCCGAGATCCACCACGATCGACTGGGTCGTCCCCGCGCGCCCCGCGAACGCCACCAGCTCGCCATCGGGAGAGACGGCGCTTCCGCTATTGGCGAGTTGTTGGAGTTGGAGCCGCGACCACGTACCAAATTTGCCCTCGGGGAGCTCGATGCTGAAGTCTCCATTGCGGCCGCCGAGCACGTCGAGGCGTCCCTGCCGGAAGACGACCAGCCCGTGGCGACTGAAGCCAAGGCTCTGGTAGGGCTCGAACTTGCGACGGGCGAGCTCGCGACCGTCCTCGAGCGCGACCAGGCGCAGCCCCTCGGAGACGTCTTGGTATGCGACCTGCAGTCCATCGTCCGAGACGACGCAGATCCCGAGGGCCGAGACGTCGGAGGCGACGACGCGCGTTTCACCGCCGGTAAGCTGATGGAGAAGTTGCCCATTCAAGACAGCGGCTCGCGGGGGATAGGGCCCCGGACAGGGGGAGCCCGACGAGCGAGGCCACGCCTGCAGCTCGCGTCCTGTCGCTGCGTCGTGGAAAACCCAGCCCTCCGCGCGCGAGAGGCGGAGCAACCCACCAGGAAGAAGCACGGCGTCGAGAACCAGTTCCCCCGAGCGGCTCCACAACGTCTTTCCGGCCTCGACATTCCGGATCTCGACTCGATCCAAGGAGCGCCCGAGCGCGATGATGCGCCCGTCGGGAAGCACGCCCACGTCGGTGAACGACTCGGCCGGTCCGTGCAGTGAGAGGATCCGCTCGGTGATCTGCTCGCTGGCGACCGCCAGCCCCCAGCGCTCCTCGGTCGTGTCGTGCTGTGCGCGTGCAGCAGCGAAGTAGGCGGCAGCCTTCGACCAGTTCCCTTCCTGCTCTGCACCGTAGGCGCGCTGGAGGAACGCACTCGCCAGGTCCACCCGGGTGTGGTGGAGGCGCACCAGCACGAAGATGGACGTCGCGAGCAGGGCGCCGGCCGCGATCGCCACCCCCGTCAGCAGCGCGCGATGGCTCGACGCGAACTTCCGGAGCAGCTCCCAGGCGCCATACTGGTACGCCCGTACGCGGGCCCCGGAGAGATATGCGGAGATCTCCTTCGCCAGGGCCTCGGCATCGGGATACCGCTCGCCAGGCTCCCGGCGAAGCGCACGCTCGGCGATCGCTGCCAGCTCGGGTGGTGCGTCAGGAACGAGCGTCAGGATCGGGGGGAAGTTGCCCGCGCGCACGTTCTCCAGGATGTGGTCCGACGTGGCGCCGGTGAACGGAGGGCGCCCGGTGAGCACCTGGTAGAGGATGGCTCCCAGGCTGAACACGTCGCTCCGGGCATCGATGGCCGGCAGGTCGCCCCTCGCCTGCTCCGGGCTCATGTACGCCGGCGTGCCAAGCGCCGTTCCGGCCACGGTCAGCGCCGGTTCCGCTGATGGGGGCACCAGCGGAACGACGTCCTCTGCTTCTTCCTCGCCCTTGGCCAGCCCCCAGTCGACGACCACCGTCTCGCCGTGCTCCCCCACCATGATGTTGGAAGGCTTGAGGTCGCGGTGGATGACCTTCCTGGAATGGGCAAAGCCCATGGCCTGACAGGCGTCCAGCAGGTGTCGCACGCAAGGCAGGCGCTCTCGAAGGGACCGGCACCCGAGCATGCGTGCCTGCAACGTCTCTCCTCGAATCAGCTTCTGGGCGCAGAAGAGCGTCCCGTCCTCGCGCCGGGCGAGCTCGTGGATGGCGACGATGCCTGGATGGTCAAGCCCCGCGACCAGCCGCACCTCCCGGAGGAACCTCGCTCTCGCGGCACGCGAGGATGGGTCCTCTGGCTGGGCAAGCGCGACCAGCTCCTTGAGCGCCACCTCGCGGCCGACGATCTCGTCCCGCGCCGCCCGGACGACGCTCTGGCTCCCCCGGCCTAGCTCGTGCAGCCGGGTGTACTGGCCGGGTCGCTCGAGCGGGATCTCCCGCCCGGTGCTCGGCGGACCGGGCGCCTCCTGCACCGAGCCCATCTCCGAGACGAGTGTCTCGAGGACGGCCGGCGTCGCGCCGAGCGCGGTGAGCACGGCGTGAGCGTCGCCGTTGCGTGCAGCGAGGGCCTGATCGGCCAGGTCCTCGAGGATCTTCCGTCTCTCGACGCTGAGCGCCCCGGTCCGCCCCAGCCGGGTCAGGAGGGAGTCTGACTCGGCATCGACGAGGCCGGCGGCGGCTGCCGCGAGGACCTCCGACGGTGTCGCGAAGCCCGCCTGGGCGGCCAGCACTCCGACGATGAGATCTCGTTCGTCCACGGCGGCGACTCCAGTCTCCCGTCCGCTTCAGAGCCGCTCCTGCTTAACCCTCCGAGACCCTCCGCACCACATTCGGGACGTCGTAAGCCCC
>JADGQZ010000455.1 GCA_017881345.1 Myxococcaceae bacterium | reverse complement strand
GGGATGGTGCCCGGCAACCCGCTGCACTACGCCTCGGCGCTGGTGCACGAGGGGCTGGCCGCGGGCGTCCTCGCCACCAGCTGGGAGGGCCGCCCGGTGAAGGTGGAGGGCAACCCCACCCACCCGGTGTCCCGTGGCACCACCGGTCCGCACGCCCAGGCGGAGCTGGCCTCGATGTACGACCCGTTCCGCGCCCGGGTGCTCAAGGAGCGCGGCGCCGGCCGGAGCTGGCGCGGGTTCCGCGAGTCGATGCACGTTCGCGCCGCGGCCTGGGAGACCGACGGCGGCGCGGGTCTGCGCTTCCTCCTCGGGCCCAGCAGCTCACTCCTCACCGCCTCGCTGCGCGATGCCATCCTCCAGCGCTTTCCCAAGGCGAAGTTCCACGCCTGGAGCGCAATGCCCCGGGACGCGGTGTACGAGGGCACGGCGCTGGCGTTCGGAAAGGCGCTCGAGCCGCACTTCGTGATCGAGAAGGCGGACGTCATCGTCTCGCTCGACGCGGACTTCCTCGAGGCGCGTCCGGACACGCTGGACCAGAACCTGGGCTTCGCCAACCGCCGCGAGCCGCAGCATCCCCAGGGGATGAACCGGCTCTACGTGGTCGAGCCGCGGTTCAGCATCACCGGCGGAATGGCGGACCACCGGCTCCGGCTGCGCAGCGCCGACATGGAGGCCTTCGCGCTCGCCCTGGCAGCCGAGCTGGGGAAGACCGTTCCGGCGCTCGCCGGCTACCGCAGCCCGGCGCCCCTCTCCGGCGACCGCGCCAGGTTCGTCGCCGCGGTGGCGAAGGATCTCGCGGGCAAGCGCGGCGCCTCGGCGATCATCGCCGGTGAGCGGCAGACCGGGCTCACCCATGCAGTGGCCCATGCCATCAACGCGGCGCTGGGCAACGTCGGGACGACGGTCACCTTCACCGAGCCGGCGGTGATGGACACCGCCACCGGCCGCGCCGGCTGGCAGTCGCTGATCGATGCGCTCCGGGCCGGCAAGGTGGACACGCTGGTCATCACCGCCTGGAACCCGGTGTTCACCGCACCGGGCGACGTGGATCTGGTGGGCCTCCTCAAGAAGGTGCCCAACGCCGTCTACCTCGGGCTCAACGACGACGAGACGTCGCGGGCGGTGAACTGGTTCCTCCCTGCAGCCCACCCGTTCGAGGTCTGGGGCGATGCCCGGGCTCGCGAGGGCACGCTGTCCATCGTCCAGCCGCTCATCCAGCCGCTGTTCGGGGGCATCTCCGAGGCCGAGCTGCTCGGGGCGTTCCTGAACGACGAGGTCAAGCCGTACGAACGGCTCAAGGCACTCCACGCGGCGCGGGCCAAGGCCGACTTCGACACCGAGTGGGAGGTGTGGCTGGCCAGCGGCGTGGTGCCGGGGACCGCCAGCCCGGCGGTGACCCCCAGCCTCCAGGCGGACAGGGTGCGCGCCGCCGCCGGTCAGGCCCGTGCCGCGCCGGGCGGCGTCGAGCTGGACCTGGTGCACGATTACAAGATCCTCGACGGCCGCTACTCGCTGAACAGCTGGCTCCAGGAGCTGCCGGATCCAATCACCAAGATGACCTGGGACAACGTCGCCCAGGTCGGCCCGGGCATGGCGAAGCAGCTGGAGATCGAGAACGGCGACCTCCTGCTCCTCACCGTCGCCGGCCGCTCGGTGCAGGTCCCGGCCTGGGTTCAGCCCGGCCACTCCGACGAGGCGGTCACCGTCTCGCTGGGCTACGGCCGCAAGCAGCACACCCTCGGGGTGAAGGGGGCGGACGAGCCGGTGGTGGTGGGCCACGACGTGTACCCGCTCCGCAGCGCCGCTGCCCCGTGGTTCGCCACCGGGCTCGAGATCAAGAAGGTGGGCAAGAAGTACCCGCTCAGCTTCACCCAGGTGCACAGCACCACCGATGGGCGCGCCATCGCCCTCATGCAGAGCGTGGAGGAGTTCGAGAAGCACCCCGAGGCCGTCGAGCTCCGGCCCCCGGTGAAGCTGCCCGGGGGGAAGGTGCTGGAGGGGAACACGCTCGCCTCGGTGCAGCCCGCGGTCGATTACTCGAAGCAACAGTACAAGTGGGCAATGGCGGTGGACATGAGCCGCTGCACCGGGTGCACCGCCTGTGTCGTCGCCTGCCAGGCCGAGAACAACATCCCGGTGGTCGGCAAGTACCAGGTCGGCCGCGGCCGCGAGATGCACTGGATCCGCATGGACCGGTACTACTCGGGGTCGATGGAGTCACCGGAGATGGTGAGCCAGCCCATGTTCTGCCAGCACTGCGAGACCGCGCCGTGCGAGTACGTGTGCCCGGTGAACGCCACCGTCCACTCGGACGAGGGCCTGAACGACATGGTGTACAACCGGTGCATCGGCACCCGGTACTGCTCGAACAACTGCCCCTACAAGATCCGGCACTTCAACTACCTCCACTGGACGCAGGACAAGAGCCAGGTGGAGAAGATGCTGCAGAACCCGGACGTCACCGTCCGGGCGCGTGGGGTGATGGAGAAGTGCACGTACTGCGTGCAGCGCATCGAGCGCACCCGCATCGCGGCGCGGATCGAGAACCGGACCATCGGTGACGGCGAGCTGAAGACCGCCTGTCAGCAGGCGTGCCCGACCAGCGCGCTGACCTTCGGTTCGCTCCACGACCCGAAGACCAAGGTCAGCCAGCGCCACGCCGACCCGCGCCGGTTCGACGTGCTCCACGAGCTGAACACCCGGCCTCGAACCGTGTACCTGACCAAGATCAAGAACCCCAACCCGGAGCTCGGCTGATGGCCGCCGAACACGCCGCAGCGGCCATGGCCGCCGACCCGCTGGACAGCGCGCCCCTCCTGATCGGGAAGCAGGACAACACCACCCTCACCGGCAATCTCCTGGCCCACGTCTGGGCGCGGCCGGACAAGGGCTGGCTGCTCTCGTTCGCCATCGCCCTCTCGGGGAGCGGCGCTCTGGTCCTGGCGATCACCGTCACCCTGGTGGAGGGCATCGGCGCCTGGGGCAACAACATCCCGGTCGGCTGGGCCTTCGACATCACCAACTTCGTCTGGTGGATCGGCATCGGTCACGCCGGGACGCTGATCAGCGCGATCCTCTTCCTCTTCCAGCAGAAGTGGCGGACGGCCATCAACCGCTTCAGCGAGGCGATGACCATCTTCGCCGTGATGTGCGCGGGCCTGTTCCCGCTGCTCCACACCGGGCGGCCGTGGTTCGCGTACTTCATGTTCCCCTACCCGAGCACGCTCGAGATGTGGCCCCAGTTCAAGAGCCCGCTCATCTGGGACGTGTTCGCGGTCTCCACCTACTTCACCGTCTCGCTGCTCTTCTGGTTCCTGGGGCTCATCCCCGACCTGGCCTCGCTGCGCGACGCGAGCAAGAGCCCCATCCAGCGGAAGATCTACGGGCTCTTCGCCCTGGGCTGGCGGGGCTCGGGACGCCACTGGCACAACTACAAGGTCGGCTACCTCCTGCTCGCCGGCCTCTCGACGCCGCTGGTGGTGAGCGTCCACACCATCGTGTCCTTCGACTTCGCGGTGTCGGTGCTCCCCGGCTGGCACACCACGATCTTCCCGCCCTACTTCGTCGCCGGCGCGGTGTTCTCCGGCTTCGCCATGGTGATGAGCTGGATGGTGCCGGCCCGCCACTTCCTGGGCCTGAAGCACGTCATCACCATGCGGCACCTGGAGAACATGAACAAGATCATCCTCGCCACGGGGATGCTCGTCTCCTACGGGTACCTGATGGAGCACTTCATCGCCTGGTACTCGGGGAACCAGTTCGAGTGGTTCGTGTTCTTCAACCGGGCGACCGGGCCCTACCGCGGCGTGTATTACCTGATGCTGTTCTGCAACGTGCTCACCCCGCAGATCTTCTGGTTCAAGCGGGCGCGCACGTCGATCCCCATCATGTTCATCGCCAGCATCTTCGTGAACATCGGGATGTGGTGCGAGCGGTTCGTGATCATCGTCACCTCGCTCCACCGCGACTTCCTGCCTGCGTCGTGGGACATGTACTACCCGACCTGGGTGGACATCACCCTGTTCCTGGGGACCATCGGGTTCTTCAGCACGCTGTTCCTCCTCTTCCTCAAGTTCGTCCCCGCGGTGGCGGTGAGCGAGGTGAAGGAGCTCAACGAGGAGCTCCAGCACCACCCCGCCCCGGTCACGGTGGTCACCGGAGCCTGATCGATGGAACACGCCGCGGAACATGCTGCGCCACTCGGAAAGACCTTCGTCCTGGGGCGCTTCTCCACCGGCGAGGCCCTGGTGGACGCCTGCTACAAGGTCCGGGAGAAGGGGTTCGAGTCGATCGACACCCACTCGCCGTACCCGCTGCACGGCGGTGACGAGGCGCTCGGCCTCGGCCGGAGCCTCGTTCCCCGCATCGCGCTCGCCGGTGGGCTCACCGGGATGTTCGGCGGGTATCTGATGATGGTCTACATGAACGCGGTCAGCTGGCCGCTCAACGTGGCCGGCCGGCCGGCGCACGCCCCGCCCTCGTTCATCCCCATCACCTTCGAGACCACGGTGCTGCTCTCCTCGCTGGCGATCTTCTTCGGGCTGCTGGCGCTGATGCGGCTGCCCCAGCCGTACCACGCGGTGTTCGAGTCCGAGGACTTCCGCAGCGCGGTGAACGACGGCTTCTGGCTCAGCGTGGCGCTCCCCCCGGGGAGCGACGGCAAGGACGCGAGCGGGCTGCTGTCCCAGCTCGGGGCCAAGGAGATCAGCACGGTCCAGGAGGCAGTGGGATGAGGACCGTTCTCTTCCTCCTCGGCCTCGGCGTGCTCTCCGGCTGCAGCTGCGCCGGGACACGGGCCAGCGACGTGCTCCAGCGCATGGAGGAGCAGGACAAGATCCTGCCCTACGCCGAGAACGGCCTCTACGCGGACGGGCGCGGCATGCGCACCCCGCCCGAGGGCACCATCTCCCGCGAGGCGGTGGTGGGCGCGCCCGGCATCAGCACCGGCATGGTGAACGGCCAGCTGCTGACCCAGATCCCCATCCCGGTCACGGCCGAGCTCCTGGCCCGCGGACGTCACCGCTATGAGATCGTCTGCTCCAACTGCCACGGGCTGGTGGGGAACGGCGACAGCATGGTCGCCGACAACATGGCCACCCGGCTCCCACCCTCGCTGGTGGCGCTGGGGTTCCGGCCGGCCGGGTTCTTCTACCAGGCCATCACCCAGGGCTACGGGCTGATGCCCTCGTTCTCCGGTGAGATTCCCACCGACGAGCGCTGGGCGGTCGTGGCCTACGTGCAGGCGCTGCAGCTCAGCCAGAACGCGCCGGTGAACACACTGCCAGCGGACGTGCAGCGCCGGCTCCGGGAGGGGCAGTCATGGTCGAGGTAGGGCCCACCACCATCACCCAGGACCGGCTGAAGCCCGGCGGGCGGATGTTCACCCTCGCCGCGGGGCTCGGTGTCGCGGGGCTCGTGCTCACCGCCATCGGCTACGCGGTGGGCGGCGCGGACCGGCCAGTCGTCCTCGCCGGCTACCTCATCGCCTTCGCCTACTGGCTGGGAATCGGCATCGCGGCGAGCATCTGGAACGCCGTCTTCCATGCCTCGGCTGCGCGGTGGATGACGGTGTTCCGCCGGGTCTTCGAGACCATGGGCGCGGCGATCCCGATCTTCGTCCTGCTCTTCGTGCCCATCGCCCTGGGGATGCCGGTGCTGTTCCCCTGGGTGAATCCGTCGAACAAGATGAGCCACGAGCAGCTCGAGCTGCTCACCCACAAGGCGCTCTGGCTGAACGTGCCGGGCTTTCTCCTGCGGACGGTCGTCTACTTCGCCATCTGGGTGGTGGTGAACCAGCTGCTCCGTGGCTGGTCGCTGCGCCAGGACATCGAGGGCGGCCTCGAGCCCACGCGGCGGATGCGGCGCTACGGCTCCGGGGCGCTGCCCTTCCTCGGGCTCTCCATCACCTTCGCCGGCTTCGACTGGCTGATGTCGGTGGACCCGTTCTGGTACTCCACCATCTTCGGCGCCTACTACTTCGCGGGCAGCTTCCTGGCCTGCATCGCGCTGCTCACGCTCATCACCGTGCGGACCCGGAACGAGCAGCGGCAGTTCGGCGGGCTCGTCACCCGGCATCACACCCACAACCTGGGCAAGCTGATGCTGGCCTTCACCGCCTTCTGGACCTACATCGCGTTCAGCCAGTTCATGCTCATCTGGATCGCCAACCTCCCCGAGGAGGCGGCCTGGTACGTGGTGCGAATGAAGGGCGGCTGGCAGAGCGTCGGCATCTTCCTGATCGTCACCCACTTCATCATCCCGTTCTTCACCCTTCTCTCGCGGGGTCTGAAGTTCAGCTCCCGGGGCCTGGCGTTCGTCTCGGTGTGGATCCTGGCGGTGCACTGGGTGGACCTCTCCTGGCTGGTGATGCCCGCGCTGCACCCCGAGGGCTTCTACGTCCACTGGACGGGCATCACCTCCATGTTCGGGGTGGGCGGGATCGCCTTCGCCTTCGCCCGCTGGCGCGCCGCCGGCCACTTCACCATCCCGGTCAAGGACCCGTACCTGGCCGACTCGCTGAGGTATTCGCAGGCATGAGCACCACCGCGCAGAGCCACCCTCCGGCCGGTGGGCACGGCACCGCCGCCGAGGTGGCGCAGGCCCAGCAGCAGATGAACTGGCCGTGGATCATCGGGATCGGGCTGGCGTCGATCGCGATCTTCGGCGTGGCCACCGTCTGGTCGACGCACATCCTCAACGAGACCCGCGCCGAGATGCAGCCCGGCGGACCGCCTCCGCTGCCGAAGGGCGTGGACCAGTACGAGGTGGGCATCGTGAACCAGCGGGTGTTCGCGCTCGACCAGCGGGCGGCCCAGAAACGGCTCCAGCAGATCGAGCGGCTCCGGAGCTACGGCTGGGTGGACCGCGAGGCCGGCGTGGCGCACGTCCCGATCGACGAGGCGGTGCGGATGTATCTCGCCGAGCAGGCCAAGAAGGGCGGCCAGCCGAAGTGATCCGCCCGGGGCACATCACGCTCGTCCTCTGCGCGCTCCTGCCGCTGTCGGCCGGGGCCCAGGTGAACGTGCCTGCCCCGCTCCAGGGCGTGGACGTCATCGAGCAGCTCGGTGACCGGGTGCCCGACGAGGGCCGGCTCATCGACTCCGAGGGCCAGCCCTTCCGGCTCGCCGACGAGCTCCACCGGGGCAAGCCGGTGGTGCTGGCGCTGGTCTACTACCGCTGCCCACAGCTCTGCTCGCTGGTGCTGTCCAGCCTCACCCGGGCGCTCCGCGGCTCGGGGATGAAGCTCGGCCAGGACTTCCGGGCGGTGGTGGTGAGCATCGACCCGAGCGAGACCCCGCGCGAGGCGGCCGAGTCGAAGCGGGGGCACATGCAGGCCCTGGGCGTGTCGCCCACCACGGCCGACTGGCGCTTCGCCACCACGACCGAGCCGGTCATCCAGGCGCTCGCGAAGGCCACCGGCTTCACCTACAAGTACGACGCGCCGAGCAAGCAGTTCGCGCACCCGGCGGTGACCTTCGTGCTCTCCGAGGATGGGCGCCTGTCGCGGTACCTCTACGGCATCGAGTACCCGGCGCAGGACATGAAGCTGGCCCTGGTCGAGGCCGGCAAGGGGAAGGTGGGCACCGCGTTCGACCGCGTGCTTCTCACCTGCTTCAAGTACGACCCGGCGAAGCGGAGCTATGGCCCCTACGTGCTGGCGTTCATCCGGATCGGGGCGCTGCTCGTCTTCGCCGCGCTGGTGGTCTTACTGACGGTGCTCTGGAGGCAGGACTTGAAGCTGAGGAAGCGACGGGGTGCGACGGCATGAACGAGATCATGAGGCGCCTGCTGTTCCTCCCCGAGCAGGCCTCGACGTTCGCCTACGACGTCGATCACCTTCACTACTTCGTGATCATCGTGACGATGGTCGCGAGCTTCGGGGTCGGCCTCACCGCCATCGCCTTCTTCTGGAAGTACCGGCGCCGGCGCGAGGACGAGGCCACGCCGTTCATCTCGCCCACCGCGACGTTCGAGGTGCTGGCGATCAGCGTTCCGCTGGCGTTCTTCCTCTGGTGGTTCGCGATCGGCTTCAAGGACTTCGTGAAGCTGTCCTCGCCGCCTCCGGACGCGATGGACGTCTACGTGATGGGCAAGCAGTGGATGTGGAAGTTCGCCTATCCGGAGGGGCCGAACTCGGTGGGGGTGCTCCACGTCCCGGCGAACCGTCCGGTCCGGCTGCTCATCACCTCGCGCGACGTCATCCACTCGGTCTTCATCCCCGCCTTCCGGGTGAAGATGGACGCCCAGCCGGGCCGGTACACCGAGACCTGGTTCACCGCCACCAAGCCGGGGCGGTACCAGATCCTCTGCACCGAGTACTGCGGCGCCCAGCACAGCAAGATGTGGGGGGAGGTCGTGGTGATGGCCCCCGAGGCCTTCGACGAGTGGATCAAGGAGCAGCAGCGTGGCCTGGTGTCCCGCGTGGACATCCTGGCGGACGAGACCAGCCAGGTGACTCCGCAGGGCAGCCTCGCCCAGTGGGGCAAGCAGGTGGCCGTGTACCAGGGCTGTCTCCGCTGCCACAACGTGAACAGCCCCGAGCCGGCCACCGGGCCGAGCTGGGTGGATCTGTACCAGCAGAAGACGAAGCTCACCGACGGACGGCAGATCATCGCCGACGAGGCCTATCTGACCGAGTCGATGATGGAGCCGAACGTGAAGGTCGTCGCCGGCTACCAGCCGTTGATGCCCAGCTACCAGGGCAAGCTCAGCGGGCCCGAGGCCGCCGCGCTGGTGGAGTACATCAAGAGCCTCCGGTCCGAGCGGACCGTGCAGGTCACCGGAGGTGAGGAATGACCGCGCCGATCACCACCACCTCCGTCCCCGCGGCGGGTCCGGTGTTCCCGAAGAAGCACTACCTGAACGACGGGACCACCATCCGCTCGTGGCTCCTGACCCACGACCACAAGCGGATCGCCATCCTCTACCTGGTCTCGGTGCTCATCGCCCTGTTCCTCGGCGGCGTCTTCGCCATGGTCATCCGGCTCGAGCTGCTGACGCCGGGACCGACGCTCATCGAGGCGCTGACCTACAACCGGATGTTCACCCTCCACGGTCTGGTCATGATCTTCATGTTCATGATTCCGGCCATCCCCGGCGTGTTCGGGAACTTCTTTCTGCCGATCATGCTCGGGGCCAAGGACGTGGCCTTCCCCAAGTGGAACCTCACCTCGTACTACGTCTACCTGGCGGGCTCTACGCTGATGCTCTGGGGCCTGATCACCGGAGGCGCGGACACCGGCTGGACCTTCTACACGCCGTACAGCACCACCACCGCCACCAACATCGCCCCGGTGATGCTGGGGGTGTTCGTCATCGGGTTCAGCTCGATCCTCACCGGGCTGAACTTCATCGTCACCATCCACACCCTGCGAGCGCCGGGGGTGACCTGGTTCAAGATGCCCCTCTTCGTCTGGGCCATCTACGCCACCAGCATCATCCAGGTGCTGGCCACGCCGGTCATCGGGCTCACCACGCTGCTGGTCGCGGCCGAGCACACCTTCGGCTTCGGCTTCTTCGATCCGGCGCGGGGCGGTGACCCGATCCTCTTCCAGCACCTGTTCTGGTTCTACAGCCACCCGGCCGTCTACATCATGGTGCTGCCGGCGATGGGCGTGATCAGCGAGACCATCTGCGCCTACTCGCGGAAGAACATCTTCGGCTACAAGATGATCGCCATGAGCTCACTGGGCATCGCCTTCGTGGGCTTCTTCGCCTGGGGCCACCACCTCTTCACCTCGGGCCAGAGCGCGTTCGACGCCGGGGCCTTCGCCGCCATCTCGATGCTGGTGGGCGTGTTCACCGCGATCAAGGTCTTCAACTGGGTGGGCACGCTCTACAAGGGCTCGATCGCCTTCACCGCACCCTTCGCCTACATCTGTGGCTTCCTCTTCTTCCTGGTGTTCGGCGGGATGACCGGCGTGGCGCTGGCCACGGTGTCGCTCGACGTCCACTGGCAGGACACCTACTTCGTCGTCGCCCACTTCCACTTCATCATGGTGGGCGCGGTGATCATGGGCTTCCTGGCCGCGCTCCACTACTGGTTCCCGAAGATGTTCGGCCGCAAGTACCCGGAGAACTGGGCGCTGCTCGCGGCCGGGCTCATCGTCCTCGGGTTCAACGCCACCTTCATCCCCCAGTTCCTCCTGGGGAACGCGGGCATGCCCCGGCGCTACTACGAGTACCCGGAGCGCTTCGCCGCGCTGAACGTGGCCTCCACGGCCGGCGCGTCGCTGCTCGCCTTCGGGTTCATCATCATCGCCATCTACCTCGCGGTGTCGCTGAAGTACGGCGAGGTGGCGGGCCGGAACCCCTGGGGGAGCCGCGGCTACGAGTGGGACGTGCCGTCGCCGCCTCCGACCGAGAACTTCGACCAGGTCCCCGTCTTCACCCGGGGTCCCCACGAGTACCAGGACGTCCCAGAGGAGCTCGCCAAGGTGGGCCATGCAATCTAGCGCCACGGCGCGGAAGCTGACCGCGGAGGGCTGGCTCGAGCCGCCTCCGCTCCCGCACCACTACGACACCGTCGAGAACCACCAGAGCGCGCTGCGCTTCGGGATGTGGCTCTTCCTCGGGACGGAGGTGCTCCTCTTCGCCGGCATCTTCGTCGGGTACTTCGTCTTCCGGAGCTACTTCCCCGAGTCGTTCGAGCAGGCGGCGCGGCACCTGAGTGTCCCGCTGGGGACCGCGAACACCCTCCTCCTCCTGACCTCGAGCCTCACCGTCGCGCTCGCGCACCACAACGCCGAGCACGGGAAGAACCGGAACGCCTTCTGGCTGATCATGGCCTCGGTGGCCATGGGCGCCGGGTTCCTCTGCATCAAGGCCGTGGAGTACACCGAGAAGTTCCACGAGGGCGCGCTGCCCGGAAAGTTCTTCCGCTTCTCGGAGATCACCGCGCCCGGTGGCTCGGTGTTCTACGTCGTGTACTTCTTCTCCACCGGGCTCCACGCGATGCACGTCATCGTGGGCATGAGCCTGCTCACCTGGGTGGCGATCCGGTGCTGGAAGAAGGAGTTCTCACCCACCTACTACGCGCCGGTGGAGAATGCCGGGCTGTACTGGCACCTCGTCGATCTCGTGTGGATCTTCCTCTACCCGCTGCTCTACCTGGTCTGACCCCCATGGCCTCGACCGCCCATCCTGCCGCCACCCCGGCGCACGCCAAGCACGAGACCAGCTCAGGAAAGCTGGTGATCAACTGGCTCGTGCTCTGCGGCCTGACCTTCGCCACCTTCGGCTTCTCGAAGCTGAACATGAGCCCCGGCGGGCACCTCGCCGCGGCGCTCTGCATCTCCACCCTGAAGGTCACGCTGGTGGTGCTGATCTTCATGCACCTCTGGCACGGTGAGGGGAGCAACCGGATCGTCTTCGTGACCTCGTTCCTGTTCCTCCTGGTGCTGATGTTCTTCGTGATGGCGGACGTGAACACGCGGTTCACCCTCTCCAACTCGCGCATCCCCCCCATGCCCAAGGTGGACCAGAAGATGCTGCCGAGCGGCATGCCGCCCGGGATGAACAGCGTTCCGCAGGGGCACTCCGGAGGAGCGGAACCCGGCTCCGGCGAGGCCGGCCGCCAGTGACATCCCGGCGCCGGGTCTTCTCCACCACGGCACCGCAGCGCACCGCCCTCGCCCTCCTCTGCCTGGCCCTGGGCGCCTGCGCGCACGGCGGCAGCTCTGGCGACCCCGGGAGCGGCATCCGCTTCGTCGCGGACGACTTCCCGGGCGCACTCGCCCAGGCACGGGCCGAGGGCAAGCCGCTCTTCGTGGATGCCTGGGCGCCGTGGTGCCACAGCTGCGTGAGCATGAAGTCGTACGTCTTCCCCGACGGCGTGCTCTCGCCGGTGTCTTCCCGCTACGTCTGGCTCGAGGTGGACACCGAGAAGCCGGCGAACCGGGCCTTCGTCGAGCAGTTCCCGGCCGAGGCGCTCCCGATGTTGCTGGTCATCGACCCGCAGACGGGCCAGGCGGTGCGCCGCTGGGTGGGCAGCGCCACGGCGGTCGAGCTCGCGGCCCGTCTCCGCTCCACCGCGCTGGCCCTCACCCCCGGCGCGCCCGGAACCCCCGGCCAGGCGGCGCTGGCCCGGGCGAGCGCGGCCGACGCACAGGGAGAGCACGCCGAGGCCACCCTCGCCTTCCGCGAGGCGCTCTCCGCCACCGAGCCCCGCTCGCTCGACCATGGGCAGGCGGTGGAGGGGCTGGTGCAACGCCTGGCCCAGGACGGCGATCCGGCGGGATGCGTGCAGCTCGCGCGGGAGGAGCTGGCGCACGTGGCGCCGGGCACCTCGCTCGCCACGCTCGTGGCCACCGGCCTGTCCTGCGCCCTGGAGCTGCCGGAGACGGACCCCCGGCGGGCGGCGGCGCTCGGAGCGCTGGAGGACCGGGTCGCCGCGCTGGCGCGGGACCCCTCGGTGGTGCTGATGGCCGACGACCGCTCGAGCCTGTTCGAGACCGAGGAGGGCGCCCGGCGCGCCCGGGGTGACCTCGTCGGGGCACGGGCGACGGCGCTGCGCTGGACCTCGTTCCTCGAGACGCAGGCGGCCCGCGCCGAGACACCCGAGGCACGCGCGGTGTTCGACGCGCACCGGCTCTCCGCGTACCTCGCGCTCGGTGAACCCGAGCGGGCCGTCCCGATGCTCGAGCAGAGCGCCCGCGACTTCCCGAAGGACTACAACCCGCCGGCGCGGCTCGCCCTGGCCTATCTCGCGATGCGGGACCCGTGGCACGCGCTGGAGGAAGCCCGCCGGGCGACGTCGCTGGTCTACGGCCCGCGGACGCTCCGGGTGCTGCTCATCCGGTCCGAGGCCGAGGCGCGGATCGGCGACTCGCACGCAGCCCGGGTGACGCTGGCGCGCGCGGAGAATCTGGTGAACGAGCTGTCTGCCGCCCAGCGGAGCGCCTCGATGCACTCGGCGATCGCTGCAAAGCGGAAGGCGCTGTTCGAGCCGCCCACCGCGTCACGAAGCGTCCCCTAGGACGGGGCATGATCGCCTCCCCCCTCCTGCTGATCCTCCTCTCCGCCGCACCCCCGGAGCCTCAGAAGCCCCTCTCCCCGCTCTCGGAGATGCCGGCGAAGTTCACCCCGACCACCGCCGGTCTGGACCACGAGCGCCGCGAGGTGATGATTCCCATGCGCGACGGGGTGAAGCTCTTCACGGTCATCCTGGTCCCCAGGGGCGCGAGCCGTGCGCCGATGCTCCTCACCCGCACGCCGTACGACGCCGACAAGCTCACCACCCACAGCCCGTCGGTCCACCTCGGTCCATTGCTCGAGGGATACGACAACGCCACCGACGTCATCGTCGAGGGCGGCTACATCCGGGTCGTCCAGGACGTCCGCGGCAAGCACGGCTCCGAGGGCGACTACGTGATGAACCGCCCGCTCCGGGGCCGGTGGAACCCCACCGACGTGGACCACGCCACCGACACCTACGACACGATCGACTGGCTGGTGAAGAACGTCCCGGAGTCGAACGGGCGCGTCGGCATCCTCGGCATCTCCTACGACGGGTTCACCCCGCTGATGGCCCTCGTCGATCCGCATCCGGCACTGAAGGTCTCGGTCCCCATGAACCCGATGGTCGACGGGTGGACCGGCGACGACTGGTTTCACCACGGAGCGTTCCGGCTCGCGCCGACGCTGCCGTACGTCTACGAGCAGGAGGCCGATCGCAAGTCGGAGAAGAAGTGGCCGGCGACGCACTTCGACGACTACGAGGCGTACCTCGGCGCCTCGGCGGGGGAGATCGGACGGATGCGCGGGATGGAGCAGCTCGGCTTCTGGCGGAAGCTGCTCGAGCACCCGGCGTACGACGCATTCTGGCAGGACCAGGCGATGGACAGGGTCCTCGCCGCACGGCCCCTCAAGGTTCCGGTGATGGTGGTCCACGGGCTCTGGGACCAGGAGGACATCTACGGGGCACCCGCCGTCTACCGCGCGCTCGAGAAGCAGGACGCGGCGAACGATCGGGTGTTCCTGGTCATCGGACCCTGGTTCCACGGCCAGGAGATCCGCGACGGCGCGGCGCTCGGTGCAATCCGCTTCCACGCCGACACCGCCCGCCAGTTCCGGCAGGAGGTCCTCCGACCCTTCCTCGACCAGTACCTGAAGGAGGGCGCGCCGCCGGCGAAGGTCGCCCCGGTGACCGCCTTCGAGACGGGGACCAACGTCTGGCGGCGACTCCCCGGCTGGCCCGCAGGGTGCGACCGTGGCTGCAAGGTGGACCCGACACCGCTCTACCTCGGCGCCGGACACAAGGTCGGCTTCACCGCGCCACAGGCCAGGGACGCTGCGTTCGACGAGTGGGTCTCGGATCCGGCGAAGCCCGTGCCCTACATCGCCCGCCCGGTGCGTGGGGACGACGTCCACTGGAAGCCCTGGCTGGTCAATGACCAGCGCGAGGCATCCAGCCGCACCGACGTGGTGACCTTCGTCTCAGAGCCGCTCGTGGAGCCGCTGAAGATCTCGGGATTCCCGGTGGTGAACCTGGTCGCCTCGACGAGCGGCACCGACTCGGACTGGGTCGTGAAGCTCATCGACGTGTCACCGGATCAGGTCGCGGACCAGCCGGAGCGCGGCGGATACCAGCTCATGATCTCGGCCGACATCTTCCGCGGACGGTACCGGGAACGGACCGACCGGGCAGCCCCCGTGGCCGCCGGCAAGGCGCTCACCTACCGCTGGGAGCTGCCGACGGTGAATCACGTCTTCCTGCCCGGGCACCGGCTGATGGTCCAGGTGCAGTCCAGCTGGTTCCCACTGTACGACCGGAACCCGCAGACCTTCGTCGAGAACATCTTCTGGGCGAAGCCAGCGGACTACCGGAAGGCGACCCAGCGCGTGTACCACGCACCCGGACAGGCGAGCTTCATCGAGCTGCCGGTGGTGAAGACCGTTCCTTAGATGCAGATGCGGCCGGGATGGCTCGGGGACGCGGGGTCACGTGAACGACCCAGCAGATGAGGACAAGGGGTCTGCGGGGACCGGCCGCTCGCAGCGAGGCCGGGCCTGGCCGAGACCCCGCCGTGGCAGGTTGTCACGGTGGGTCCGGCGACCGCGCCCGGAGCCTCGAGGGCCGGCGTGCCACTGCAGCCCTGAGGGAACACCGCGTC
Organism: Myxococcaceae bacterium; assembly: GCA_017881345.1. Classification (GTDB taxonomy): domain Bacteria; phylum Myxococcota; class Myxococcia; order Myxococcales; family Myxococcaceae; genus RPRB01. The sequence continues at coordinate 394 of JADGQZ010000455.1, read as the reverse complement.
AACTGCCACGGCCGGGGGCCTGGCCGGGGCCATGTCGCCCGGGAGGTTGACTCCCGGGCTCACCGCGTCCCTTCAGGCCAGCAGCGGCGGCTGCGTGATCAGTCGCCCGCGAGACCCTGACATCGCGAACAGAAGTACGTGCTCCGGGCATCGAGCCCACGCCTCTCGACCACGATGCGCGCACCGCAGACCGGGCAGGGCTTCCCGGCCCGTCCGTACACCCTGAGCCGCGTGGAGGGATCTCCCGGGGCCGTCACCATCCTGGCTCCGCTCGACTCGAGCACGTTCATCCCGAGGAAGCGCCGCGCGGTCCGCACCAGCCGGAGGAGGACGTCGTCCTCGAGCGCGGCCACCGGCGTGAACGGATGCACCCGCTCGGCGAAGCACACCTCGC
>JADGQZ010000454.1 GCA_017881345.1 Myxococcaceae bacterium | reverse complement strand
GTCCACGCGATGCGCCTGGCCACCGAGTATCGCCAGCGGTTTCAGAGCGACGTGGTCATCGACCTGGTCTGCTTCCGGCGCTACGGCCACAACGAAGGCGACGAGCCGAGCTACACCCAGCCCCTGATGTACGAGGCGATCCGGCACCACCCGCCGGTCTCCGAGCTGTACGCGAAGACGCTCGCCCAGCAGGGTCGGGTCAGCGCCGAGGACGCCGAGGCGATCCGCGAGGAGGCCAAGCGTCACTTCCTTCAGGCCTACAACCAGGCCAAGGAGACGCCGGCGCTCCGCGAGCCCAGCGCCTACGAGGGCCTGTGGAAGGGGTACCGCGGCGGTCCGGAGGAGGGCATCGCCGAACCCGAGACCGGCGTGCCGGAGAAGGAGCTGGCCCCGCTGCTCGAGCACCTCGCGCACGTACCGCCCGGCTTCAGCCCGCTGCGGCAGATGGGGAAGATCCTCGAGCGCCGCGCGGCGATGGGCCGTGGAGAGATTCCGCTCGACTGGTCTGCCGGCGAGAACCTGGCCTACGCGACGTTGCTCAAGACCGGCACCCACGTCCGGCTCACCGGCCAGGACACCGAGCGCGGCACCTTCGGGCACCGGAACGCCGTGCTCCATGACGTGAAGACCGGGGCGACGTACGTCCCGCTGCAGGACCTCGGCCCGGGCGCGGCGCGCTTCGAGATCTACAACAGCCCGCTCTCGGAGACGGGTTGCATGGGCTTCGAGTTCGGCTACTCGCTCGACTACCCGGACGCGCTGGTGCTCTGGGAGGCGCAGTTCGGTGACTTCGCCAACGGGGCGCAGGTCATCATCGACCAGTTCATCGTCGCCGCCGAGGACAAGTGGCGGCGGCTGAGCGGCCTCACCCTGCTCCTCCCGCACGGGTACGAGGGCGCGGGGCCCGAGCACTCCAGCGCCCGGCTGGAGCGCTTCCTCGCCATGCCGGCGGAGGACAACATCCAGGTCTGCTATCCGACCAGCAGCGCGCAGATCTTCCACCTGCTGCGCCGGCAGGCCATCCGCCCGTGGCGGAAGCCTCTGGTGGTGATGACGCCGAAGAGCCTGCTCCGTCGCGAGGAGGCGAGCGCGCCGCTGTCGGCGTTCACCTCGGGGAAGTTCCAGCGGCTCATCTCGGATCCACCGGCGAGCGGCGTCGGGAAGGTGACCCGCCTCCTGCTCTGCACCGGGAAGGTGGCCTACGACCTGCTCGCCGCGCGGGCCAAGGCGGCCGACGACACGGTGGCCATCGCCCGGCTGGAGCAGCTGCACCCCTTCCCCGGGGCACAGCTCGCCGCGGAGATCGCCCGCTACCCGGCACTCGAGGAGCTGATCTGGGTCCAGGAGGAGCCGGAGAACATGGGCGCCTGGGCCTTCGTGCTCCCGAAGCTCACCGGCCGGAGCTCGGCGAAGGGCCGTCCGCTGCCGCTGCGGTACGCGGGACGGGCGGAGAGCGCCAGCCCGGCCACCGGATTCCAGAAAACCCACGAGCTGGAGCAGGTGCTCCTGGTCGACGCCGCACTGTCACGAGGGCAGCCCGATGGCCGTTGAGCTCACCGTCCCTGCGCTGGGCGAGTCCATCACCGAGGCGGTGGTGGGGAAGTGGCACAAGAAGGTCGGCGACTCCGTCGCCGTCGACGAGCCCGTCGTCGTCCTGGAGACCGACAAGGTCACCATCGACGTCCCCGCCCCCGCCGCCGGCACCCTCTCCGCGATCGCCCACAAGGAGGGTGACACGGTGAAGATCGGCGACGTGCTGGGGAGCATCGGTGCGGCCTCCGCGTCGGCCGGTGCGCCTGCCGCGCCGAAGCCCGCCCCTGCCGCGGCACCGAGCGCTCCAGCGCCGACGAGCGCAGCCGCGGTCGCTCCGGCGCAGCCCCCGCCGGTCCCTGCCGCCCAGGCCGCTCCGTCGGCCGACGCCAGCCGACAGGCGCCGATGACGCCGGTGGCCCGGGCCATCGCCGACGCCAACGGGCTCGACCCCGCCACGCTCCGCGGGAGCGGCGCGTCGGGCCGGGTGATGAAGGACGACGTGCTCACCGTCCTCGAGGGCGGGCGCGCGGCTGCGTCCGCCCCTGCGGCGGCAGTCGCTCCCGCCCCGGCCCCTGCCCCGGCGCCACGCACGCCCGGCGCCCGCGAGGAGCGGGTGAAGATGACGCCCCTGCGCAAGCGCGTGGCGGAGCGCCTGCTGTCGGCGCAGAACAACGCCGCCATCCTGACCACCTTCAACGAGGTGGACATGCACGGGGTGATGGCGCTCCGGAAGCAGTACGCCGACAGGTTCCAGCAGCGCCACGGCGTGAAGCTCGGGTTCATGAGCTTCTTCGTCCGCGCCGCGGTGGACGCGCTCAAGGCGTTCCCCCTGGTGAACGCCTCCATCGAGGGCGACGAGGTCGTCCTCAAGCACTACTACGACATCGGCGTGGCGGTGTCCGGGAGCCGGGGGCTGGTCGTCCCGGTGCTGCGCGATGCGGACACCCTGTCGATGGCGGAGATCGAGAAGCGGGTGGCCGAGCTGGGCCAGAAGGCGCGGACGGACAAGCTGACGCTGGCCGACCTGCAGGGCGGGACCTTCAGCATCAGCAACGGCGGCATCTTCGGCTCGATGCTGAGCACGCCCATCCTGAACCCGCCGCAGACCGGCATCCTCGGCATGCACAACATCGTCGAGCGGCCGGTCGTCCGCGACGGGCAGATCGTCATCCGCCCGGTCATGTACCTGGCGCTCAGCTACGACCACCGGCTCATCGACGGCCGCGAGGCGGTGCAGTTCCTGGTCCGCATCAAGGAATGCATCGAGGACCCCGAGCGGCTGCTCCTCGAGGTCTGAACCGGCCGTCCGAGGCCGTCAGAGGTGTTTGACACCTCCTTTGAGACGCGCCGCGTCAAGGTCCGTGAACGTCGGACAGTGTCGGGAATGCTTGAACCCTGGTTTGCGTCTGCGCAAGATTTTTCGTCCTCCGCCCCCGGGACAGGAGACCGCGCGGCGCTTCCTGCCGACGCGAGCACAGCAAAGCGAGACGCATGGCTACCGGTACCGTGAAGTGGTTCAACGATGCGAAGGGCTTCGGCTTCATCACCCAGGACGGCGGAGGTGAGGACGTCTTCTGTCACCACACCGCGATTCAGAGCGACGGCTTCCGCACCCTCGCCGAGGGTCAGAAGGTCCAGTTCGACGTGACCCGCGGGCCGAAGGGGCTGCAGGCACAGAACGTCCGGCCCATCTAGGGGCCTCACCGAACCTCACATCGTTGTCCAGGGAAAGGCCCGGGCCCGCACTCCGACGGTCCCGGGCCTTTCTGTCAGCGGAGCTCGCCCGTCCCGAGCTGCGACCGGAAGAACTCGGCCACCCGCCGCGAGAGCGACTCCTGCATCACCGGGTCCGCGACCATGTGCGTGTACCCGCTCAGCGGCAGGAACTGGTGCACCCGGCCGGCCCGGAAGAGCTGATCCGACAGCAGGAGCGAGTGGAGGAAGAACACGTTGTCGTCGGTCGTGCCGTGCACGAGCAGGAGCGGACGCTGGAGCCCGGCCGCGAGCGGAAGCAGGGCGCTCTTCTCGTAGGCGCCACCCGGGGCGTCCGGCAGCCCGAGGTACCGCTCGGTGTAGAAGGTGTCGTAGTTGAGCCAGTCCGTCACCGGCGCGCCGGCCACCGCCGCCCGGTAGACGTCGGGCCGCTTCAGCACCGCCAGCGCCGAGGCGAACCCGCCGAACGACCACCCGGTGATGCCCACCCGGGCGAGGTCCAGCTCCGGAACCTGCTGCGCCAGGAGCTGCAGCGCCGCCACCTGATCCTCCAGCATGGGCCCGCCGAGGTCCCCCCGGATGGCGCGCTCCCAGTCTCGCCCGCGCCGCGGCGTCCCTCGGTTGTCGAAGCCCACCACCAGGAAGCCCTGATCGGCGAGCCACTGCTCCGAGAGCAACGCCCGGGCGCTCGACTGCACGTGGTTGGCGTGGGGTCCGCCGTAGATCGAGACGATGGTGGGCAGCTTCTGACCTGGGCGCGCGTCCCGGGGCCGGAGCACGTAGGACCAGAACCCCTGCGGGCCCAGCTTCCGGTACTCCGGGGCGGGCGTCCGCAGCGGCACCGCCCGGACCGAGGGGAGCCGCCCGATGAAGCGGCCCCCGCGGTCGAAGACCGACCACTCGGCGAACGAGGAGGGCGTCTCGATCGAGACCAGCCGCGTGGGTCCGTCCTCGGCCAGCATCCCGGAGACGATGATCCGCTCCCCGATCTGCCCCACCACCCGCTCCGGGCTGCCGCCGTCCCGGACCCGCATCACCACCAGATCCGGCGACTCGGGGCTGGCCTGGTAGTACAGCGCGTGCTCGCTGCCGTCGTAGCCGAGGATCCGGACCAGCTGCTGGTCCGGGCGTACCCAGCTCCCGAGCCGCTTGCCGTCCGCGCCGCGGATCTCCGCCTCCGGCGCCCCGTTGCGCTCGGTCACCCAGAAGAAGGCGGAGCCGTCGGGCAGCCAGAGGGGCAACGGGTTTGCACGACGGCCCCCACCCACGAACTCGAGGTTGAGCCAGGCCGGATCCTGCTCCTCGAGCAGGACGCGGGTGGCGCCGGTCTTCGGGTCGACGGCGAGGAGCTGCGCATGCTGCTGCGCCCGATCCATCACGTAGAGGGTCAGCACCCCCCGGACGGGCCACTTCACCTGCGTCAGGTAGGGGTAGCGCTCGGCGTCCCACTTCACCCAGGACGTCTTCCCGCCCGCAGCCGGGACGAGGCCGACCCGGACCTTCGCGTTGAACTTCCCGGGACGCGGGTACGGGAGCTGCTGGACGCCGGCCTCGGGGTGCGCCGGGTCACCCTGGCTGAACGTCTCGACGGAGCGGGTGTCCGCCTCCTCGAAGGCGAGCAGCTTGCCGTCGGGGCTCCACCAGGTGCCCTCGAAGCGGCCCATCTCCTCCTGAGCCACGAACTCGGCCAGTCCGTGGGTGAGCCGGTCTCCGCCACCGGTGGTGAGCCGCCGCTCCTTCCCGGTCGCGAGATCCAGGACATACAGGTCCCAGTCCTTCACGTAGCTGAGGAGCTTGCCGTCCGGAGACAGCCGCGGGTCGAGCGCGCCCTTCGCCGCGAGTGGTTTCACCGCCTGCTCGACCGGACGCCCGCCGAGCAACGCCGTGACGTCCACCCGGTACAGCCGGCCCGAGAGTGAGGTGACGAGGGTGCGTCCGTCGTCGCTCAGCGCGTAGCTGATGATGCCCCGGGCGGCGACCCGCTGCCGCTCGAGCTGCGCCTTCTCTGCCGGGCTCAGCTGCTGCGCCGCACCGCGGAGGAGCGCCTCGGCCGACAGCAGCTCCCGGGCCTGGCCGGCGTCGACGTCGAACACGTAGAGCGACTGCACCGGCGAGTCGGCCGGCGAGCGGAGGAAGAAGACGTGGGCCCCGCTCCGGTCCATGTGGATGACGCTCGGCGTGCCGTTCTGAAAGCTGCGGGTCTCGGCGATCTGGCGGAGCACCGGATCCGGCGGGGGCGGAGGTGGGGCTGGCGTGGCGGCAAGCATGAGGAGCGTGGAGGCGAGGACCATGGGCTCCCGCATCCCTTAGCCCGGGCCCGGGAGCGGCGGTAGGGTGATGCAGCCCATGCCGCGGCCGTGGATCTTCGGACTTCCGCTGGTGGCCCTGCTGCTCGGGCTGTTCGTGGGCAACGTCCTCGGCCCCCGGCTGCAGATGCAGCGGCAGCTCCGGGAGCGAGAGGAGCAGGAAAAGGAGCACCTTGCAGCGCTCGGTGCGTGCCTGCAGCTCGAGCGCTGGAGCCTCGAGCGCGAGGCCGACGGAGGAGCGGTGGTTCGCGCGACGGTCCTCGCGGGCCGGGAGGGCCGGCTGGCGCTCGATGCCCACGCGGATCAGGGCAGTGACGAGGTGCTGGTCCCGGACGTGCAGACGGCACCGCTGCTGCCGGCCCTGGTGCAGGTGGGGGAGCGAGTCCGGCTCGAGCGCCATCTCCGCCGGGTCCGCCGGGGTGATCCGGACGCCATCAGCCTTCGCTTCAGCTGCCGGCCACCCGGTCCGCGAGGCATCTTCGGGGTGGTGGAGTACGCCACCGGCGTGACCCGCGAGGGTCCGGACGGGTTCGGCAACGTCGTGCGGCCGCTCCCCCCGCCCTAGCTGGGAACTACCTGAGCGCGGCCGCCCTGACCTGACCTACGGCTGGACCGTCGCCACCGCCGAGACACGGCCGGGGCCGACGAGGCGGAAGACGATCGGCGGCTTGGCGCGGGCGGCGCGGATGAGGTCGACGGCCTCCCTGGCCGAGCGGACCGGCTGCCCGGCGATCTCCACGATGACCAGCCCCGGCTCGAGCCCACCGCGCTCCGCGGGGGAGCCGGGCTCGACCGAGAGCACCAGCGCTCCCTGACCCCGGACGCCGATGGCCTCCTCGACGTCGGGGGTCACCTCGCCGATCTCCACCCCGAGGCGCATCGGCGTGCCCGGCGCGGCTTCCTGCCCGGCGCTCTCGCCGCCCTGCTGGGGCCGGAGCGGGCCGGTGCCCTCGAGGTCGGTGCGCTTGCCGAGCCGGACATTCACCGACGCCGGCTCGTGGCCATGCACCAGCCCGAGCCGGACCAGCTCGCCCGGCCGGTGCAGACCCACGAGACGGGTGAGGGCGCGGGCCGACTCGATGGGCCGGCCCTCGAGCGAGACGATGACGTCGTCCACCCCCACGCCGGCCGAGCGGGCCGAAGAGCCGGGCACGAAGCCGTTCACCACTGCGCCGTGACGGCCGTCGAGACCGAGCGCCGTGGCCAGCTCGGGGGTGAGGTCCTGGAGATAGACCCCGAGGGCTCCGCGCTCCACCCCACCGGTGCGCTCGAGCTGCGGGAGCAGCGCCCGCACCAGCGACGAGGGGATGGCGAAGCCGATGCGGCCGCCACTGTTGTTGTTGACGATGGCGGCATTCACCCCGACCACCGCGCCGTGCAGGTCGAACAGCGGGCCGCCCGAGTTGCCAGGGTTGATGGCGGCGTCGGTCTGGAGGAACTCGTCGAACGGGCCGGCGCCGAGGTCGCGCGCGGTGGCGCTGAGGATGCCCAGCGAGACGCTGGTGGAGAGGCCGAACGGGTTCCCGATGGCGAGGAGCCAGTCCCCCACCTTGAGCCGGTCCGAGTCGCCCAGCGCTGCGAAGGGCAGGTCCTGGGGCGGCGAGCGCAGCCGGACCAGCGCGAGGTCGGTGGGCGCGTCCCGGCCCACGAGCTGGGCGTCGAAGCGGCGGCCGTCGGAGAGGCGCACCGAGATGGCGCTGGCACCCTCGACGACGTGGTTGTTGGTGACCACGAGGCCGGTGCGGTCGACGATGAACCCTGAGCCGGCCCGTTCCTGCTGCGGGATGGCACGTCCGCCGAAGAAGCGCTCGTGTCCGGCCGGCAGCTTCGGCGCAGCCATCACACTGAGGCTGACGACGGTGGGGGTGATCCGTTCCACCAGCGGCGCCAGCGAGGGCAGCTCGACCTCCCGGGCGTCGACCGCACCCTGGCCGAGGTCGACTCCCCCGTCCGCGAGCAGCGGCAGCTGGGCCACGGGCGCGTGCGCCGGCGGACCTCCGCGCTTGCACGCGGCGAGTGCGAGGCAGAGCAACAGCAGGGTGCGGCGCGTCATCGCGGGGAGCCCTCGACCTCTATGCGAGCCACCGCGGCCGTTGTCTACCCGGAATGGATCCCAGGCCGTTGAGGTCGGCACTGTCCATGACATCCTCTGATGCCCGGGAAGTGAAGATCCGCCCCGCCACCGCGACCGACGCCGACGCCGTCTGGTCCATCCTCGAGCCCATCGTCCGGGCCGGGGAGACCTACGCGCTGCCCCGCGACCTCGCCCGCGCCGATGTCCTGGCCTGGTGGCACGCCCCGGGGACCGAGGTCTTCGTCGCAGAGGAAGGCGGTGCCGTGCTCGGGACCTACTTCATCCGCCCGAACCAGCTCGGCCCGGGGAGCCATGTCGCCAACTGCGGCTACGCGACTGCCCAGGCCTCCACCGGGCGGGGCATCGCCCGCGCGATGTGCGCCCACTCGCTCGAGCACGGACGGGGGCGGGGCTACCGCGCGATGCAGTTCAACTTCGTCATCAGCACCAACGTCCCCGCGGTCCACCTCTGGACGTCGATGGGCTTCGAGACGCTGTGCCGGCTGCCGGGCGCGTTCCAGCACCCGGCGCTCGGGTTCGTCGACGCGCTGGTGATGTTCCGGACTCTCTCCTAGGCGATCCGCTCCAGCACCGCGCCAAGCATCTCCACCACCTGCTCGATCTCGGTCCGCTCGATGACGAGCGGCGGTGACAGGGCGATGATGTCCCCGGTCACGCGGACCAGGAGTCCGGTGCGGAACGCGTCGACCAGGACGTCATAGCCTCGCGCGCCCACCTTGCCCGCCCGCGGCTCGAGCTCGATGCCGGCCACCAGACCGAGGTTTCGCACGTCGATGACGTGGGGACGCGCCTTCAGGGAGTGCACTGCCTCCTCCCAGAACGGCGCGAGCTCCGCGGCGCGCTGGAACAGACCCTCGCGCCGGTAGAGCTCGAGCGTTGCCAGCCCGGCCGCGCAGGCCAGCGGGTGCCCCGAGTAGGTGTACCCGTGGAAGAACTCGATCCCCGCCTCGGCGGCGTCCACCACCGACTGGTAGATGCCATGGCGCACCACCACCGCGCCCATCGGCACCGCCCCGTTGGTGATGCCCTTGGCCACCGTCAGCATGTCCGGCTGGATGTGAAAGTAGTCCGCCCCGAACGGCGTCCCCAGCCGGCCGAAGCCGGTGATGACCTCGTCGAAGATGAGGAGGATGCCGTGCGCGTCGCAGATGGCCCGGAGCTTCTCGAGATAGCCCTTCGGCGGTACCAGCACGCCGGTGGACCCCGCCATGGGCTCGACGATGACCGCGGCGATGGTGCGCGCTCCGCGATCGGCGACGATCTTCTCCAGGACCTCGGCCAGGTGCGCGCCCCACGCCGGCTGCCCGCGGCTGAAGGCGTTGTGCGCGATGTCGTGGGTGTGCGGCAGGTGATCGACCTGCGGCAGGAGCTGCGCGGCGAACGCCTTCTTGTTGGGCTCGATGCCGCCCACGCTGATGCCGCCGAACCCGACGCCGTGGTACCCCCGCATCCGGCCCACGAAGCGCACCCGCTCCGGCTCGCCGCGCGATTGGTGGTAGGCGAGCGCGATCTTCAGCGCCGAGTCGACCGCCTCGGAGCCCGAGTTGGCGAAGAAGACGTGGTCCAGGTCGCCCGGAGCGAGCGCGGCCACCTCGCGGGCGAGGGCGAAGCTCGCGGGGTGCCCCATCTGGAAGCCCGGGGCGAAGTCGAGCGTGGCCGCCGATTTCTGGATGGCCTCGACGATGGCCGGCCGGCAGTGGCCCGCGTTCACGCACCACAGACCCGCCGTGCCATCGAGGATGACCCGGCCGTCCACGTCCCGGTAGTGCATCCCGGAGGCGGTGGCCAGCAGGCGCGGTGCCCGCTTGAACGCCCGGTTCGCGGTGAACGGCATCCAGAGCTCCTCGAGCGAGAGCTCCTTCGCGACGGCGGCACTGGGTGGAGGCATGGGCACCGCAGACTCCTCCCTGGGATTTCCCGGAGCAACCCCGCCGTGGTCGGGGGCGCTCACGGCAGGTAGACCAGGCGGACGCCGATCAACAGCCACTCGTGGATGGTCTTGTTCTGGATGGGCGTCGAGACGCCGCTGCCCGATGAGGAGAACCCGCCACTGCTGTACTGCGTCACCGAGAAGCTGACCCAGGGGCCGAGCTTCACCGAGGAACCCACGGGGAAGTCGAGGCCGACCTGGAGGTTTCCGAACTCCCAGCCGCTCAGATCGAAGGAGCCGCCGGTCGAGGAGACGCTCACCTTCTCGTAGCCGGACCCGAGGCCCACCCAGGGGTCGAGGCCACCAGCGCCTCCGCGCGGGTGCCAGTGCACCTGGCCTCCAAAGCGAAGCACGTTGGCCGAGCAATCGCCCGTCGTACACAGCGACGCGTTCGTCGACCCGCCGAATCCGTACGAGAAGTAGCCGCCGAGGAACCAGGCGCCTCCGAGCCGTACCCCCACGTCGATCTGCAGCGGGATGCTGTAGGAGTCCACGTCGCTCATGCTGACGTCCTGACCCGTGGCCGCCGAGTTGAGCGCTGCGCCCAGCGGGATCCCGAACGCAGCGCGCAGTCCTGCCTCGAAGTGGGTGGCCTTGGGGTTGTACCCGTCTTCGGTCTTGTCCGGGGCAGGTGCGGGGGGCGGTGCCGTGGCCGCGGCGGGTGCGGTCTCGGCTGCGGCCGCCGCGGTCCCTGCCCCGGCTGCGGCAACGGACGCCGCCCCCAGCGGTGTGGCCCCCGGGCCCTTGGTCACCTCCACCCGGAAGTCACCGGGCCCCGTCGTCGCCCATCCGGCGAGCTGCGCCAGCGCCTCGCTGGTCGGTGCTCCGGGCTGCACCCCCACCCGGGCCTCCCGGACGTCCTGGGCTCCTCCGGCTCCTCCGCTGAAGGAGGTCACCACCATGTAGCTGTCGGCGCCGGACGACTCGGAGTGGACACCGAGAAGTCGCGTCGCGGGGAGGATGCGCGATGCCCGCGACAGTGCCGCGGTCGCGTCGGTCGCCTCCACGCACGGGCCCCCGTCCGGATAGACCGCCCCCTCCACCGCCGCGCTCAGCTCCACCGGCGCCGAGGGGACGGTGACCGTTCGCACCATCCCGCGGTGTCCCCAGTCAGCCTCCACCCGGTACTCGCCCGCGGGCACCCGGATGCTCACCGGCCCCACGCCCACCTTGCGGCCACCGACGTACACCGGCTTGCCGGCCGGGGAGGTGCTGACCTCCAGACGGCTGGTGCTCTTCTTCTTCGCCGCCTTGCGTGCCTTGTCCACGAACTTCTGGAACGAGGGCGGATACAGGCCGGTGTCCGGCCGGTAGTCCGGCTCGACGCGGAACACCCGGGCCAGCGCCGCGTCCGCCCCCTTCGCGTCGGTCTTCTGGAGCACCTGCGCGAGCAAGGTCAGCGCGTCTCGCTCGGCGGCCCACCGCGACTCGGAGGGCGGCAGGCGCTGGACGTCGTCCAGGGCGGTCTGCAGCGTCGCCTTCGCCTCGGCGCCCTGGGCCGCATAGAACGCGCTCCGGGCCGAGGCGATGGCCCCGGTCACCGCGGACAGCGTCTTGTCGGTCTCACCGCCGAACGGCAGCGCGGTGTCGGCCTCCGACATCACGGTTGTGCCCGGCTTCGCCGCCAGGGCCGAACGAAAGCTCCGCGCGGCGATCGCGCTCGCCTCGTCGCATTTGTCCACGGCAAGCACCGCCGTCCGCTCGCTGCCGGCTGCCAGCGCGCCGGCGCTCGCGAGCCAGAGGACTCCCCCGACGAACCACCGGGCTACGCTCATCGTTCCCCTCCCTGTCGTGCGCGGCGCCGGATGCTACCCTGCTCCTCCGTCCGGCCCGCCGAGGATTCGGGACAGCCGCCATCGTCCAGCGGTGACCTGCTGCGCAAACGTCGTGCTTCCGCGGCCCTGGAGCCGTGGCAAGCTCCGCAACTCCGATGCGCACTGCGCCGTCTCGCGCGAGGAGCGTGCCCCGTGGTCTCTCGACGCCTCTTCCTTTCCTCCGCGGCGCTCGCGCCATTCGCCCACGCCGCCGGCGCGCCGGCCGGGACCGGAGGGGGAGACCGCCCGGTCGTCGTCGGCTCGTCGAACGGGCTGAAGGCCGCGGAGCTCGCGCTCGCGCGGATGCAGGCGGGGGTGGATCCGCTGGACGCGGTCATCGCCGGGGTGAACCTCGTCGAGGACGACCCGAACGACATGAGCGTCGGCTATGGCGGCATCCCCAACGAGGACGGGGTGGTGCAGCTCGATGCCTGCGTGATGCACGGGCCGACCGCGCGGGCGGGAGCGGTGGCCTCGCTCGAGGGCATCAAGAACCCGAGCAAGGTGGCCAAGGCCGTCATGGAGACCACCGACCACATTCTCCTGGTGGGCCCGGGCGCGCGCCGCTTCGCCGAGATGAACGGATTCCCGGTGGAGAACCTCCTCACCGACAAGGCGCGGAAGGTGTGGCTGTACTGGAAGCAGAACCTCTCGGCGAAGGACAAGTGGCTCGAGCCGGACGCGGCGAAGCTCGACCCCGCGGTGCAGGAGTTCATCCGCGACTACGGTCGCGACTCCTTCCGTGACCCGCGCAGCCACGGGACGGTGCATCTGTCCGCGTGCGACGGCCGGGGAGACCTGGCCGGCTGCACCAGCACCAGCGGCCTCTTCTTCAAGATGCCGGGCCGCGTCGGCGACTCGCCGATCATCGGTGCAGGGTGCTTCGTGGACAACGCGGTGGGGAGCGCCGGGAGCACCGGCCGGGGCGAGGCCAACCTCCTCATCTCGGGCGGCCACCTCATCGTGGAGCGGATGCGCGCTGGCCGCTCTCCGAAGGACGCGTGCCTCGACGCGCTCCGCCGCATCGCCGAGACCACGAAGGAGAAGCGGCTGCTCGACGACCGCGGCCGGCCGGCGTTCCCGATCAGCTTCTACGCGGTCTCGAAGTCCGGCGCGTACGGGATGGCCACGATGTGGAGCACCCGTCCGTCCGGGAAGCCGGCGCAGTTCGCGGTCGCGGACGCCAGGGGTGCACGGCTCGAGGCCGCCGCCTTCCTCTACGAGGGGATGGCCACGATCTAGACGTGCCGCGGGGCGAGGTTGCCGGCGGCGGCGACTTCTGGTGTGAGGGGTGCGCCCGTGAAGCGCTCGCCGCTCCTCCCCATCTTCCTCATCGTCCTCGCCGACATCCTCGGGCTGACCATCCTTCTCCCGCTGCTGCCGTTCTACGCGGAGAAGCTGGGGGCGAGCCCGACGGCGGTGGGCCTGCTGGTGTCGGTCTACGCCTTCTGCCAGCTGCTCAGCGGACCGTTCCTCGGCCGCTGGAGCGACCGGACCGGGCGGAAGCCCCTGCTCATCGTCTCGCAGCTGGGCACGCTCGCCTCGCGCCTGCTGCTCGCGTTCGCCGGGACGCTGTGGCTGGTGTACCTGGCCCGCGTCATCGACGGACTGACCGCCGGCAACCTCGTCCTGGCGCAGGCCTACATCTCCGACGTCAGCGAGCCGGAGAACCGGACGCGCTCCTTCGCCGTCATCGGCATCAGCTTCGGGATCGGTTTCCTCCTCGGGCCGGCGATCTCCGGCGCGCTCTCCGGCTTCGGGCTGGTGGTGCCGATCCTCCTCTCGGCAGGTCTATCCGCGGTGAGCATCCTGGCCACGGTGCTGTTGCTCCCGGACACCAAGCCGGTGGTGGACGATGGGCCCGCCGGACCTGCCGGTCGACGGCTCTCGCTGCTCGGCTGGCATGAGTACGCTCAGTACTTCCGGCGGCCTGGGCTGTCGCGACTCCTGCTCGAGTACTTCTGCTTCGTCATGGCCTTCGCCTCGTTCACCGGCGGGCTGGCGCTGTTCCTCGAGCGGCGGCTCACCTGGAACGGACGACCATTCCACGCCCGCGAGGTGGGCTTCGTCTTCGCCTACGCGGGACTCCTCGGCATCCTGGTGCAGGGCTTCCTTGGCCGACTGGCGAAGCGCTTCGGCGAGAGCTGGCTGGTCGCGGCGGGATTCGCCTCGATGACGGTGGGTTACGGCCTGCTCGCCGGGGTGCACATGCTGCCGCTCCTGCTCTTCGCCGGGGTGTTCAGCGCGTTCGGCACCGGCGTCCTCCGGCCCGCGCTGACCAGCCTGGTGACGCAGGCGGTGGCGAGGAACGAGCAGGGCGTGGTGCTCGGGCTCAACACCTCCATCCAGTCGGTGGCGCAGATCATCGGGCCGGCCATCGCCGGACTGCTCATCGACAAGGGCCTGCTCGCGGCGTGGGCGCTGTTCTGTGCTTGCTGTGCGCTGGTGGGCCTGGTCGTGCAGCGGTCCGCGCCGGCCACGACCGGAGGCGCTGAACCGGCTCGTACCTGACCGGCCTGGTGCGAGAACCGATCTGGCGCGCTCGGGCCCTCAGGGAAGGGCGGCGAGGGTGTCGCGGTAGAGCGCGAGGTCCGCTTCCGTGAAGACCGCGGCGACGATCCGGTCGAACTCGCGGGCATGGTCCCGCAGCACCTCCAGCGCGATGCGGGCCGCCTCCTCCCGAGGAAACCCGTAGGCACCGGTGGAGATGGCCGGGAATGCGATGGAACGGATCTCCGGCTCGGTGCGCGCCACCCCGAGGGCCGACAGGTACGTCCGCCGCAGCAGCTCGCGCTCGCCGCTTCCGCCGCCGTTCCAGACCGGGCCCACGGCATGGATGACGAAGCGCGCCTTGAGGCGGAATCCCGGGGTGAGCACCGCCTGCCCGGTGTGACAGCGTCCGACGCGCCTGCACGCGGCGAGCAGCTCCGGCCCCGCGGCGCGGTGGATCGCACCATCGACCCCGCCGCCGCCCAGGAGCGAGCTGTTCGCCGCGTTGACGATGGCGTCCACCGCGAGCGCGGTGATGTCCGTGCGAACGACCTCGACGGAGGGGACGAGCCCAGGCATGGACGATTCAGGTGGAGCGGGTGAAGAGCTGCCCCTGGGTCATCCGGTAGGCGTTCTCCCGGATCAGCTCACGGATCGAGCGCGGGTCCGGGATCCCACGCATCGCGAGCCGTGGCGTGTGCCGATCCGAGGCCACGATCCAGACCGTCCCGATGCCCTGGAGGCGCTCGAGCGGCGATTGAGAGAAGCCCGAATCGTCGACCGTCCGGAGGTCGACCTCGTCCAGGGTCCGGCTGAGGATCCCCTGCTCGACGAGGAGCCGCTGGTTGGTGAGTCGGTACTTCGTGCTCCGGAGCCGGAAAACCGAGGTGGTGAGGACCACCGCCCGGATGAGGAGGTACGTGCCGATGACGACCATGAGGATGAGCGTCGCCGGCGAGCCGTCTCGCGGGCCACGGTCCCCCTTCCCCGCCGAGAGGTCCTCGAAGAACGAGACCGCGACCGGGTGGACGAAGATGGCGGCGACGATGGCCGCGCCGGCGATGATCGCCGTCCGGAGCACCTGGACGATGAGGAGCTTCAGCGACGGGCTGCCTTCCCACACCGTGGTCTCGGCGCGACGTCCCGTCTGCTCGGTGGCCACGCCCACGGCGGCGAAGCGAGCCGCCGCAGCGGCCTGCGGCGCGTAGCCGCAGCTCGGGCACGACGGTGCCTGGGTGGACATCGGCTTGCTGCACTCGGGACAAGGGACGAGCGCCATGCGTGCCAAGGAGTCTGCCCCATCCGCGGGCATCTCCGAGTTCCCGGACGCGGCCAGCACGTCTTCGGGTCCACACCAGGGGCACTGTCGCGGGCTTCACAGCCATGGCCGAGCTCGAACTGCCGAGCGGACGCGTCGACCTTCATACCGCGGACCGCAGGTCCCCCGGACGCGGCTGACCGAGCGGTTGCCCGCGCGCGACCGCGCCGACGATGCGCGCCAGCTGCTCGACGCCCTCGGTCAGCGCCGCGGGCCCGGGCTGGAGGATGACTGGGCTCTTGATCTCGTAGAGCTGGTCGTCGAGCACGGCGCGCACCCCGGCCCAGCCAGGACGGCCGCGGATCTTCTCCGGCTTGGCCTTCCGCCCGCACCAGCTCGCCACCACGCCCTCCGGATCCCTGCGCGCGACCTCCTCGGGCGCGAAGATGCGGCCCTGCGCGCCCTGGCTGGCCCGGCTCTCGCCGCACACGTCCACCCCGCCGACCAGCTCCAGCAGCTCGCTGCACCAGCGGATCCCGCTGATCAGTGGCTCATGCCACTCCTCGAAGAACATCCGGGGGCGGCGGGACAGCGCCGCCGCGGCGTCGGCGTGACGTGCGAGCCCTGCGCCGAGCCGGTTCGCGAGCGCGTCCGCCTCCTCGCCCCGTCCGACCAGCGCACCCGTCAGACGCACCGCCTGGAGGATCTCCGCCACGCTCCGCTGGTTGAAGAGGTGAACCGGCACGCCCCGCTTGCACAGCTCACGGCCGATGTCCGCTTGCAGGTCGGAGAACCCGAGCACCAGGTCCGGCCGGAGCTCCAGGATCCGTTCGAAGTTGGCGTCGAGGAACGAGCTCACCCGCGGCTTCTTGCGCGCCTCGGGCGGACGCACGACGAACCCCGACACGCCCACCACCAGGTCGCCCGCGCCGAGCAGGTACAGCGTCTCCACCGTCTCTTCGGTGAGACACACCACCCTGCGGGGCCAGGGCGGAGCGTTTCGGAGCAGGGCGTCGAGCGTCACGGAGGCGAGGCTGCAACGGGCCGGGACCCGAGGTCGAGCGGCGCCGCGTCCCGAGGGAGCAGGAGCGAACGCCGACCCGGGGGCCGTGTGGCGTCAGCGGCGCCGTCGATTCCCTGTCCCCGGACGCGCGGTCCGCCGGCTCAGGCGGTCAGCGGACGTGGAGCGTCCTGGCGGTTGAGGAACTGCCTGCTCGCCATGAACGCCCGTTCGATCATCTGCTGCCGCGCGAACTCGAGCGTGGTGGCGAGCCGCACCAGCTCGGCCACCGAGCCGACCGACAGCTTCCGGAGGATCGAGGCCCGGTGTGCCTTCACCGTGCGCTCGGTGATGCCGAGCTCGGCGCCGACCTGCTTGTTGAGCTGACCGGTGATGAGCCGGTCGAACACCTCGCGCTCGCGGGCGGTGAGCCGGTCGAACCGCTCCCGGAGCTCGGAGATGCGCGAACGGTGAAGCCGCTCCGACTGGCTCCGGCCGACGGCTTCCTGCACCGCGCGCTCCAGCTCGGCTGCCTCGACCGGCCGGCGCAGCACGTCCACCGCGCCGGCCTTGAGGGCGCGCACCACCAGCGAGAGCGGCGGGGCCCGGCCCAGGAGCACGACCGGGATGCCCTCGCCAATCTCTGCGAGAAGCTCGTCGAACTCGCTCTGGCTGGGCGAGACGGCGTCCAGCCCACACACGATGCACGCGTGGCTCGTGCCAGGGGCGCGCTCGGCGCGATCGGCGAGCGATGCAAACGCCTCGACCTGGAGGCCGAGGGACTCGAGCTGGAGCTGGAGCGCGTCGCGATCGCGGCCGTTGCGATCGACCAGCTGAACTGTCGCCTGTCCGGATGTCGCTGGGGTCATGGCTTCCTCTGGACGCGCTGGTGTCTCAATCGACCCGAACGGGCCCAGCACCACTGCAAATTTGATGTGACTTGAGTCTTTCACTCGTCGTCGCTGGACGACAACAGTCCCGAGCAAGGGACGAGGGATCCGTCCTATCTGGAATTTCAGAGGAAGTCCCGGACGCCGCATGTGGCGTCCAGCCGGTCCTTTGGGGCCATCGATTAGTTCATTTTAGAACTTTAGCCGCTGGTGGAGGTCTGGGAAACGTCCGGCGCTTCGCCAGCTCGGACATCGACGAGACCAACGGCATCTCCCCGCCCGGGGTGCAGTTCGGGGGCTCCACGCAGGTGGAGGGGTGCGGGTTCGATCTCGTGGCGCGTGGGGCATCGTGCGCCTCCCTGCTCGAGACGCAGGAGGCGCTGGCGCTCGAGCCCGCACGGGTGCAGCGCGCGCGACGACATGTTCGCGTTGATGGCTGACGCTGCTGTCTTTCTGAGGGGGCCCCATCCCCGCAGACGGGAGCTCGCCGTCTCCGTCGAGGAGTGGCTGTGGCGCCAGCTCGACGATCCGTTCGCCCAACCCATGACGCTCGAGGCCGCGGCCCGGGACCTCGACATCTCCGTCCGGAGCATCCAGCTCGCGATGGAGGAGCACTTCGGCTTGAGCTTCGTCCGGCTGGAGCGGCTGGTGCGCCTGCATCAGGTTCACGGCGCGCTGGTGCAGGGCGCCGTGACC
Organism: Myxococcaceae bacterium; assembly: GCA_017881345.1. Taxonomy (GTDB): domain Bacteria; phylum Myxococcota; class Myxococcia; order Myxococcales; family Myxococcaceae; genus RPRB01. The sequence continues at coordinate 4,519 of JADGQZ010000454.1, read as the reverse complement.
AGCATCTCCGAGGCCGCCACCCGGCACGGCTTCTGGCACCTCGGGCGCTTTTCTCGTTACTACCGCGAGGTCTTCGGTCGGCGCTCGTCCCGGACGGTGCGCCGCGCGCGGACCAGCCGCAGATGGCGTCTTCCACGCGCCGACCTTGATGCAGCCGCACGCTCGACGCGCTCCGCACCGCCGGCTGACCGGAGACCGCTCCCCCTGACCCAGAGAGTTGGTCCTTGCGCGGTTGGACCAATTGCCGATGGCGGGGAGCCGCCGAAGGATCTAGACGCGTCGGTGGGTTCCAGCGACCTTGTGACTCGGAAAGCCGTCGCTGGCTGCGACGGGCGGAGGGAGTCCATGAAGCAGCTCCAGTCTCCTCTCTCGTGGTGGCTGCGGAGCACGCGGGTCGTCTGCCTCGCGATCCTCCTGTCGGCCCGACTCGGGGGCACGGCGCACGCACAGGAACAGGTACAGCCGCAGCCTCCAGACTTGATCATCCCGCCGACGCTCCTCCTGCCGAACTACGACCGGATCTACCCCGGTCTCACCGAGTCCCTGGAGGGCGGTGCGTACATCGCTCGCGCCCGAAGCGCCCCGGCCCTCTTCTACAACCCGGCCGGGATTGCCACGGTGGAGCGCACCGTCCTCAACGCGAGCGCTCAGGGCTACGAGGCGACAGTGCTCGGGGGCTCGGGGTTCGCTCACACCTCCCCAATCTCGAGCTTCACCACCATCCCCAGCTTCGTCGGTGTGGTGCTCGGGAAGGAGGTCATCGACTGGGACAACGTACGACTCGGGTTCTCGGTCTCCAATCCGGTCAGCTGGGACCAGGCGGCGGCTGCTGGCACCGTGCCGCAGCAGGGCCAGCGAGTCTCTTACTCGGTCCACTCGAGCTTCAAGACGCTCGTCCCCGGCGCATCCATCGGCTGGGCGGCGACCCCGGCGCTCAGGTTCGGCGGGTCGATCGAATTCCCCTACACCACCATCAGCGACACCGGGCAGCTCTCCGGCGCGATCACGACGACGACAACGAGCCAGGGCGCCCTCGCCACGCTCGCCGCAAGCGGCTCGACGCTGCAGATCCGCGGGGTGGGCAGCGTGCAATGGCAGGCCAACGACTGGCTGGAGCTCGGCTTCATCGTTCGGACCCCGGGCCTGAGCATCCTGAAGAGCGGCGCGCTGCAGTACGAGTACCTGAGCAGCCTCAACGCGGGCTCCCGGCAGGCCTTCTTCCAGGACACCGGCGCCGCGTTCGAGTACCGGACGCCGTGGGAGGCCGGCGCTGGGGTCTCGTTCGACTGGGGTGTCTTCGGATTCGAGGTGGACGTCCGCTACCACTCCGGGACGCACACCTACACCCTGCTCGGCTCGACCAAGACGGGCACGGTCGTGGACACCACATCCGGCGTGCCGGTGACCACCGTCTTCGCCTTGAACGGGGTGAAGTACCGGGCGCTCACCGTCTGGAACGGGAGCCTCGGCGCCCATGTCGTGCTGACGAAGAACTTTACCCTCAGCGCCGGCTCCTACCTCGACTACTCCCCGGTCGATTCGACCACCACCGTGTTCCGCAGGGTGGACATGATCGGCTTCCGGACGGGCGTCTCGTTCCAGATCGACAAGGTGTCGGCGTCGGTCGGCGTCGGCTGGGAGCACGGGACGGGAAGCGACGACCTCGTCCCGTCCAACGTGCCAATCCCCGGCGCCTCGTCGAACCTGACGCTCGACACCTTCAGCCTGCTCTTCTCGTTCTCGTTCCGGTTCTAGACCGGTCGAGCCACCGCGCTCAGAACTTCACCTCGACGCCCCCGGTGAAGTCGAACTGCGCCCAGGGGATGCCGGCACCCACCGCGACGCTCGCCCCACCGGTGCCAACCCACACCGCGCCTCCACTGAAGTACAGCGGCACCAGCGCGCGGGCCATGAACCGAAGGCCGAGCATGTCCGTCAGCCAGAGCTTGAGCCCGAGGCCTCCGGTGAATGCCGGCTTCACCTGGGTGGAGGATGTGAGGGTGAGATTCGATGACGGGAAGGTCATCGTCCCTGGGCTGATGATGACGACGCCAAGGGTGAGCGCTCCGAACGGCTCGATCCGGCCCATCTTGCGGCCGAACGTCCCGCCGAGCTGGATCCAGTTCTCCCCGACGGAGACGCTGTTGCTGCTCGGGTAGGGGCCGCCCGCGAGGTACGGCACGAACCGGGCGTTGGTGGGAACGTAGATGTAGAGCAGCTCGATGGCCGAGCCCGGCCGGATCGTGTAGTCGATGAAGCCGCCGAAATCGATCGACCCGTCGATGATGATGCTTCCGTAGAAGGTGCTGGCGTTGGTCGAGGCCTGCCAGCCGAAGAAGCCGCCGATCTCGATCTCACCCCGCGCCGGCGTCGGGGGCGGCGAGTAGTTGGGCTGCTGGTACGCCGGAGGCGGGTAGTAGCCCGGAGGCGGTGCGGGAGGCGGGTAGTAACCGGGGGGCGGTGGAGGGGGTGTCGGCGGCGGCGTCGGGTAGTACTGCCCGAGCGCAGCTCCTGCGAGCAGCACGCTCCCCAGTAGCACCGCTCGCCCCGCCGCGACCACGAATGAACCGAAACGCATTGTCCCTCCTCCGGGGGCAGTCACCGGCCGGGCCCGACCGCCCGCTCCGCGCCTGCCCGGAACTCAGTCCTCGGACGCAGCTTGGGAGCAGCGGCGCGAAGCGGCCAATGGGACCAAGGGCCAACGGCGGACGCACCGCTCAGAAAGAGATGGACACCCGGCCGCCCACCAGGCCACCACTGCTCAGGTAGCCGCCCTCGGCCCCGATGCGGACGATGCCCAGGTCCAGTCCGCCGCCTCCGGTGGCGTGGAACCGGACCGTCGGCGCACGCGCGAAGAGGAACCACGCGCCGACCTGACCCTCGAGATAGAAGGTTCCGAGTCCGATGATGGCCACCGCGTCCGCCGGGATGCCCGCGGAGTTCGGCTGGGTGACGTAGGCGAACCCGACGCGCGCCCCGAGCTGGAAGCCTGGGAGGTCGAAGAACTTCCCGAGGGTGACCGACATCGCCGAGGAGTTCTCGGTCCAGTAGGCCAGCCCGCCGGAGATCTCGAGGCCTCCGGCGCGGGCCGGATGCGCAACGACGAGGGCAGCGAGCAGGACGAACACCCAGGATGCACGACGGATCATGGGTGCGGATCTCCCGCTCTCGACCTTACTTCGTCCGCTCCTTCCGGCGGCTCTACTTGAAGAGACCGCCGAGCAAGCCGCTCACTGCCGAACCCCCGCCCTTGGAGACCGCGTCGGTGATCACCGGTGCGAACTCCCCACCATGTCCGGCGACATGCCGAGCTTGGAGAAGACGTTCGGGAGGCCGCCGAGCAGCGGTCCGGCGGCCTTGGTGATGTCGCCGAGACCGGGCACGGCGTGCAACCCCTGCGCGCCTGGAGGGTGGCCCCCGCACGGGGTGCAGCCGGCGGCGAGCCCGGGGCTGCCCGCTCGCTCTGGCGTCGGGAGGGAACGCGACGGCACGCCCCATGCTGCAACCGGAGACCGGGAAGGTGGTGGGCGCGATGAAGCGATTCCGCGACCCGCAGGAGTTCCGGCAGGTCTTCGAGCACGTCTTCGTGCTGATGAACGAGCACCCCGAGGTGGGGCGTCCGCTGCGTGATGCGCACGCGCCGCACCGGTTCGTCTTCACCGACCTCGGGCTGGAGCTGAACGTCGACGCTGCCCCCGACGCCGAGGAGCGGAAGGGGCGCTACCTCCAGTGGGTCTGGGGCCCGGTCGACCGGGAACCGGCGATCACGCTGAAGATGACCAGCGAGACGGCGAACCGTTTCTTCCAGGGCAAGGAGAACGTCGCGGTGGCGGTCGCGCTGGGGCGGGTGAAGGTCTCGGGTCCGATCCCCACCATCCTCCGTCTCGCACCGGTGACCGGGGCCATTCACCCCGTCTACCGTCGCTGGCTCGAGGAGACGGGGAAGAAGCACCTCCTCGCCTGAACACGATGCGCACACCACTCGCCAACGTCGATGCCTCGTGGCTGCGGATGGACGAGCCCAACAACCAGATGGTGGTCACCGGCCTGCTCGTCCTCGAGACGCCGCTGGCCACCGGACGGGTGCGGACGCTGCTCCAGGAGCGGCTCCTCCGGTTCGACCGATTCCACCAGCGCATCGTGCGGGGCCTCGGCGGAATCCCGGCGTGGGAGGATGATCCGCGGTTCTCGCTCGACCACCATCTGGCCGCCGAGCGACTCCCCGCGCCGGGGGACGAGGCCGCGCTCCAGGCGTACCTCGGCGCGCTCGCCAGCCAGCCGCTCCCCGAGCGCCGGCCTCCCTGGCGCATCAACCTCCTCCCGTACCAGGGCGGAACCGCGCTGGTGATCCGGATCCACCACGCGATCGCCGACGGGATCGGGCTCCTCCATCTGCTCTTCGGCTTCTCCGACGAAGGCGAGGGGACGATCATGCCGCAGGCTCGCTCGACGCCTCCGAGCACCGAGCGAGGCCGCATCAAGCGCGCGGCCGCCCTCGCGCGCTTGATGTTCCGGCGTT
>JADGQZ010000453.1 GCA_017881345.1 Myxococcaceae bacterium | reverse complement strand
GCCCGGCTCTCGAACCGGGTGAACTCGGACAGGAACACGAGGTCGATGGTCCCGGTGGGGCCGTTTCGCTGCTTGGCGACGATGAGCTCCACCGGCGTCGCGCCGCGGCCGCCACCGCGGTAGCCAGCGCCGCCTCCGCCGCCCTCGTCCTCGTCGCCGCCGTCGTCGCGGTGGATGAACATCACCACGTCGGCGTCCTGCTCGATGGCGCCGGACTCGCGGAGGTCCGAGAGCATCGGCCGGCCGCCCTTGCGCTCCTCGACCTTTCGGTTGAGCTGGCTGAGGGCGAGGATCGGCACCTCGAGCTCCTTGGCCAGGGCCTTGAGGGAGCGGCTGATCTCGCTCACCTCGAGCTGCCGGCTCTCGACCTTGCCCTTCTGGTGCATGAGCTGGAGGTAGTCCACCACCAGGAGTCCCAGCCCCTGGTTCTTCTGCTTCAGCCGCCGCGCCTTGGCGCGCAGGTCGAACGGGGAGAGGGCGCCGGTGTCGTCGATGAAGAGGGGAGCGTTGAAGAGGCTCCCGGCGACCTCCTGGAACTTCTCCTCGTCGTGGGGCGTCAGCCGTCCGCCCCGGAGCTTCTTCATGTCCACCCGGGCGGCACTGGCGAGCAGACGCATCAGGAGCTGATCGGCGGGCATCTCGAGCGAGAAGATGCCGACCGGCCGTTCCTCCTTGAGCGCGACGTGCATCGCCACGTTCATCGCCAGCGAGGTCTTCCCCACGCCCGGCCGCGCCGCGAGGATCAGGAGCTCGCCCGGGTGGAATCCGGTGAGCTGCAGGTCGAGATCCACGAAACCGGTGGAGAGCCCGGTGACGCCGCTCGACGACATCTTCATCCGGTCGAGCAGATCGAGCGTGCGCTCCATCAGCTCGCGGACTGGCTTCAGCTCGCCCTCGCGCTTGCGCTCCGCCAGCTGGAACACCCGGCGCTCGGCCTCGTCGAGGATGGCGTCCAGCTCGCCGGTGTCCTGGCTCGCCAGCTCGAGGATCTCCCGGCCCACGTTCGCCAGGCGGCGGCGGACCGACTGGTCCTTGACGATGCGCGCGTACTCGACCGCGCTGGAGGCCATGGGAACGACCTGGTCCAGCGTCATGAGGTACGCCGGACCACCCACCCCGGAGAGCTGCCCGCGGGTCTTCAGCTCCTCGGAGAGGGTGAGGTGGTCGACCGGGCGCTGGGTCCCGTCCAGCGCCAGCATCGCGGCGAAGATCTGCCCGTGCGCCGGGCTGGAGAAGTCATCGGCGAGGACCACCTCGGCGATGGCCGCCAGGATCGTGTGGTCGCCCAGCACCGCTCCGAGCACCGCGCGCTCGGCGGCGAGGTCCTCGGTGTCTCTACGCAGCGGCTGCAAGACGCCCATCGATCACCACTCCCAGGAAGCGGCCCAGGATCCCTCCGCTCCCTGACAGCAAGCTACGGCAAACCGGCCCGGGATGACCGCCCGTTGTTCGGGCGCCCTCACGGCCGGAGCGAACCGGAGAGCCTCAGGCCTCCGGAATGACCTCGACCTTGATCTTGGCCGCGACGTCGCGGTGCAGACGGATCTCCACCTCGTGGCTGCCCACGCTGCGGATCGGCTCGGGGAGGTGGATGTGCCGCCGGTCCACCTTCTGGCCCTTCGCCGCCAGCGCCTCGGCGATGTCGAGCGCGGTCACCGAGCCGAAGAGCTTGTCCTGCTCGCCGACCTTCCGGGCCACGGTCACCGACACCGCGTTGATGCGCTTGGCCTGCTCCTCGGCGTTGCCACGCAGCTTGGCCTGCCGCGCGGAGATGACCGCGCGGTCGTGCTCGAGCTGGGCCACGTTGGCCTCGTTCGCCAGCACCGCGAGCTTCCGGGGCAGGAGGTAGTTGCGGCCGAAGCCGGGCTTCACGTTGACCAGCTCGCCCGACTTGCCCAGGTTGGGGACGTCCTCGCGCAGAATCACCTTCATCGGCATGGCGACCTCCGCTCAGCCCACCAGGGCGTTGTAAGGGATGAGGGCCAGGCCGCGGGCGCGCTTGATGGCCACCGCCACCTGCCGCTGGTGCTTGGCGCAGTTCCCCGAGATGCGGCGGGGGATGATCTTCCCCCGCTCGGTCACGAAGTACTTCAGCATCGCCTGATCCTTGAAGTCGGGGTGGCTGCCCTTCTCGGCGCAGAACCGGCAGACCTTCTTCCGGCCGAAGCCGCCGCCGCGTCCGCCACGCTTCTCGTCGTCACCGCCGCCGCCGAAGCCGCCACGGTCACCGCCGCCGAAGCCGCCACGGTCGCCACCACCGCCGTAGCCGCCGCCGCCACCACCGCCGTATCCACCACCGCCGCCGCCGCCGCCGCCGTAGCCGCCACCGCCACCGGGGCGTCCGCCGCCGGAGCGGGGTGCGTCGCCGCCGCGGGAGCCGTTTCCGTTGAATTGTCCAGTCATGTCGTGCTCGTCACCGAGGTTGGGCGTCAGGCCTCCTCAGGCGCCTCCTCGTCCAGCGACTCGATGACGTCGGGGGCCGCGCTCGCCGGTCCAGCACGCTCCGGCACCGCCCCCCGGGTCTCGTCCATGTCGCCCGCCAGCTTCACGTCCTCCTGCACCGGCCGCGTCTCCGGATCGATGTCGTCGGCGACCTTCACCGAGAGCCACCGGGTCACCTCGTCGAGGTTGCGGAGGTTGCGCTCCACCTCGGCCACCAGCGCGTGGCCGCCCAGGTACGAGGCGTGGACGTAGATGGCCCGGGGCTGCTTGGCGACCGGGTACATCGTCTTCTTCTTGCCCCACACCGTGAAGCGGATGAGCTTCCCGCCTTCCCGGTTGACGATGCCGCGGACGCGATCCTTCAGCTTGTCCACGCCCTCGTCGGTGAGGTCGGGCTTGACCAGGAAGATGGTCTCGTATTCGCGCAGGTGATGCGCTGTCGTCTGCTCTGCCATGTGTTCCTTCCCCTCGGGTTGTGCCCCGGGTCCAATGCCCGGAGCGGGGACGCGGTCAGTGGCCGGTTGCCGGCACACCCACCGGGGACGGGAACACCGCGCGCCCGTCACCCTCGCGCTGCTGCCAAAGAACGAGCGGGGGTCTCTAGCGGGCGGGGGGGTCTGCGTCAAGTGAGGGCGGGCCCGGCCGCGGTCAGCGCCTGTTGTGTCGGTTCATCGCCTCGGCAAGCCCGAGCGACAGCCACGCCCGGGCCATGTCCACCGCCCGGTCGAGCAACGGCGGAAGACCGTCCCGTTCCTCGGACGAGAAGTCGTGGAGGACGTGCCCCACCACCCGCTCCTTGGCGTTCGGCCCGGTGGGCTTGCCGATGCCGAGCCGGAGCCGGGCGAACTCGGTGTCGCCCAGCTGCGCGACGATGGACTCGAGCCCGTTGTGGCCGCCGGTGCCGCCGCCCTTCTTCAGCTGGAGCCGCCCGAACGCGAGGTCCAGCTCGTCGTGGACGACGAGCAGGTCGTCGGGCGCCACCTTGAAGAAGCGCGCCGCAGCGGCCACCGCCTCGCCCGAGGCATTCATGTACGTCTCGGGCTCGAGCAGGAGCAGGCGGGTCTTGCCCACGTCCCCCTGACCGAAGCGGCCCTGGAACTTCGACTGGCCGAGCGGGATGCCCACCGCGCCGGCCAGCCGGTCCACCACCATGTAGCCCACGTTGTGCCGGTGCCCGGCGTACTCGCGGCCCGGATTCCCGAGCCCCACGACGAGCCTGGCACCGTGCACGCCCGCGCCTACTTCTTCTTCTCGTCCTTCTTGCCACCGCCGGACTTGGCATCGGCCGCCGGAGCCGCCGCGCCGCCCTTGCCGTCCGCGGCCTTCGCGTCGCCGGGCTTGGCATCTGCCGCTGCCGGTGCCGCACCAGGCGCACCCGCCACCGGGACGACCGCCGCCACCACCGGAGCCACCTCTTCCTTCTCCGGCACCGAGACGACGGCGATGGTGTAGTTCACCTGGCTCTTCACCTTCACGCCCTCGGGGAACTTCACCTCGTTGATGTGGAGCGACTGGGCGATCTTCATCGCGCTGACATCCACCTCGATCTTCTCCGGGATGGCGCCGGGGAGGGCGAACACCTCGAGCTCACGGCGGCTCTGCGACAGCACACCGCCCTCCAGGACGCCCACCGGCTTGCCGACCAGGACCAGCGGCACGTTCACCTTCACCTGCTCGTTCTCGCGCACGTCGATGAAGTCGGCGTGGAGCATCTCCCGGCTCACCGGATCCTGCTGGTAGTCCTTGAGCAGCACCAGCCGCTCGGGCTGACCCTCGAGCTTGAGGGAGAGCAGGGTGTTGAGCCGGTGCGGGGTGGCGATGGCCTTCTTGATCGCGATCGGGTCGATGGCGATGTGCACCGGGTTCTCGAGATGCCGGCCGTAGACGACGGCCGGGACCAGGCCCTCGGCCCGGAGTCGCCGCGCCGAGCCCTTGCCTGCGCCGTCGCGCGCGCGTGCCGCGAGGGTGTTCCGGGTGATGGCCATGGATGATGCTCCTGTCGTGCGCCGCACCGGCATCCCACCCCCTGGTGGGCCCCGGGACCGCGGCGAAAGACGCTCTACTGCCAACCTTTCCAAGGACCGTCAAGCCGGGGCCACCCGGAGCGAGGCGAGGCGGGCCCGCGCTGGTTACCTCCAGAGGGGCTCCTTTCAATGTTCCCCACGCGTTTCGTCCACCTCGAGGAGGCCCGCCGCCGGTTCGGCATTCGGGTCGATCGGCTCGGGTCGTTCCTCGGCGCGGGTGACCCGCTGGCCGACGCCGCGGTGGAGGTGCTCGCCGGACGCTCGTCCGAGGAGCGCGAGCGGTGGGTCGACCAGGCGCTCACCGGCGACGTGGCCTCGCTTCCCGCGGAGCTCCGGACCCTGCGTGCTGCGCTCTCGGAGCTCCCGTTCTGGGCGGACCTCGACCGGGCACGCCGCGGCGGCGAGGTGCTGCTCCGGACCGGCTTCTTCGGCGGGCTGGTGCTCGGCTTCCGCTCGCTCGTCGCCGGGTACTGCAGCCCCGCGGGCAACAAGCCGCTCGTCTTCTCCGGGCGGCTCCGGGAGGCCGCGCCGCGGCGCTTGTCGGAAACCGGGAGGTTCGTGAGCCTGGTGTACCGGCCGGGCTCGCTCGCGCCGGGCGCGCCCGGCTGGGTGGCGGCGGCGCGCGTCCGGCTGATGCATGCGCAGATCCGCCGGCTGCTCCGCGGCTCGCCCCGCTGGGATGCGCCCGCCTGGGGCGAGCCCATCAACCAGGTGGACATGGCGGGGACCACGCTCCTCTTCTCGCTGGTGCTGGTGGATGGGCTGCGGATGCTCGGGTTCCGCATCGACCGCGAGGACTGCGAGGACGTCCTGCACCTGTGGCGCATCGGTGGCTGGGTGCTGGGGGTCGAGCCGGAGCTTCTCGGCGCGACCGAGCCCGAGTCGCGCGTGCTCTGGGAGCTCCTCGAGGCCACCCAGGAGGCTCCCGACGCCGATTCGGCCGCGCTCGCCCAGGCGCTGATCGAGTCTCCCCTGCACGAGGCCCGCTCCCCCGAGGAGCGCGCGCGGGCCGAGCGCTTCCTCCCCGTCGCCTACGGCATCGGTCGCCACCTGGTCGGCGACCGGTACGCGGACGCGCTCGGCTACCCGCGCACGCCGTGGCGGTTCGTCGCGCCCGCGCTGCGCACCATCATCTCGGGGACGGGGCGCCTGGTGGGGCGGATCCCCGGCGTGGACCGCCTCGCGCTCGAGGCCGGCCTCCGCTACTGGAAGCGCACCGTGGAGGTGGGGCTCGCCGGGGAGGAGGCCCGCTTCGAGATCCCCGGCCGCGTCGGGCGTGCCTGAGAGCGTCCCCCGGCCGACGCCGGCGGTGCCCGGAGCGCCAGGACGCCGAGATCTCCGCACAGCGCCCCACGCCGGACCCAGCGAGCGGGCGTAGTACCGTTTGCTCCCAAGGGTGAGCTCGAACGGGAACGCACTGGAGGGGTGGACCGCCGGACGCTGGCAGGTCGAGCGGCGGCTGCGGCGAGGCCGGGTGGCCGATGCGTTCCAGGTCCGCGGGCCGGACGGCGAGGGACGGGTGCTACGGCTCCTGCATCCGGTTCACGTGGTGGACGCGCGCGCCGTGAGCCGCTGCCTCGACGAGGCGCGGGCGCTGCTCTATCCGCCGCACCCGGGCATCGTCCCGGTCGAGGATGCAGGGCAGCTGCCGGACGGCCGCATCTTCCTGGTGGCCGAGGACTCCGAGCTGGCGCTGACCATCGACCTCCATCCGCACCCCGGCCCGGACGATCTCGTCCGCATCGCCGAGGAGGTCGCCCCGGCGCTCGACGCGCTGCACGCCCGCGGCCTGCTGCACGGGCACCTGGACGTCGACGCGCTCGTCGGCGAGCCGGTCCTGCTCTCGGGCGTGGGCTTCGGCGTCTTCCAGGGCGGCACCACCCAGGAATGGACAGGTGGGCGCGACCCCGGACGGCGCGTGGACCAGGGACTGCTGGGGCGGCTCCTCCTCGCGCTCGCCGGCGAGGGCACCGAGTGGAACGGCATCCGCGCGGTGCTCGAGCGCTGCATCTCGGTGGATGACGCGCTCCCGTTCCCCAGCGTCACCGTGCTCGCGCGCGCGCTCAGGAGCGCCTGCGTCTCGGACCCTCTGGCCGAGACCCGCCACGTGCCAGGTCCTCCCCCGGCGCTGGCGGCCCGGGCGCGCGAGAGCGTCCCGTTGACCGTCGGGCCCTACCGCGTCCTGGGCCTCCTCGGCGAGGGCGCGATGGGCCGGGTGTTCCGCGTCGAGCGCGATGGCCGCGCGGCGGCGCTCAAGCTGCTTCGCCGCGAGCACCTGCGCTCGCGGCTCCTCCTCGACCGGTTCTTCCGCGAGGCGCGGGCGGTGAGCCGGATCCGCCACCCGCACATCGTCGAGGTGATCGAGGTCGGCGAGGAGAGGGGCCCCGAGGGGCTCGAGCGGGCGTACTGCGTGATGGAGCTGCTCGAGGGCAAGACGCTCGGGGCGCTCTTCCGGGAGCGCGCGCTCGACGTCGCGCGGACGGTGGAGATCGGGATGCAGGTCTGCGAGGCGCTCGAGGCGGCGCACGCCACCGGAGTCGTCCATCGCGACGTGAAGCCGGACAACATCTTCGTCGTGCCCCGCAAGGGCGAGGACTGGGTGAAGCTCCTCGACTTCGGGATCGCCAAGCTGCTCAAGGTGGGGCCGGAGATGAGTCGCACGCCGGCGACGGTCATCGGCACGCCGCACTACATGGCGCCGGAGCAGGCCAGCGGCGCCCCGGTGGACGGCCGGACCGATCTCTACGCGCTCGGAGTGGTCCTGTACGAGCTCCTGGCCGGCCGCCGCCCGGGCCGGATCCGCGGAGCGCCCGAGCCACTCCCGGCGCAGACCCCCGGCGGCGAGGCCATCTCCCCGGTGCTGGCGCGGCCAATCCTGGCGTCTCTCGCCGCGGATCCCACGAACCGCCCTCTCTCGGCCGCGGCGCTGCGAGCCGCGCTCCGGGCGGTTCCCGGGGTCACTTCAGGAACCGCTCCACGAGCGCCAGCACTTCGTCCAGGTCGAAAGGCTTCTTGACGTAGCCCACCACTCCGGGGAGCTGCGCCGCCCGCTCGACCGTCTCGTTCGCGCTGATGAGCAGCACCCGATCGCCCTTGCGATCTGGCCTGCGGGCCAGCTCCTCGAGGAAGGCGAAGCCGCTCATCACCGGCATCATGAGGTCGAGCAGCACCAGCGCCGGTGGCTCCACCTGGGCCAGCGCCGCCAGTCCCTCTGCGCCGTTGGTGGCGGTGACCACGGGGTGACCGCCGGCGTCGATCATCTCCTCGAGGACCTCGCGGATGTCCGGGTCGTCCTCGACGATGAGCACCGTCTTCGATCGACTCCGGGCAGGCATCCACTCTCCGCAACGAGAGCCCGCGGGTCCCACGAGAGCGCTTTCACCCCATCCGCGCTCCGGGACCGACCCGGGGTACAGCGCGTCCGAGTATGGCGGAAGGTTGCTGCCTGCGCCAACGTCCGTCCGCCGCTGCGAGGTGGGGGGATGCGCGAGAGAGGAGGCGGCGGTGCGATGTCGCTCGCGGGCGCTACACGAAGAGCGAGCTGAGCGAGTCGCCGGAGTAGATGCGCTGGATCGCGTCGGCGAAGAGCCGGGCGGTGCTCAGCTGGCGGATCTTCGTGCAGGCCGCTGCGGCCGGACCGAGCGGGACGGTGTCGGTGAACACCGCCTCCTCGAGCTGTGACTCCTGGATGCGCTTCACCGCCGGGCCCGAGAGGATGGGGTGCACCGCGTAGGCCACCACCCGGCGCGCGCCCCCGCCCTTCAGCGCCAGCGCCGCCTGGGTCAGCGTGCCGCCGGTGTCCACCATGTCGTCGATGAGGACGGTGTCGCGACCCGACACGTCGCCGATGAGGTTCATCACCTCGGACACGTTGGCCCGGGTGCGCCGCTTGTCGACGATCGCCAGCGAGGCGTTGAGCCGCTTGGAGTAGGCCCGGGCGCGTTCCACGCCGCCGGCGTCGGGAGAGACGATGACCAGCTCGTCGGTGGCGGGGAAGTTGCGCCGGATGTCCTCGAGAAAGACCGGCGAGGCGAAGAGGTGGTCCGACGGGATGTGGAAGAAGCCCTGGATCTGCGCCACGTGCATGTCCATCGACACGACGCGGGTCGCGCCGGCGGACTCGAGCAGGTCGGCGACCAGCTTGGCGGTGATGGGCGTCCGCGGGACCACCTTCCGGTCCTGCCGGGCGTAGCCGAAGTAGGGGATGACGGCGGTGATCGACTGTGCCGAGGCGCGCTTGAGCGCGTCGCACATGATCAGCAGCTCCATGATGTGGTCGTTCGCCGGCGGGCAGGTGGACTGGACGATGAACGCGTCCTGTCCGCGGACGTTCTCGCCGATCTCGATCTGGATCTCTCCGTCGGAGAACCGGCCGACCTCCGCCTTCCCGAGCGGTCGCTTCAGGTGCTCACAGATGCGTCGGGCGAGCGGGAGGTTCGAGTTTCCAGCGAAGACCTTGAAGTCGCGCGCCGTGGGCATGGGTGGGGCTGGCCGTTCACCTAGACCAGCCCGGCCCGATGTGGAAGTGCCTGGACTACGCCGCGCCCAGCCTGGCCGTGCTCCGCTCGTACCGGTCGAGGATCACGCGCTCCATGCGAGCCCGCATGTCGGTGTTCAGCGGGTGAGCGATGTCCTTGTAGGTGCCGTCCTTCCGCTTCTTGGCGGGCATCGCGACGAAGAGCCCGGTCGAGCCCTGGATGACCTTCAGGTCACGCACGACGAAGCAGCCGTCCAGGGTGATGGTCACGTACGCCTTGAGCTTTTCCTCGTCGACCGGAAAAATCTTCACGTCCGTGATGTCCATGGCCGCCCCTTGAATACCGGGAAGCTTCCGTTGGGCAGCGGACAGAAATCAAGCACCTCCGCCTACCCACCGAACGAGCAGCCAAAAGTGCATCGCGCAGACCCCTCCGTAGAGGGCCACCCCCGCGCGGAGGGCGCGCCGGGCGAGCGCGACATGGGCGGCATGGCGCTGGAGGATCCAGGCGGCGGTCCCCACGGCGAACAGCTTGCAACCGAAGAAGAGCGATGGGTCGCCCGCATAGGCCAGCCGCATCAAGGGGTTGAGCTCACGAGCGACCCCGGCCTGGAGGAACACGTGCGTGCAGACGCCGTCCACCAGATTGAGCAGCACCAGCACGCCCGCCGCCACCACGCCTCGCCCCAACGCCACCTCCGCTCCGCCGACCATGGCGACGGTCCAAGAAGCAGGCCACCCCCGAAGCGCCCGGAATCGCTCGGCCGGCGGCTGCCGGGCCCGGGCTAGAGTCGCGGCATGGCTGAAGAGTTTCCGGTCCCCTGGGCGCCGGGGGTTCGCGTGCTCCACGGGCAGGCCGCGCTGGCGGCCCGGGTGGCCGAGCTCGGGGCCCGCATCACCGCGGACTACGCCGGCCGCGCGTTGACGGTGCTCTGCGTCCTCAAGGGCGCCTCGCTGTTCACCGCTGACCTCGTGCGGGCCATCCGCCTGCCGCTGGAGCTCGAGTTCCTGGGTGTCGCCTCCTACGGCAGCGGGACGACCTCGAGCGGCGAGGTGCGGATCACCAGCGACACCGGAACGCCGCTCCACGACCGCGACGTCCTGGTGGTGGAGGACATCGTGGACACGGGGCTCACGCTCCGCTTCCTGCTCCATGCGCTGGTCGCCCGGGGCTGCCGGAGCGTCCGGACCTGCGCCTTGCTCGACAAGCCCTCGCGCCGGGTGGAGCCGGTGGTGATCGACTACACCGGCTTCGAGGTCGAGGACCGCTTCCTGGTGGGCTACGGGCTGGACCACGACGAGCGGTGGCGCAACCTGCCGTTCGTCGG
>JADGQZ010000452.1 GCA_017881345.1 Myxococcaceae bacterium | reverse complement strand
TTCCCCATCCGGAGCGCGAGCCGCACCTGGCCCACGGTGTTGTTCACCTTGTGTGCGCCGGTGTGGAGCAGGTCCTCGCGCTTCAGCCACACCTCGGCGCCGCCGAAGGACTCGGTGAGCCGGGCGGCGAAGGTGAGCGGAGTGGGGCGCCCGGCCCAGTCACGGAGGTCGGCGGCGACCGCGGCCCGGTACACCGGATCGACCCGCGCCTCGTCCCAGGCGGCGGCGAGCGCGTCGAGCGCCGGGATGAGCGTCTCCGGGACGTAGCGACCGCCGTATCGACCGAACCGACCTGCCGTCTGCTCCAGCTGAGCCATCATTCCTCCGCCGCTCGCACCGCGGCCACGAAGGCCCGCACCAGGGCCAGGTCCTTCACCCCGGGCCCGGACTCCACCCCCGAGGCCACGTCCACCCCCGCCGGCGCCGCACGCCGCACGGCCTCGCGGACGTTGTCGGCCGACAAGCCACCGGCCAGCCAGAACGGGACCCCGAAGCGCCGGGCCCCCTGCGCCACCGACCAGTCGAAGCTTCGCCCCCCGCCGCCGAACCCGTCCACCCGTGCATCGAGGAGCAGCTCCGCGGCGCGGGGCGAGACAGACTCCGGGAGCGTCGAGGCGATGCGCAGCACCTGCCAGAGCGGAGCACCGACGTCGGCGTAGTCCGACGGGTCCTCGTCGCCGTGCAGCTGGACCGCCCCCAGGCCAACCGCATGCACCACCGCCCGAACCGAATCGGGTGGAGCGCGGACGAAGACGCCCACCCGCAGGAGGCCCGCGGGCAACGCGGCGGCGATGTCGACGGCGCGCGCGAGGGAGACGTGGCGCTTGCTCCCGGGCCAGAAGTTGAATCCCACCGCATCCACGCCGACCTCGACGCAGCCCAGCGCATCCTCGAGGCGGGTGATGCCGCAGATCTTCACCCGGGTCGTCACACCGCCTCCACCAGGGCGCGCACGGCCGCGACGGGGTCCGCTGCGCGCATCACGCTCTCGCCCACCAGCGCCGCGCCGGCCCCGGCCGAGGCACAGCGCCGCACGTCCTCGGCCGTCCGGATGCCGCTCTCGGCCACCAGCATCCGGCCGGGACGGGCCAGCGCAGGGGCGGTCCGCGCGAGGCGGCCCTCGTCGACCTCCAGCGTCTCGAGGTCCCGCGCGTTCACGCCCACGAGGGTCGCCCCGAGCGCGTCGGGGGCGCCGAGCTCGAAGGGGTGCACCACCTCGAGCAGCACGTCGAGGCCGAGCTCGCGCGCCGCGGCCCACAGCTCCGCGAGACGCGCAGGCTCGAGCGCTCCGGCGATGAGGAGCACCGCGTCTGCCCCGGCGTCCACGGCCTCGGCGAGCATGTAGGGCTCGACGACGAAGTCCTTCCGGAGCAGCGGGACCTCCACCGCAGCCCGGACGCTCCGGAGGTCGTCGAGGCGACCGCCGAAGCGCTGCTCCTCGGTGAGGACGCTCACGCACCGCGCTCCGCCCGCGACGTATGCCCGGGCCTGCGAGGCCGCGTCGACCGGGCGGATGGACCCGGCCGACGGCGAGGCGCGCTTCACCTCGCAGATCAGAGGGAAGCCCCGTCCGCCCTGGAGCGCCTGCTCGAACCGGGGCATCCGTCGGGGCCGGCTGGCCACCTCCGCCACGAGCCGCGGGCGCTCGCGGAGGCGCCGCGCGCAGTCCTCGCGGGCAGCCGCCACCAGCTCGGCCAGCACGCCGCGGGGTGGACGCCAGGTGCGGTCCTCCGGACTCACGCCGCCACGCCCGCGCGGGTGAGGGAGACGAGGCGCTCGAGCCGGGTGCGCGCCGCGCCCGAGTCGATGCTCTCGGCCGCCCGGAGCACGCCCTCGGCGAGGGTCTCCACCGCATCCGCGACCCACAGCGCCGCGCCGGCGTTGAGCAGCACCGCCTCCCGGAGCGGGCCGCCGTGGCCGCCGAGCAACCCGGCCAGGAGCCGCGCGTTGTCCTCCGGGGTCCCTCCCTGGATGCCGCCGCGCGGGACGGGGGTGAGCCCGCCGTCCTCGGGGCGGAGCTCGACCTCGCGCACCTGACCCGCCTCGACCCAGGCGGCCCGGGTGGGACCGCTGGGAGAGATCTCGTCGAGGCCCTCGAGCCCGTGCACCACCAGCGCGCGCTCCGTCCCGAGGCGGGCCAGCGTCTCGGCCACCACCGGGACGAGCGACGCGGCGTAGACCCCGAGCAGCTGGCGAGGCGCCCGCGCCGGGTTGGCGAGGGGCCCGAGCAGGTTGAAGATGCTCCGGACGCCGACCTCGCGTCGGACCGGCCCCACGTGGCGCATCGCCCCGTGCAGCGCCGGCGCGTAGAGGAAGCCGATGCCGACCTCGGCCAGGCACCGCTCGACGACCTCCACCGCCACGTCGACTTCCACCCCGCATGCGGTCAGGAGGTCGGCGCTCCCGCTCTGCGAGGAGACGCTGCGGTTGCCGTGCTTGGCGACGGTGACGCCGGCCCCGGCGACGACCAGCGCCGCGGCGGTGGAGATGTTGAAGCTGCCCGCGCCGTCTCCGCCCGTGCCACAGGTGTCGAGCACGATGCGACCGGGCGGGGTCCGCACAGGGGTCGCCCGGCGGCGCATCACCGTCGCCGCGGCGGCGATCTCCACCGGGGTCTCCCCCTTCATCCGCAGGCCCACCAGGAACGCGCCCATCTGGGCCGGCGTGGCCTCGCCCTGGAAGATGGCCTCGAACGCGGCCTCGACCTCGGCCGGGGTGAGGTCCACCCGGTCGACGAGCTTCTGGAGCAGCGCCTTCATGGCCCGAGCCGCCCCTCGAGGAAGTTCCGGAGGAGGGCAGGTCCGTCCGGGGTGAGGATGCTCTCCGGATGGAACTGCACGCCGACCGTGGGGTGCGTCCGGTGCCGGAGCGCCATCACCTCGCCGTCGTCGCCGGAGATGGCGGTGACCTCGAGCACCTCGGGCAGGGTTCCTCGGTCCACGACCAGCGAGTGGTAACGGCCGACCGGCAGCGGGCGAGGCAGGCCGGTGAACAACCCCGTGCCCTCGTGCGACAGCGGCGAGGTCTTGCCGTGCACCACCCGGCCCGCCCGGCGGACCACGCCGCCGAAGGCCGCGCCGATGGACTGGTGTCCGAGGCAGACGCCGAGGATGGGCACGGTGCCGCTGAGCGCCCGGATGAGCGGGACCGAGATCCCCGCCTCCGCGGGAGTGCAGGGCCCGGGGCTGAGCACGATCGCCTCGGGCTTCATCGAGCGGACATCGTCGATCGCGATCTCGTCGTTCCGGTGCACCTCCACCTCGGCGCCGAGCGACTGGAACGCCTGCACCAGGTTGAAGGTGAAGGAGTCGTAGTTGTCGACCACGAGGATCACTGGCCCGCCTCGTCTCCGGCGATCGCCACCAGGGCCGCCCGGAGCTTGTGCGCCGTCTCCTGGTACTCGGCCTCGGGCGTGCTGTCGTGCACGATGCCCGCCCCGGCCTGGAACCGCAGCCGCTGGCCGCTGAGGGCGACGCTGCGGATCACGATGGCCAGGTCCATGTCCCCGTCGAAGCCCACGTACCCTGCCGCGCCGGCGTAGGGCCCGCGCGAGATCGGCTCCAGCTCGTCGATGATCTCCAGGGCCCGCACCTTCGGCGCGCCGCTCACGGTTCCCGCGGGGAAGGTCGCGGCGACCACGTCCCAGGCGTCGAGCCCGGGGTCGAGCGTCCCGGAGACCTGGCTGACCATGTGCATCACGTGGCTGTAACGCTCGATGACCTCGCGCTCCTCGACCTTCACCGTGCCGGGCCGGCTGACCCGGCCGACGTCGTTCCGGCCCAGGTCGACGAGCATCACGTGCTCGGCCCGCTCCTTCGGGTCGGCCTTCAGCTCGGCCTCGAGCGCGGCGTCCTCCTCCGGAGTGGCCCCGCGCTTCCGGGTCCCGGCGATGGGCCGAACGGTGACGGTCTCGCCCGAGAGCCGGACCAGGAGCTCGGGTGAGGCACCGGCCAGGGCGCGATCGCCGAACCGGAGGAAGAAGAGGTAGGGGGTGGGGGAGACGCGGCGAAGCGCCCGGTACAGCTCGAACGGGTCGCCCTCGTAGCCAGCCGAGAGGCGCCGCGAGAGCACGACCTGGTAGCAGTCGCCGGCGGCGATGTACTCGCGGATCCGCGCCACCGCAGCCTCGAACCCGGCGCGCTCCCAGCCGTCCTCGAGCCCGCCGAGCCTGGGGGCGGGACCGGGCGGAGGAAGCGGGCGCTGCAGGGCCTCGGCGAGCGAGTCCGCCCGCTCCATCGCGGCGCGGTACGCCGCCTCGACGCTCGCGTGCATCGGCAGGTGGACCGACGCCCAGATGCGCAGCCGGTGGCCGAGATTGTCGAAGACGGCGCAGCGGTCGACCAGCATCCACTCGCCATCGGGAAAGTCCGGATCCGGTCCGTGCCGCTGGGGGACGCGCTGCTCGAACCACCGCACCGCCCCGTGGCCGAGGTACCCCACCAGCCCGCCGACGAATGGCGGGGCGCCGTCGGGCCGCGCGAACTCGAAGGGGTCCATCAGCTCCCGGAGCGCCTCGAGCGGCGGGAGCTGGTCGTCGAAGGTACGCGAGCCGGCCTGCTCCAGGGTGACGCCCTCGGGGGTCTGGCGGACCAGCGCGATGGGCTCGTCGCCCAGGAACGAGTACCGGCCCCAGCGTTCGCCGCCCTGGACCGACTCGAGCAGGAACGCGTGCGACGGCGTGGGCAGCTTGAGGAACGCGCTGACGGCGGTCTCGGTGTCTCCGGGGAGCTCGCGCCACACCGGCACGAGGTTCCCGCGGGCAGCGAGTCGCTCGAAGCTGGCCAGGCTCATCCGGGTGTCACGCATCGCGCCGGCGACCCTACCGCAAAGCCGCTGGCCGGCGGATCGAGGCGCCCGGGAGCTGCTGGGAGCCTGACGCCACGCGCTCGAGCGGGGCTCGGCTGCCCGGACGGGCCCCGGGGAATGG
>JADGQZ010000451.1 GCA_017881345.1 Myxococcaceae bacterium | reverse complement strand
GCCGGACTCGGCCATGGGCATCACCAGCTGCTTGAGGTCCTCGTCGGTCCAGCCGAACGCGCGCTGGGTGACGCGCAGCTCGTGCTCCTCGAGCCGCGGCGGCGCCGGCACGCGGGGGAGCTCGTCGAAGGTGAAGACGTTTCGCTTGAGCCACTGGCGGTAGGGCCAGCGTCCGGTGATGTCCCGCTTCACCTCCTCGTCCTCGAGGATGCGACCCTCGACGGTGTCGACGAGGAACATGCGTCCCGGCTGCAGGCGGCCCTTCTTGCGGATCTTGTCCGCGGGCACGTCGATGACCCCGGTCTCCGAGGCGAGGATGACCCGGTCATCATCGGTGATCAGCCAGCGGGCGGGGCGGAGCCCGTTCCGGTCCAGCGTCGCGCCGATCAGCGAGCCGTCGGTGAAGGCGATGGCCGCGGGCCCGTCCCAGGGCTCGAGCAGGGCGCTGGAGTACTCGTAGAACGCCCGGCGCGACTCGTCCATCGCCGCGTGCTTCTCCCAGGCCTCGGGGATCATCAGCATCATCGCGTGGGGGAGGCTGCGGCCGCCGAGCACCAGGAGCTCGAGCATGTTGTCGAACTGGGCCGAGTCGCTCTGCTCCTGCTGGACGATGGGGAAGAGCCGGTCGAGGCTGCCGCCGAACTTGGCCGAGGACAGCTGGCTGCGGCGGGCGTTGAGGTGGTTCCGGTTGCCGCGGACGGTGTTGATCTCCCCGTTGTGGCCGATGAAGCGGAACGGCTGCGCCAGCTCCCAGGTGGGGAAGGTGTTGGTGCTGAACCGCGAGTGGACCAGGGCGAGCCCGCTCTCCACCTCCGGCGCCTGGAGGTCCTGGTAGAAGCTCGCCAGCTGCGCGGGGAGCATCAGACCTTTGTAAACGATTGTCTCGGAGCTCAGGCTAGGGATGTGGAAGCGCCGCTCGGGGTCCAGCCGCTCGGCGCGGATCCGGTTCTCGGCGAGCTTGCGGATGACGAACAGCTTCCGCTCGAACGCCGAGGGGACCACGCGGCGGCGGGCGATGTAGACCTGCCGCAGCACCGGCATGGATCGGCGGGCGAGCCAGCCGAGGCGCGAGGCGTCCACCGGGACGTCGCGCCAGCCGAGGATGCGCTGGCCCTCGGCCTCGGTGACCTCGGTGAAGACCGCCTCGCAGGCGGCGCGCGCGGCCGGATCGGCCGGCAGGAAGACCTGGCCCACCGCGTAGCAACGTGGCTCGGGGATCTCGAAGCCCAGCCGGATGCCCTCCTTGCGGAAGAACGGGTCCGGCAGCTGGAGGAGGATGCCCGCTCCGTCGCCGGTCTGCGGATCGGCGCCGGTGGCCGCGCGGTGTGACAGCCGTACCAGGATGTCGAGTCCCTGCTCGACGATCGCCCGCGACTTCTCGCCGCGCAGGTGCGCGACGAAGCCCAGCCCGCAGGCGTCGTGCTCCAGCGTGGGCTCGTACAGTCCATGCCTCGTGGGCAGGGGCATTCATGACCTCCCGACCGACCGGTCTGCCGCAGAGCGGCAAACTCACAGCGTACGAGAAGTGGCCGACGTGGCTCAAATGTGGGCGGCGCCCGGAAGCGCCCCCGCCACCCCGGGCTGGCTAACCGGGTCGAGAAGGCCGTGTTCGCAGCCACTTGGAGCCATGAGGCAGCCTGGTCGGTCCCCAGGCGCCCGTGGGCTCTGTCCGCGCCGCGGTGCGCCGGTGAGTTGCCCCCTGGCGGGCTGCGTCAGACGTCGTTGGGGCGGCGCTCAGATGCTGAGCCGGAGCCCCACGCCCACGTCGAGGACGGGTGGGTTCACCGGACCGAACACGAAGGGCGTTCCCGGCGGCAGGCCGGTGACCAGCGGCGGCCCGAGCGTCGTCTGCGGAAAGCCGAGCCGGAGCTCGCCACCGGTCTGGCCGAAGTGGCCGGCGACGTACGCCTCGACGGACAGGTAGCTCAGCACGGTCACCACGAAGTCGAGCCGGGCGACGTAGCTCGCATCGCTGAGGTTGCCGATGCCGGAGAGCACCCAGGTCGTCTTGGCCGTGGTGTCGAGCAGCGTGGCGCTGAGCGCGAGGTAGTGCTCGCCCACGTAGAACGGCTGGAAGCCGCGGACGAGCAGGAGCCCCAGGTACTCGGTCCGGGCGTAGCTCGCCGAGTTGTAGAAGTACTCGGCGCCAAACGTCAGGCTCTTGTTGCCCTCGAAGTTGAGGGAGTAGGTCACCCCGCCCGCCGCCTGCACCACGGGCCGTGAGCGCGGGGCGATGGCGACCGAGACCTGGCTGGTGACGGGGAGGAAGGTCCCGGGCGGTAGGACGATCGGCGGGTTCCCGGGGATGGTCTGACCGGAGAGGTCCACCTGGGTGGTGACGTCGAAGGTCCGGCTGCTCGGGGCATCGGAGTACTGCTTCCACGCCACCTCGCCGTAGATGTCGAAGTCCCCGAGCGACATCGTGACGTCGGCGCCGGCCCGCGGCGAGCGATTCCGCTGCACCAGCCCGTCCAGTCCGACCGCGCCGTTCTTGAATGCGAACTCGGCGCGCAGCGCCCCGCCGATGTCCCGGAACTCGGTCCCGGTGCTCCCGGTGGGGTTGATGCCCGAGGAGCCCGGGTTCTCCACCGCGGCGCTGCCCGAGTAGCCGCCGCCCACCAGCTGGGTGGGCTCGAACAGCGCGATGGCGGTGAAGTTCCATCCGGCGCGCTCCCACGGGATCTGGGCGCGGATCATCGTCACCCCGAGCCGCGAGTCGAACAGCGCCAGCGGGTCCCTGGGCTGCGAGGCGAGGAAGTCGGTGGGAGTGAAGAAGCGGGCCACCCCCCACTTCACGTGCTGGCGTCCCACGGTGAGGAACACCGCGTGGCCGATGTCGAACGCGAGCCACGCCTGGTCCAGCACCACCGCCGGATTGCTCACCGTCGTCGACGCGGGCACGCCCGGGAGCGCCGTGCCACCCACGGTGACGGCGAAGAACGGATCGTAGGTGAGCCGGCCGAGCACGAAGGCCCGCAGTCGGTCCATGGGACGGGCATCGAGGTAGACGTCGACCAGCGTGGGGAACGAGACGGTGGACTGGTTGAACGGCTGGTTCTGGAGCGTGGTGAGGAAGAGCCGCGTGTAGAAGAGCCCGCCGATCCTCAGCGGGTCCTCCTGCACGCGCCCGGCGGCGAAGGCATCGGACGACGGAGCGGTGTCGAGCCCGCGTGACTCCTGCCCCGGCCCACGCAGGAGCCCGGGGCCTGCGCCGGTGTCGGGGGCTCCTCCGGGGCGCACCGCCTCGCTCGGCGGCGGCGCGGGGCTACCCGCGTCGGGCGTGCCACCGAACAGCGCGTCCTCGTCGGGCCGCTGGGCCCGGGCCGCGAGCGACAGCACCACCGCCGCCAGGACGGCCCAGCGGCTCATCGGCTCTTCGACTCGAGCCAGGCCTTGGTGAAGATGTTGGCCTGGAGGGGACGGAGGTCCACTTCCTTCAGCACCACGATGGTGCTGTTCGCCTTCTCCACCTCGTCGTAGATGCGGATCTCGCCCGGGTACCAAACGTCCGCGCCCTTCGATTCGCTGAACAGCTTCTTCCAGGTCGGATAGTAGAGCGTCCGCATCAGCCGCCCGGAGAGCGCGAACTCCTGCCGCTTGAGCACGTTCCCGGTGTTCTGGTCGACCCAGAGCTTCACCACCGGGTAGGCCACGTCCACCCCGGGCTTGACCTTGCACTCGATCACCCAGGTGTCGAAGCTCCCCAGCTTCGCCTCCCCGGAGAAGGTGGATTCGTACTCCTCCGCCAGTCTCGACTCGTCGAAATCTGCGCGCCGGCTGTCGGTCCCCGCGATGCGCTCGCGTTCGGTGCGGCGCTCCCACTTGCCGGTGGTGGGGTCGTAGCTCCAGAGGTTCTTGTCCAGCCGGAGGTAACCCTTGCCCGCCTCGCCCTTGGGCTTGGTGAAGAGGATCATCAGCTTCTGGTCGTCGCTCCGGCGGTAGACGATGGCCTCGCGCGCGGTGTCGGTCTTGTCCCGCTCCTTCTGCTCCAGGTAGGCGAGCGAACGGTAGTCGCCCGAGTTTCGCTGCCGATCGTCGATGGTGCGCACCACCTTCGTCAGCGCATCGTGGTCCAGGGGATGCCCCAGGGCCGGGAGCAGCGGGGCGATCAGCCCGGCCAGGAGCAGCCATCGAGAGTGGGTCGCGCCGTTCATGTGCCTGTCGCTCAGCCCACGCGATGCATCGCCGTCACCGGCTGGAGCCGGGCGGCGAGGAAGGAGGGGAAGAGGGCGATCGCGGTGGTGGAGCCGGCGATCAGCGCGATGGCGCCGGCCACCGCCGAGGGCTTCACCAGGAGGTGGAACTCCTCGCGCATCAGGAAGAGCTGCAGCGCCAGGGGCGCATGGAGGTGGGCGAGGTTGAGGAGCGCGCAGAGGCCCAGCCCCAGCGCGGTGCCGACCAGGGTGGCGGTGAGGGCGAGGGTGAAGGCCTCGGTCATGAACATGGCCAGCACCCGCGCCCGCTGCATCCCGATGGCCCGGAGGGTCCCGATCTCCCGGGTGCGTTCCCGGATCGAGATCCACATCGTGTTCATCAGGCCCACCACGATGATCACCAGCAGGATCCCGATCAGCGTGTACGACAGCCAGGTGATCGCGGTGACGGTCCACTGGATGAACGAGATCTCGTCCTCCCAGGTGGTCACGTCGAGCTTCTGGCCGGTCCAGCCCTCGCGGTTGACCGTCTCGAACTTGAACCAGAACGCGCGCGGGTCGGGGTCCATCACCTGGTAGCCGGCGGCAGCGAGCACCCTGCGGAGCCGCTCCTGGACCCGCGGCACGTCCTTCACGTCCTGGAGGTAGAGGAAGAGCGCGCCGGTGGCCTGATCGTTCAGCTGGTAGAGGCTGCGGAGGGTGGAGTCGGGGACGAAGGTGTTCCAGCTGCTGAGGAGCCCCACGTTGCGGGCGATGGCGGCGATCCGCACGTCGACGGTGTTGGCCACCCCCCGGACCGTGTAGGCGCTGAGGGTCAGCTGATCCCCGACCCGGACGCCCAGCTTCTCTGCCTGCTGGTCGAAGATGAGGATGGTCCCCGGCTCGGCCAGCGCGTCGAACGACCCCTCCTTCAGCTGGATCACCTTCCGGAACCTGGGCTCATGGAGGATGTCGATTCCCCCGATCCCGGACTGGAGCGAGCCCGTGTCGCTCACCACCTTGGCCCAGCCCCGTCCTCGCTGGGCGACGTAGTCCAGCTCCGGCACCTCCTTCCGGACGATCGCCAGGATCTCCGGGTAGTGCGTCACCACCGGGGAGCCGGCTCCGGCGGTCACCTTGAAGAACCCGCCCACGTTGACGTGTCCGGTCATCAGCGTGGTGGCCGACTCGAGGATGGTGGAGCGGATCCCGTTGAGCACCCCGAGGAGCAGCACCAGGAGGGTGGTGACCCCCACGATGGCGCCACCCAGCAGCAGGGTGCGGCGGCTGTGGGTCATGAGATTTCGGACGGCGATCAGGAAGAGCTGGCCCATCTCGTTCACTCGTCGGTCTGCATCGCCCGGACCGGGGCGACGTGGGTGGCCAGGAAGGCCGGGTAGAGAGTGGAGAGGACGGTCACCAGGATCACGATGACCAGCGCCGCCACGATGTTCCACGGGCTGAGGGTGGGGAAGAGCCGGGGTCCGGAGAAGAAGAAGTAGAGCGTATCGTTCTGGGCGGGGATCCCCCACCAGTGCAGGAGCGCGATCACGCCCGATCCGAGGGCGGCCCCGGCTCCTCCGAAGATCATCCCCAGGGTCAAGGTCTCCACGAGCACCATCCCGAGGATGAACCCCCGTGGCGCGCCGATGGCCCGCATCGTCCCCACCTCCGGCGTGCGCTGGAGGGTGGCCATCATCACCGAGTTGTTGATGATGACCATGGCGACGATGAAGATGATCGCCACCGCGAGCAGGAGCACCACGTTGGCCAGCAGGATGAACTGTCCGAGGAATCCGGCCGCCTCGCGCCAGGAGAGGACCTTCAGCCCCAGGTGCTCACGCTCGGAGAGCGCGCGGATGTCGGCCAGGGTCTTCCCGAGCTGGCGAGGGTCGTCCAGCACGATGGCCGCGTCGAGCACCACCCCTCGACCGATCTCCGCCGGATCGTAGACCCGCCGGACGAGCTCCTCCCGGCGGAGCACTGCGCCGGTGCCCTTGAATTGCTCCTTCTCGTCGATGATGCCCGGGGTGGCCTCGGCGACGATCTTCCGGCTGGCCTGACCGAACAGCTCCTCCTCGGCGCGGCTGCGATCGATCTCCCGTGCGCCGCCCTCCTTCTTGATCGCCTCGATCTCCGCCTTCCGGTCCGCGCTGAGGTAGCCGTAGAGCTCCCGGAAGCTCACGATGTCCATCAGGTTGATGTTTCCGGACAGCGCCGACTTCTCCAGTCCCCGGAACTGGAAGGTTCCCCAGACCTTGAGATTGAGGCTCTGGACGTAGCCGCTGCGGGTGAAGGCGGTGATGGTCAGGACGTCGCCGACCTTGAGCCGGTAGAGCTGCAGGAGCGGAGCGAGGTCCCGGTAGAACACCCGGTAGCGCTCGTAGAAGTTGCTGTCGTCGGTGTCGAAGAAGGCGTTGAGGAGCCGCTCGAGGTCCTTCTCCGACGAGCCCAGCGTCCGCTGGAGCAGCGCCACCGCCTTCTCGGTCTTCAGCCGGTCGAGCTGGAGGAGGATCTCCCGCGTCTGGGTGCGGTTCTCGTGGACGTACCGCTGGAGCGTGTCATCCCGGGCGATCTTCCCCTTGAGGTCGAGCGCGTCCTTGATCTTGTCCAGGCGCCGCGCCGTCCGGAGCTTCAGCCGGTCCTCGTAGACGAACTTGGACATCAGGAAGCCGCGGTGGCCGGGCGGGACCGGCTGCCCATCGACGATCTCCATCCGGTCGAAGTTCTTCTGGAACGCCTCGAGGTCGGTGCCGACATACCGGAGCGGCACCAGGTCGGCGTCGGACAGCTGGGGGGCGAGGCGATTCTCCAGGAACTCCAGCGCGCCGTACGGGTCGCGATCGAAACTCTCCCAGAACGCGTCCGACGAGGCCCGTTCGATGGCGGCGCGCGCCTCCGGGTCCACCGCCTGCGGCGTGTTGATGTCCTCCTCGCGGACCAGGTCGCTCCGGAGCACCCGGACGATCTGCCGGATGTGCTCCTTGAGCGAGGCGCGCCTCGCCTGGAGGTCTGGTGTGCTCCCGTGCTCCTTCTCCTGGCGCACCACCGAGCGCAGCTCCTCCAGGGTGAGGTCGACCGTGTTCCCGCTGGTGATCAGCGCGGCGTTGATCCCCATCGGGATGACCGCCTTGACGTTGGGGACCGACTCCAGCAGGCGCTGCTTCCGCTCCCAGTCCACCATCGGGCTCAGGTCGGGGTCGTTGCCCCCCATCGGCCAGATGGCGAACTCCTCCTTGCTCGCGGCGCTGTAGACCTGGATGTGCCCGGCGACGCTCCCGATGATGCTCCGGCTCATCGAGCTGACGACGCTGTTGAGCAGCGCGCCGCCCACCACCACCAGCAGCGTGCCACCGAGGATGACCGAGCCGATGAGGAGATTGATCCGCGACCGGAACAGGTTGCGGCCTGCGATGCGGAGGAGGATTGCAAGCCGGGCGAGCACCTCAGTGCCCTCCGGAAGCGGCCACCGCGCCCCCCGCCAGCTCGCGGGCGATGATCTTCCCGTCGGCCAGCCGGACGATCGCGTCGGCGTGGGCCATCACCTTGGCGTCGTGGGTGGAGAAGATGAAGGTGGTCCCGTCGCGCTGGTTCATCTCCTTCATGAGGTCGATGATCCGCTCCCCGGTGACCGAGTCGAGGTTCGCCGTGGGTTCGTCGGCGAGGACGATCTGCGGGCTACCGACCAGCGCCCGGGCGACGGCGACCCGCTGCCGCTGCCCCCCGGAGAGCTCGTTGGGCCGATGGCGGGCGTGCTCGGCGAGACCCACCTGCTCGAGGAGCGTCATCACCCGCGCCCGCCGCTCGTGGCCCCGGAGCTTTCCCTGGAGGAGGAGGGGGAACTCCACGTTCTGGAAGACGCTGAGGACGCCCACCAGGTTGAAGCTCTGGAAGATGAAGCCGATGGTCTCCAGACGGAGCCGGGTGAGCTCGCGCTCGCTGAGCGCCGCGGTGTCCTGACCGACGACGCGCACGGTGCCCCGGGTCGCCACGTCGACGCAGCCGATGAGGTTGAGGAGGGTGGTCTTCCCGCTGCCCGAGGGGCCGGCGATGGAGATGAACTCGCCGCGGTGCACGTCGAGGGACACCCCCCGGAGCGCCGGAACCACCGTGGCGCCGAGCTGGTACTCCTTGACCACGTCGACGATGCTGACGATGGGCTCGCTCACTGCGAGAGGTTGCTACTGACCGCGACGGCGCGCGTCAATCGACTTGAACGCTCCGTCGATCGCCGGCCCGCGTCGCTCTTCCCGCTCCTCCCCGCGACGGGCCCGGGGGGCGGCGCGCTCTCCGGCCCGCCGAGCGTCAGTGCGGGGTGGCCCGCGGCGGCTGGGTGGTGGGCGGGACGTCGGGAATCGGCATCGGAGTGACCGGCGGGGCAGGCCGCGTGGGTGCGGGCGTCTCGCTGCCGGTGCCCAGCGGGGTGCTCGTCTGGGTCCGCGGGGCGGGGAGCTCGGCCCCGTCGGGTGCCGGCGTCGGCCGGTCGGGCACGGTCGTTCCCCGCGTGCCTCCATCGGGCGTCGACCGGCGCGGACCCCCGTCCGGCTGTGCGGTTGCGAGGCCGGAGACAACGAGGGTGGTCAGCACCAGTGTGCGGATGGGCATCGCGTTCCTCCTCCGGGGCATGGCCCGTGCAGCGACCTGGAACATAGGAACCCGGAGCGGTGGCGGCGCCTCCCCGGGGTCGGGAGGTGAACGGTGGGGACATCCTGGTCATCGGCCCGCCCGCGGGCGCGCATCCTCCCGGCACCGCTCCTGGCCGCGCGTGACCGCGCACAGGAGGTGCTGGCCGCGGCCGAGGCGCAGGCCGCCGAGCGCATCGCCGAGGCGGAGCAGCAGGCCGACGCGCTCCGGAGCGACGCACGCGAGGCAGGCCGGGACGAGGGGCTGGCGTATGCGCAGCGTCTGATGGTGGAGATGCAGCAGCAGCGGCTCCGGGTGATCGAGGGACAGCCGCTCGCCCGAACCGCGAGCGAGCTGGCCCTGGCGATGACCCGCCGTGTCCTCGGTGAGGCATGGGCCACCGAGCCGGGGACCTGGGCGCGCGCGCTTCTCGCGGCGGCGGCCCCGCTCCGGCGGGCCGAGGTCATCTCGCTCCACGTCTCGCCCGCGAGCGCGACCGCGGTTCGCGCTGCGCTGTCCGCCGAGGTGGACGGGGGGACGGTCGAGGTCGTGGAGGACTCCGCGGTGGACGAGGCCGGCTGCGTGGCCGTGTCCGGCTGGGGGAAGGTGGACGGTCGGCTCTCCACCATGCTCGCTGCCTTCCGCGGCCCGCTCGGACTCGAGGCGCCGGGGTGAGCGCTCTCGATGTCGCGCGCGCGGTCCACCCCTTCCGGGTGACGGGCCGGGTCGAGCTCGTGCGCGGGCTGCTCCTCGAGGCGACGCTCCCCGGGGCCCGGATCGCCGAGGTGGTGATGCTCCGGGCTGCCGGCGTCCAGGTGCTGGCGGAGGTGGTGGGATTTTCCGGCACGCGGGCGCAGCTACTGCCACTGGGAAGTGCGGCCGGACTCGAGGAGGGGGCCGCGGCGGAGTGCCGGGGCGAATCGCTCACCGTGGGAGTCGGCGAGGCGCTCGTGGGCCGGGTGCTCGATGGTCTCGGCCAGCCGCTGGACGGACGGCCACTGCCCGCTGGTCTCGTGCGCTGGCCCGTGGACCGGCCATGTCCTGCGCCATTCCGCCGCGCACGGGTGGACGCGCCGCTCACCCTCGGGGTGCGTGCCATCGATGGGCTGTGCACGGTCGGCCGCGGGCAGCGGCTGGGGCTCTTCGCCGGGGCCGGGGTGGGGAAGTCCACCCTGCTCGGCCAGATGGCGCGTCAGACGCGGGCCGATGTCACGGTGGTGGCGCTGGTGGGGGAGCGGGGGCGTGAGCTGCGGGAATTCGTGGAAGACGCGCTCGGTCCCGAAGGCCTCCGCCGCAGCGTGGTGGTGTGCGCCACGTCCGATGCGCCCGCCCTGGTGCGACTCCGGGCAGGGTTCGTCGCCACGGCGATCGCGGAGTGGTTCCGCGAGCAGGGCGGCGACGTGCTGTTCCTGCTCGACTCGATCACCCGGTTGGCCCGGGCCCAGCGCGAGGTGGGCCTCGCCGCCGGAGAGCCGCCCGCGCGCCAGGGGTACCCACCCTCGGTCTTCTCCATGCTCTCGCGGCTCCTGGAGCGCACGGGCAACTCGGAGCGCGGATCCTGCACGGCGCTCTACACCTGCCTCGTCGCGGGCGATGACCTGGAGGACCCGATCGCCGACGAGGTGAGGGGCATCCTCGACGGGCACGTGGTGCTCGACCGGCGTATTGCCGAGCGCGGGCGCTGGCCGGCGGTGGACGTGCTCGCCTCGCTCTCGCGGGTCATGCCCCAGGTCACTTCGGGAGAGCACCGGCGACTCGCGGCGCGCTTCCGGGAGCTGGCCGCCGCGTACGAGCAGCGGCGCGACCTCATCCTCCTCGGCGCCTACACGCCCGGGACCGACGCGCTGACCGACGAGGCCATCGCCCGCCAGCCCCAGCTCGAGGCGTTCCTCGCCCAGGAGCGGGATGAGCCGCCCGGCGCGGTGCTGGACCGGCTCCGGGAGGCGGTGGAGGGATGAGCACGCTCGACACCCTTCACCGGCTCAGGACCGACGCGCGTGACGGGGCGCAGGAGGCGTTCGCGCGGCGACTCTCCGAGCTGCGGCTGGCGGAGGAGCTGCTCCGTCGGGCCACGGCGCGCTGGGAGTGGCAGCGTGGTCGCTGCACGGCACGCGCCGAGGCGCGGCTCTCGGTCCTCGGCGTGGGTGAGGCGGCGGGGAGCGCGGTCGTGCATGCAAGGCACGAGTCGCGGCTCCGGGGTGAGCTCGAGGTCCTCGCCTTCGGTCGCCAGGTGGCGATGCGGGAGCTTGCGGCCCGCTCGGGTCGGAGCGACCAGGCGCGCGACGCGCTCGCGCGGGCCGAGGCGAGCCTGGTCGTGCTGGAGCAGCTGCTCGCACGGAGGGCGCAGGAGGCGCGCCGGCGGAGACTCCGGCGGGAGGAGCATCTGCTCGACGAGTGCTCGCAGCATCGAGCACTCGCGGGAGTGTGACCGGATCAATCAGAGCGACGGAGTGCCGATGCGCTTCATCTGCCTTGCACTTCCATCAGCTCCCACGGGAGGAACCCACTGCCATCGATCAAATCGGGTGTCAGGTGGACCGCAGGATGCCAGCGCGCAGGGGCGGCAGGTAGCTCAGGCTGCTCGCCGCAAGCGCGGCTCCGATCGCCAGATTCACCATCCCACGCCAGAGTGGCGGCACGCCCCCGAGCGTGAGCCCGATGCTCAGGGCGGTCATCAACCCGATGACCACCCAGCTGCGGGTCCCGTAGACGTGGATGGGCCGCCGGTCCCCGGTGAGCGCGGCGAGCCGGTCGATATTCCGGCGTGCGGTCTTCCGCAGGAGGAACCATCCCTTCGCAGCGCCCACGGCCAGCGCGCCCACGGCGACCACGGCCACCACTGTCGGCGTCGCCTCGCCCCGGGCCGCCTGGAGAAGCCGTGCCGTCCCGAGCGACAGCAGCACCACCCCGCCGAGTAGCCACAGCCCGAACGCGAGCCACCCGAGCGACCGCGGCGCGAGCCTGACCGGGAGCGCCAGGAGCAGCACCACGACAATCGGCATGATCGGCAGCGCGGGCATCGTCAGAGGCGACCTAGAGCTCGCCGAGGAACTCCTCGTTGTAGGTGTAGCGCGCCAGCCGCTTCACCAGCGCCTCCATCGCCTCCACCGGCTTCACGCTGAAGAGCATCTGGCGGAGCTTCTTCACCTTCTCGTACTCCACGAGGCTGAAGAGCTTCTCCTCCTTCCGCGTGCCGGACTGGGGGATGTTGATTGCGGGGAAGATGCGCTTCTCCGCCAGCATCCGGTCGAGGGTGATCTCGCTGTTTCCCGTCCCCTTGAACTCCTCGAAGATGACCTCGTCCATCCGGCTTCCCGTGTCGATGAGCGCGGTGCCGACGATGGTCAGCGACCCCGCCTCCTCGGTGGCGCGGGCGGCCCCGAAGATGCGCTTGGGCCGCTCGAGGGCACGGCTGTCCACACCGCCGGTGAGCGTGCGGCCGGAGCTGTCGACCTCCTTGTTGAAGGCCCGCGCCAGCCGGGTGATCGAGTCGAGCAGGATGATCACGTCCTTGCCGGCCTCGACCATGCGTCGCGCGCGCTCCAGGGCGAGCTCGGCCAGCTTGAGGTGATCGCCGGAGGGCCGGTCGGCGCTCGAGGCCAGCACCTCGGCCTTGATGCTCCGGCGCATGTCGGTGACCTCCTCGGGACGCTCGTCGATGAGGAGCACCATCACGTGCATCTCGGGGTGGTTGGCCAGCACGGCCTGAGCGATGCGCTGGAGCATGATGGTCTTGCCGGTCTTGGGCGGGGCGACGATCAGCGCGCGCTGTCCCTTGCCCAGGGGCGCGATGATGTCGAGCACCCGGGTGACCATCTCCTTGTGCCCGTGCTCGAGCTTGATCCGCTCGATCGGGTCGATGCTGGTGAGGTCGTTGAAGTGGGGGAGCCGCGGAGCACCCTCGGCCGGGCGGCCGTCCACCGTGTCCACGCGCTGGACCAGGCCCTTCTGTCCGCGCATCTGCGCCATGGCGGTCAGGTACTGGCCCTGACGGAGCCGCAGCTTCTGCACCAGGTTCTTGGGGATCTCCGCGTCCTCGGGGCCGGGGAGCAGGTTCCGGCGGATCTGTCGGAGGAAGGCGTTGGGACCCTTGGCCTCGGTGTCCAGCACGCCCTCCACGGCAGACAGCGCTGGCGCCGCCTGGGGCTGCGGTGGCCGCGGTGCGCTGGCGGGAGCCTGCGGCCCCTGGCCCGGCTGGGGCTGCTGCTGCTGGCGCGCCTGCCATTGCTGCAGCTCCTGGGGCGTGAGGAAGACCTGGGACTGTTGCCCGTCGGGCCCGGTCAGCATCCGGTACGCCTGCCCCTCGGGGGTGAAGAGGACCGGAGCGCCGCGGCCACGCCGACGGCGCCGACGCCGGCGTTC
>JADGQZ010000054.1 GCA_017881345.1 Myxococcaceae bacterium | reverse complement strand
AGGTCCGGCGGCACGGACGGAGTGAGATCGCCTGAGGAGTCCGCCAGCCCGGAGCGTCGTGAACAGCCACGCTGCAGGCGTTGAAACTGTTTCGCTCGGTGACTTCGCGAAACCGGAACGGACGCCCAGATCGACGTTGGCGCATCCCCGCCCGGGGTCACCGTCCGAAATTGTTTCCCGAGCGGTGCTGGCGAAACCGCGAGTCAGGGCATCAGCGCACGAAGGCGGTTCCCCGGCTCCCGGGCTCTCTGACCTCGTCGAGGATCGACGTCGGCGGGTCGATCCCGACGATGTGGACCGCCTCGATGCCCTCCTCGAGCATCGCCAGCGACTCCTCCACCTTGGGGATCATCCCCCCGGAGATGATCCCCGAGGCCATCTGCTCGCGGGCCTCCGCCGCCGTCAGCCGTGGCATGCGCGTCGAGGGATCGTCCTTGTCGCGGAGCACACCGGGCACGTTGGAGACCAGGAAGAGCTTCGCCGCCCGGAGCCGTGCCGCGACGCGGCCCGCCACCGTGTCCGCGTTGATGTTGAAGACATTGCCACCCGAATCACCACCCAGCGACCCGAGCACGGGGACGAACCCGAGGGTCGCGAGTCGCTCCAGCGCCGCGGTGTCGACCGCGACGATGTCCCCGACCAGGCCGAGGTCCACCGGGTCCGGTCCCGCGCCGGTGATGACCTTCGGAGGACGGCGGACGGCATCGATCAGTCCCGCGGAGACGCCGGTGGTGCACAGGGCCGGAACCTCGGCTAGCCGCATCGCCGCGGCCACGTCGACCGAGACCTGACCGGCGAGAGCCATCTTCATCACCTCGAGCGTCTCCGGATCCGTCACCCGGCGACCCCCGACGATGGTCGGCTCGAGGCCGAGTCGCCGCCCGAGCTCCGTCGCCTGGGGCCCGCCGCCGTGGACCACGGCGACCCGGATGCCTGCACCGAGAAACTCGCCCACCGCGGTCCCGACGCTGGCCGCGAGACGAGCGCGATCGGCGGCCAGCTCACCGCCCACCTTCACCACGAACCACCGTCCGGCGAAGTCGGCGAGCGTGGTCATGGCCAGAGCCCCGGCTCCTTCAAGGTGAGCGTCTCGTCGAAGCCCATCATCACGTTGAAGGCCTGGATGGCCTGACCGGCGCCGCCCTTCACCAGGTTGTCCAGCGCGCTGAAGCAGACCACCCGCCGCGTGGGCCCGGTGGGTGCGCCGAGCGCGAAGCCCACCTCGACGTAGTTTCCGCCGGCGACCGCCACGACCTCCGGCTGGCGGCCCTGGACCACGCGGACGAACGGCTCGCCGGCGTAGCAGCGGGCCCAGGCTTCTTGCAGCTGCTCGGCCGTCGTCGTGGCCGGGACGTCGACGAAGCTGGTGGAGAAGATGCCGCGCGGGAGCGGGGCCGAGACCGGGACGAACTCGAGCGCCAGGTCCCGTCCACCGGCGCCGTGGAGCGTCTGGAGAATCTCCGGGATGTGCTGGTGGTCGAGCGGCTTGTAGGTCCGGAGGTTCACCGCGCGCAGCGGGTGGTGCGTGGTGAGCTGTGGATTGGCCCCCGAGCCCGAGCTTCCGGTCGCCGCGACGGTGTGCACCGGGCCGCCGAGCATCCCGGCGCGCGCCAGCGGAAGGAGCCCGAGGGCGATGGTGGTCGCGAAGCAGCCGGGCGAGGCGATGTACTTCGCCTTGCCGATGGCGGCGCGGTTCACCTCCGGCATTCCGTAGGTGAAGACGCCTTCGGTCAGCGACCTCGGCGATGGGTGGGCCACGCCGTAGTACCGCTCGTACGCGGCAGGATCGCGCAGGCGGAAGTCGCCCGAGAGGTCGACGATGCGCACGCCGGATCCGAGGATGGCCTGGACCACCTTCGCCGTCGTCTTGTGCGGCATGGCGAGGAACGCCACGTCCATCCCGGAGACGGCCTGCTCGGGAGCCATCTCCTGGAAGGTGAGGTCGCTGAGCCCGGCGAGGCTGAAGTGAACCTCACCGACCTTCTTGCCGATGTTGTCGGCCGCGGTGACCCGTGCCACCTCGACCTGGGGGTGGAAGAGGAGGCGGCGGAGGATCTCCGCCCCGCCGTAGCCGGTGCCGCCGATGAGGACTGCCCTGAGACGCGCCATGCCGGGACGCTGCCAGACTGGCGCCGATGAGGAAAGAGAGCGCCCGCTCAGCGCGGTCGGTCCCACCGGTAACTCAGGTCACCGGGGTCCCACGACGCGAGCGGACGTGATGGCGGAGCCTCCCGGAACCCGAGGGCGGAGAGCAGCCGGCGCGAGGACGCGTTGGCCGGGGTCGTGGTGGCCCAGACCTCGTCGACGCCGAGCTGCGCCAGGAGCCAGGCGACCGCGGCCCGGGCATGTCCCCGGCCCCGGTGGGTGAGCCCGAAGACGTACGCGATCTCCCCCCACCCATCCGCGTACACGGTGGCCTCGACCCGACCGAGGTACGGGCCATCGGCGAGCCGCACGGCGTGGTTGATCCACCGCTCGTGCGCCCGGGCGGGCCCTGCGGCGCGCCTGGCGTACGCCACGCGCATCTGGTCCTCGGTTGCGCCGTCGCTTCCCTGGATGTGCTGCCAGACCCGCGCGTCCCCGAGGATCGGAAAGAGCGCGGGGGCGTGCTCGGGGACGAGCGGCTCGTAGACCAGCGGGGCGGAGGGCTCGACCCTGGTCATCGGATCGGCCCGGTGCTGTGGAGCGTCCTCGGCCCGGCGGGGGTGCGTAGATGGGCGGTGAGCCGCGGCGACGGTGCGGGCCTGCATCGGACCGCGAGCTCGAGCAGGTCGAGCTGCCGCTGCACCTCGGCCGCCCGGGGGTGCTCGAGCTCCAGCGCCTCGAGGGTCACTCCGGCATCCGGAAGACGTCCCGGGGGATGCGCAGCGCCGCTCCAGCAGATGAGGCTCGGGACGACGCCCTCCGCGGGCAGCGCGCCGTCGCCCCGGACGGTCAGCTTCCAGGAGAGGTCCCCTCGCTGGAAGGGCTCCCAGACCCCGACATCGAACGGGAGCGTCGGCAGAACCGTCGACTCGACGCGCGCCACCCAGTGGATGAACCGTGGTCCTTCGGCGAGAGCCGCGTGCATCGCTGGCTCGTCGAGGCCGAACCAGCGCGGCCGTTCCGGGCGGGTGGCCCGAGGGTCGATGGCGATGAGCTCGAGGTAGGCATCGGTGCCGAGGCGGAGGAGACGGTTGTGCGTCCCCATCCGCGCGTGCTCGCCGCCGCCGGACAGCGCCACCCCCAGGACAGCGTCGAGTCCCGACGTACCGAGCGTCTCTCCGGCGACGACGAGGTGGTCCAGCGCTGTCATCGACGGTCCAGACGAACCACGAATTTCACCGGTTCCACCTTCCCCGTCCACCGATCAGCTCGGCACCTCGAGCTTGCCTCGCGCGACGACCACCGCCGGTCCGGCGATCGAGACCCACCGGACATCCTCCGGCGTCCCCTCCACGTGCACCTCGACCGTACCCGGCCGCCCCATCCAGT
>JADGQZ010000053.1 GCA_017881345.1 Myxococcaceae bacterium | reverse complement strand
GGTGCCGGGCTCGCGCAGGCCCGCGCCAAGCTCGCCAGCACCCAGGCCAACCTCCTCTCCTCGGGGGGTGGAGTGGCCACCGCCCAGGGTCGCCTCGCCGCTGCCGAGACCGCTCCGGACCAGGTGAAGGCCGCCGACGTCGCGGTGCAGGCCGCGCAGGCCCGCGTCGACCAGGCGCAGGCAGCGTACGATCTCGCTGCGCTCAACCGGAGCTACGCCGAGGTGCGCGCCCCGGTGGACGGCGCGGTCAGCCGCCGCACCGTCGAGCAGGGACAGCTCGTCTCGCCCGACCGCCCGATGATGGCGCTGGTCCCGCTCCAGGACGTCTGGGTCGTCGCCAACTTCAAGGAGGACCAGATCGGCGAGATGCGCCCCGGTCAGAAGGTCACCGTGCACGTCGACACCTACGGCCGGCGTGACTTCCCGGGGCACGTCGAGAGCCTGGCCGGCGCGTCCGGCGCCCGGTTCGCGCTGCTGCCCCCCGACAACGCGAGCGGCAACTTCGTGAAGGTCGTCCAGCGCGTGCCGGTGCTGGTGCGGCTGGACAGGACGTCCGACGTCCCGCTCCGCCCGGGGATGAGCGCCACCGTCACCGTCCGGACGAACTGAGGGCAACGGCCGTGGCGGAGCAGACTCCCATCCAGGGCAGCAAGCTGCTGATCACCGTCGCCGCGATGCTCGGCGCGCTGATGTCGGTCATCGACATCAGCATCGTCAACGTCGCGCTCAGCGACATCCGGGCGAGCTTCGGCACCCCCCTGGACCGGATCGCCTGGGTGTCCACCGGCTACGCGATGGCCAACGTGACCGTCATCCCGCTCTCGGGATGGCTCCAGCGGCGCTTCGGGTTCCGGAACTACTTCGCGGGCTCGCTCCTCATGTTCACCGCGGCCTCGGCCCTCTGCGCGTTCGCCTGGAACCTGCCCTCGCTGGTCGTCTTCCGCATCCTCCAGGGCATCGGCGGTGGGGCCATCATCCCCACCTCGCAGAACATCCTCTTCGGCCGCTAC
Organism: Myxococcaceae bacterium; assembly: GCA_017881345.1. Classification (GTDB taxonomy): domain Bacteria; phylum Myxococcota; class Myxococcia; order Myxococcales; family Myxococcaceae; genus RPRB01. Next base: position 4,255 of record JADGQZ010000053.1, on the reverse strand, counting down.
CCGCACAAGGAGCACGGAATGGCGGGCGCCCTGTTCGCGCTCGGCGCGATCACCGGCCCCCTCCTGGGTCCGACCCTGGGCGGCAAGCTCATCGACGTCGCCAGCTGGCACTGGATCTTCCTGATCAACGTGCCGGTGGGGCTGCTCGCCGCCTGGGTGGCGTTCACCTCGATCAAGGAGCCGGGCTTCAAGCCGGCGCGCGAGCCCATCGACGGGCGCGGCATCGGCCTGCTGGCCGTGGGCATGGTCTCGCTCCAGTACGTGCTGGAGGAGGGCAACCGCGACGGGTGGTTCGAGGACACGCGCATCGTGGTGCTCGCCTGCGCGGCGGCCATCTGCCTCGTCACCTTCGTCGTTCACGAGCTGGAGATCGAGCACCCGGTGGTGGACTTCCGGGTGTTCAAGAACGTCAGCTACACCGCGGCCACCGCGCTGAACTTCCTCCTCGGCACCGCGCTCTTCGCCGGCTCGTTCCTGTACTCGCTCTTCTGCGGGACCATCCTCCGCTACGAGGCGATGGACATCGGGATGCTCTTCCTGCGCGGGAGCTGGATCCAGCTCCTGATCATGCCCCTGGTGGGTCGGCTCATCGGCAAGGTGGACAGCCGGGCGCTCATCGCCTTCGGGGTGCTGGGATGCGTCGCCTCGCTGTGGATCAACGGGCACCTCACCCAGCTCGCGGACACCCACGCCCTCACCATGCCCATCTTCGTGCGCTCGCTGGGGCTCGGGTTCTGCTTCGTTCCGCTCTCGGTGGTCGCGCTCTCGGGTCTGAGCGCACAGCAGCGGGGGAGCGCCGCCGGCCTGTTCAATCTCACCCGCGAGCTCGGCGGATCCATCGGGCTGGCGTGGATGAGCACCATGCTCACCAACAGCACTCATCAGTTCCGCACCGACCTCGCCCGTTACGCCGATCCGTACAACCCGCTCTTCCAGGAACAGCTCCGGCAGGCGCAGGGCGCGGTGGCGCGTCTCCCCGATCCGGTGCAGAGCGGGTACGCGCTCATGGCGTCCCGGCTGGACGCCCAGGCGCTCATCCGCGCCTTCAACTCCGGCTTCCTCGTCCTCGCCGGTGTGTTCGCGCTCTCGTTCCTCCTGATCCTGCTGCTCAGGAAGCCCAGGGTGAACCCCGCCGAGATCGCGGCTGCGGCGCACTGAGCGAGTACAATCTTGCGCCGCAGGCGGCAAGGTCCGGGGAGGCGCGAGCCCGCGTTGCTGACCGTCCAGGCCGTGACCGCCCGCCTCGGGCGCGGGCCACCAACGAGTCCGTCGGATGAATCCGGAGCCCCGGCACAACGATGTAGTCGCAGGCGGCGGACACCGGGCACAGCTCCGCATTCCGGCGCAGCGTCGCGCCAGCCCGGACGTCCATGCCCCAGGTCTCGCCCATGAACTCACGCGCCCCCGCGCGACACCGTGCGGTTTCCCCAGCGCAGTCCACGAAACATTTTCGGACGCTCGCCCCCGGAGGGGGGTCGCCCGGGGCTCGAGAGCCGTCCGAAACGGTTTCGCGAACCGATTTCGAGGAACAGTTCCAACGCGTTCAGCACTGTTGGAACGGTTTCGCCAACCGCGTCCGCGAAACAATTTCGGACGCAGAAAACGGGGCGCGCCCGCCATTCTCCCGGGGCGATCGTCCGAATCCGTTCCCCCAACCGGCTTCGCGAAACCGCACGCACGGCCTCGTCGTGGACCGTGCACCCCCGGAGCGCCGGACGTTGCGCAGGCCGGCCGGGACTGCCCGACCGTCACGGTCTCGACAGTGCCCGGCGTCTCCTCCGGGCCGAGTGCGTCCGACACGTCCGCGTTGCCGGGAGCCACCGCGCGTCGAGCGCCGAGGATCTACAGCTTGAACGGGTCGGGGTGCTTCTGCTTCTGCCCCGGGGTCACCTTCACCGCCGCGGGGCTGGCGCTCCGAGATGCCCGCGGCAGCGACACGTGGATCTCCCGGGTCGACCCGGGCACCACCTCCACCTCCGCCGGACGTCGCCCGGTCCGCTCCAGCCGGAGCCGGGTGGGGACACTCGAGCGGGTGAAGGAAGCGTTCAGGGGGGTCGTCCCCAGCGTGCGTCCGGTGGCCGCCTCCACCACCCGGGCACCCGGCGGATCGGACACCACCGTGACCACGACGCGGGGCGTTTCCGGCGCGATCAGCTCGGGTTCGGGGGCGGTCGTCGCGGGCAGGGGCGCCGGCACCACCGGCACTGCGGCCACGCCCACGGGCTTTCCGCTCACGACGACCGGCGGCAGTGCCGCCCGGCGCGAGACCCGTGTCGACACTGCGGCCGCGCCCAGCAGCAGCACCGCCATCGATCCGGCGACCATCGCCCACCGCGGAGGGCCGCGCCGCACCGGTGCCCGGGCTGCGGTCTCCAGCGCTCCGGACAGATCGCGCAGCGACCGGTACCGGTCATCCGGGTTCTTCGCCAGGCAGCGTCGCACCACCGCGCCCAGCGCACCGGGGATTCGCTCGCCGTTCCGGGCGCACGCCGGCAGCGGCGGCGGCGGGGACGACAGCACCTGCGCCACGAGCTGCCCGAAGGCCGGCGCCTGGAAGGGCGGGTGCCCGGCGAGCAGCTCGTAGAGGACGATGCCCACCGAGTACAGATCGGTCCGGGCATCGGCGTTCCCGCCGGTGGCCTGCTCGGGCGCCATGTACGCCGGGGTCCCGACGATGGTGCCCTCGACCGTGGTGGTCATCGGCACGTCGCCGAGCGGCGCGACCAGCTTGGCCACGCCGAAATCGAGCACCTTCACGAAGTCGCGGCCGTCGCGCTCGAGAACGAAGAGGTTGTCCGGCTTGACGTCGCGATGGATGACACCCACGTCGTGCGCCGCCTGCAGCGCGTCGCAGACCTGCCTGACGATTCCCACCGCCCGGGCCACGCTCGGACGGTCCGCCGCCAGTAGCTCGGTGAGGCTCTTGCCCTCGAGCATCTCCATCACGCAGTAGACGCGGGAGCGCCCGGAGACCGCCGTCTCCTCGACGAAATCGAGGATCTCCACGATGTGGGCGTGGTTGATCTGATTCACCGCCCGCGCCTCGTGGAAGAAGCGCTGGATGAGGTGCCCGTTCCGGGCGTGCTCGGCCCGGAGGACCTTCACCGCCGCGGGGCGGCCCAGGCTGACGTGGCGCGCCTGGAAGACGCGGCCCATCGCCCCCTCGCCGAGCATGCGCTCGAGACGGTACTGGCCGAGGACGTCCCCCGGCTTCTCGCGCTCCGACTCGTCCACCAGCAGCAAGGGTGGCTGATCCCCCTCCTTCGTCGGAAGCAGCTGTGTTCGGGGCTGGGCCTCGAGCAGCGCCCGCGCCACGTCGGACGGGGTGGCGAACCCGCCCACGTCCTCGCCGAGCTCGCACCCGGCAAGCACGCCGGACAGCCACCCCAGGTGCTCGGGACAGGCGTGTCGCATGAATCGGCCCAGGGCGGTGACGTCCCCCCGCGCGTCCAGTGGAAGGCCCCCATCGGACAGTCCGGGTCCGATCAGCTTCGGGGTGAAGCGGGTCAGCCCGCCCACCAGGAACACCTGCGCCGGCGGGAGCACCTGCACCACGATGCCGCGGCCTCGCAGCTCCTCGAGCACGCTGCACAGCGGCAAGAGCAGCAGAGACAGCTCGTCGGGGGTGAGCGGTCCGTGGCGCCGCATGTGCGCGGCGAGGTCCTCGCCGTCGAGATACTCGCTGACCAGGTACGGCCGTCCGTCCTCGAGACAACCCGCCTGGAGCTGCCGCGCCAGGTGTGGGTGTTCGAGCCGGCCCAGCATCTCGGCCCGGGCCTGGAAGACACCGCGGGCGTCCTCGTCTCCCCAGCGGGTCCCGTGGAAGACCCGGACCATGGCCCGGCCCCCACTGGTGCGCGCGCGGGCACGCCAGGCCGTCCCGGACGGCCCATCATCGAGCTTGGTCAACAGCTGGTACCCGAAGTCGCTCGTCATTCCGCGCCGGTGCCTGCCTGCCTGGACTCTTGTGCACGCCGGAGGCTCTGCGGGGCCGGTCTAGGTCGGATCTGGCCCGCGACACCACCCTTGTGTACACCTGGCGGCAGCCGGTCTCCCGGGTGGCCGCCCGTTTGGCTGCTTTCGCACACCTGGCCGGGACCTTGACCGCTGTACTGTCCGGGACTTCCACGATGGCAGAGAACTTCATCTTCACCATGCAGGACCTCCGGAAGGTCCGGGGCGGCAAGGAGATCCTCAAGGGCATCTACCTGTCGTTCTTCCCGGGGGCGAAGATCGGCGTCATCGGCCCGAACGG
>JADGQZ010000450.1 GCA_017881345.1 Myxococcaceae bacterium | reverse complement strand
TTCCGCTTCGCCCACGCTCGACTGCAGCCGGAGCAACGCCGGCCTATCAATCAACTCTGAGGGAGGCGTGCTGTACGCAGGCTCCACGTCCGGAGGTGTCTTCTCAGTTGTGGTCGATAGCGCAGGGCTGAGCTCAACGGCCCCCTGGCCGAAGTACCAACACGACGTCCGGAACACCGGGAACCCGACAACACCGATCCAGTCGTGCCCATGAGCCGAGGATCAGAGCGATTCGCTTGAACGGTTCGCCTGAGCTCACTACGACCGCAGAGTGAGCTTCCACGACGGCGAGCTTCTGGTGCAGGAGCGCGCGGGCGTGCTCAATGATGCGCGTCGCGTCGGACAGATGCTCCGGCCAGCGATCCCGCCTGGTGCTCGCATCTTTCTCGCCGAGCGTCGCTTTGTCGTCCTCTGCGCGGCCGTCGCCGATCGAGTCTGGGCAAGCGTGCTCGTCGGCCCACCGGGGTTCCTCGAGACCTCCGACGACGGGAGAAGGCTTCACGTCTCCGCTGTCCCCCGCTCGGATGATCCGATCGCTGCCGCAATCCGTCCGGATGCCTCGATCGGACTGGTTGTCATGGATTTCGCCGCTCGTCGCCGATATCGCGTGAACGGCACCGTCTTGCCCACCGGCGCGGGCATTCCCCTCGAGGTCCGCGAGGCGTTCGGGAACTGCCCCAAGTACATCCGCGCCTACACGCCGCTTCCAGATGGGCCCGTGCTCCGGGTTGCACCGCGGTCCGCCGACCGACTCGACGACCACCAGCGAGAGTGGATCCATCGCGCCGAGCTATTCTTTCTGGGGACCGTGCACCCCGAGGCCGGCGCGGACGCGTCTCACCGGGGAGGAGCGCCCGGCTTCGTTCGTGTGACGGGGCCGCAGGATCTCCTCTGGGGGGACTACCCGGGGAACAAGCTGTTCAACTCGCTCGGCAACGCCGCCGTCCAAGAGGGCGCGGCGCTCCTGTTTCTCGATCCGGCGACGGGCTCCACGCTGCAGCTTTCGGGACGGTTGCGTATCGACTGGTCTCCAGAGGCAGCGTCCGCAATTCCCGGAGCGGAGCGCGTCCTGCGCTTCACCATCGACAACGTCGTCGAGACCCCCGGCGCCATTCCTCTGCGCTGGGACGATGGCGAGCCATCGCCCTCCAATCCGCCGGCGCCGTGAATCAGCCCTCGAGCGTCGCGCGCTCGACCCGGTCAAGCCTCAGCGTCCGGCGCTCCCCGCGTTCCAGGTCGTCACAGTGAACCAGAGTCAGCGAGCGCTCCATCGTGAGCCCGCGCACGCGTACGCGCCGCTCGCTCACTGTTCCATCCGAGGAGCGGTAGCGCACCTGAGTCACCCGCCGCTCGAACCAGGCGTCCTCCACCGCCTCGCGCACTCCCGGAGCGGCCGGGTGCGCGGGGATGCCCACGAAGCTGAGCTCGCGCATCAGCTCGAGGAGCTCGCGCTGGGCCGAGGCAGCCAGCGCTCCGCGCACCTTGTCGATGCAGCTCTGGAGTGTCTGGGTGAACGGGACCAGCCGTGCCCGGATAGCCCAGTCCCCGAGCGCCGATAGAAGCGCCGCCTCCCGGGCGGTGAAATTCACCGGCGGGAGCGAGTAGGCCCGGTCCAGCGCATAGCCTCCGCCGCGGCCTCGCTCCGCCGAGAGGGGAAGCTGCGCCTCGCGCAACGCGTCCAGGTCCCGGTAGATGGTCCGGAGCGTCACGCCGAAGCGGTCGGCCAACTCGGCCGCCGTCACGCCCGTCCTTCGGGCGCGCAGGTGCTCTGCCAGTGCGAATAACCGTGCCTGCCGGCGCATCGTCGCCATCAAACCTGACAGACACCTGACATCGGCGCAACCCATCCTCCCGGGCGCACTCGCGATTTCCGCGGGGCACGACACGAACGGAGCACGTCATGGCCAACGCACTCACCTGGTTCGAGATCCCGACCCTGGACCTGGACCGGGCGGTTCGCTTCTACGAAACCGTCCTGGGCATCCAGCTCAAGAGGGAGATCTTCGGAGGCGTTCCTCACGCCATCTTTCCAGCCGGCCGGAGCGATGCGTCCGGAGCGCTCATCCAGGATGGCCGTCGCAAGCCCTCCACGGAGGGCGCGCTTCTTTACCTGGACGCCGCCGGCAAGCTGGATGCCTGCGTCGAGCGACTCCGGGGCGCCGGTGGCACGGTTCTGATGCCGAAGACCGACATCGGCGACCCGGGGTTCATCGCCGTCTTCCGGGACACGGAGGGCAACTCTGTGGCCCTCCATTCACCCCGGAACGACTGAGACCGGCGGCGGCGAGGAAGGTGTCAGACACCTCGTAATGGACACCTCGTCAGCCTCCTGAGCCCTCTGGAGGTCTTTGCCACCGCTGGCAAATTGGGACAGGCCCTTCCGTTGTCACTGGACACAGCGGTGGCAGCGGTCCCGTCCGGCACGCATCCACCCGTCGCATTCGGGACAGCGGTGGAGCTGATGCCGGTGCGCGTTGCGACAGTGGGTGCAGATGAACATCGCCGCTCCGGCCACCGCCGCGCCGATCGGGATCCGGCTTCCCCCGGAGAGCATCCGCGCCGGCCGGAGCCGGACCTGGTCCGCCTCGGACTTTCCGCAGCTCACGCAGCTGGGCTCACGCTCCGTGCTGTGCCCGTTCACCGGCTCGGGTCCGGGCGCCAGCATCGAGCAGGCCGCACACAGCGGCGTGCCGCGCGCCTTGTACCCGTGGCACAGCACGTTCCCTGCACGCCGCGGGCAACCATCGACCAGGGCATCGGTCCGGAAACCAAACGCTGCCTCGAGCCGCTCCCGGACGTCGTCTGGGCCCTTGCCGAGCGCCATCCAGGCCGAGAGCTGCGTCTGCCGGGCGTTCAGCACGTGCGCTGCCCGCGCCTGCGTCACACCGGCCAGCCGAAGCGCCAGCCGTAGCTTGTGTCCTTCGTCAGTCGTCAACGCGGCACGCTCTGGAGGCCGAGCTCCCGCTCGAGGTCCAGGCCCAACAATGCCGGGGAGGGCGGACGGATCAGCACGTCGTTGCGCCAATTGTGAACCACAAGAACCAACGCCTGTCGCGCACCGGGCGTTCGTGTCTTCCCGGGTTTCTGCAGCCCGTAAGCCACGTCGCGAGATGCCGTCCAGGGGAGCTCAACTCGTGAGATCCAGTTCCGGCTCCGACCTCGGGAGGGCAATACGCCGCGGTCACGCGCCCAGAGGCACTCCTGGTGCGCCCCATGAACACACTCGGGTGTGGCGCATTCAGACGAACGATGCGAGACCTCCCGCGCACCCCCGTCACTCGCCGGAGGTGATCCATGAGATCCCGGCCCCTGCTCCTCGCACTCCTGCTGCTCGGGACGCCGGCCCTCGCGTCTTCTCCCCGGACCGACCTGGAGCCCCTGCGGTGGCTCGCCGGTGAGTGGCAGGGAGATGGCCCCACCGGACGGGTCGAGGCGTTCTGGCTCCCCCCCGCTGCGGGCACCATGGCGGGGGTCGTGCGACGCATCCGAGAGGGGCGCGTGTTCGGGTACTCGATCGCGGTTCTGTCCGAGCAAGACGGTTCGGTCGTGCTCCGATTCAAGCGCTTCGATGCCCGGCTTGCGGGGCGCGAGTCACAGGACGCCCCCCCTCCGCGAAGGCTGCTGGCGATTTCGAGCAGCGAGGTCGCGTTCGAGGGAGTCCGCCTGCTCCGCACTGGAGACATCCTGAGGATCGAGTTCGAGCGCGCCGGAGAACGCGCCGACCAGCTCCAGCTCTCGCGCGTGACCCGCAGTCGACCCGCGGCGGTTCCGGCGTCGGCCCCGGAGCCACCGGTGCTCCAGGCTGCGCCGGGCGCAACGTCGCCCCCGGCTCGCATCTCGGTCGCGGCGTGGCTCGCGGGAGACTGGACGGGGCAGGGGCTGGGCGGCGTCGCGGAGGAGGCCTGGCTCGTGCCTGCAGCGGCTTCGGTCGCCGGCGTGTTCCGGGCGACGCGCGGCGGTCAGGTCACCTTCTACGAGCTCATGACGGTGGTCGAGGTGGGCGGCTCGCTCGTGTTCCGGCTGAAGCACTTCGGAGCCGACCTCCGCGGCTGGGAGTCCCCCGAGCGGGCCGTCGACTTCGCGCTGGTGCGCTCGAGCCGCTCCGCGCTCCAGTTCGATGGTCTGACCTACCGGCGCTCCAGCAGCGGGCTCGAGGCCTGGGTCCTCGTCGGGCTCGGTGACGGAGGAACTCGGTCCGAGCGCTTCCTCTATGCGCCGCGCACGCCCTGATGCCCGACGCGCTCAGCGCCGGAGTGCTAGCCGAGCGCAGGTCCGTCGCTCGCGCCGAGCTCCCGCCGGGAACGCGGTAGCACCACCCTGAAGACCGACCCCTCACCGGGCGCGCTCTCGACGGAGATCGTCCCCTCGAGCGCGGCGACGATCTGCCGGGTGAAGTACAGCCCGAGCCCAAGCCCAGGGTAGTTCCTCCCCGAGTGGCCACGCTCGAACCGGCCGAAGATCCGGTCGAGCACCGAGGGCTCCATCCCGACCCCTGCGTCTCGCACCGAGAGCACGACGGCCGCCGGTCCCTCCTCCTCGAGCCGGAGCTGCACGGGCTTCCCGGCGCCGTACTTGAGCGCGTTGCTCAGGAGATTGGTGGCGATCTGCTCGAGCCGCATCCGGTCCCAGATGCCGGTGCAGCCCTCAGGAGCCTCGACCTGGATGATGGACCCGGACTCGGCGGCCAGGGACGCAAGCCGTGCGCCGGCGTCTCGCACCACCTCGGCAAGGTCCACGAGCTCCAGCTGGAGCTGCAGCCTTCCGGCGCGGATGCGGGTGACGTCGAGAAGGTGGTCGACCAGGTTCGTGAGGCGCTGGACGTGCCGCGCGGCGATGCCGATGTCGGCGGCGACCTGCGCGGCGGGCAGCGTCCCTTCACCAGCCTGGTCTGCCAGCCGTCGCAACAGCCCGAGCTTCAGGTTCAACGGAGTGAGCGGCGTTCGCAGCTCGTGGCTGGCAACCGAGAGGAACTCGTCACGGAGCCGGATGGCCTCCCGCGCCTCCTCGTAGAGCCGCGCGTTGTCCGCAGCGAGCGCCACGCGGCCCGCCAGCTCGAGCGCGAGCTCGTCGGAGAAGATCCCCGGATCGGATCCTGGCAGCTGGCCCAGGGTCAGGACTCCCAGCAGCTGACCACGGCTCACGAGCGGCACGGAGATGCAGCGCGCGAGTCCGAGGGGCTCGGGGCCCGCGACGCCGCCCGCGGCGGACCACGACACCGGACCACCGGACGCGAGCACCTGGGCCGTTCCCAGCGTGTCGAGCGCGTCCGGCCCTCCGTGGTCGATGCGTTCTCGGACGGCCGGGACCGCGGCCACCTCTTGCAGGGGCGTTTCTTCACGAATGAGGTGCACCGCGCACAGGTCCCCGGCGGCCGGCACGGCCAGCGCGCAGACCCGCGAGAGAACCTCGCGGAGCTCGAGCGAGGCGCCAAGCACGCGGCTCGCCTCGGAGAGGAACCTGGCGCGCTGCTCGCCGCGGCGCTGGTCGTCGACGTCGGTCGCGGTGCCCAGCCAGCCGACCCGGTGACCCTGGGCGTCGCGGCTGGAAACCGCGCGGGCCAGGTGCCAGCGGTAACGCCCGTCGGCCGCGCGCAGCCGGTAGACGGCCTGGAAAATCTCCTCGGACGCCCAGGCACGCTCGGCGAGCACCCGGACGTGCGCCAGGTCCTCGGGATGCACGATGTCCTCCCAGCGGGCCAGCTCCTGCGGGGGCTTGCCGACGTACTCGGTCCAGGCACGGTTGGCGTAGACGACCTTCCCGCTCTCGTTTGCCGTCCAGACCATCTGGGGGACCGCCTCGGCGAGCGAGTGGTAGCGGGCCTCGCTCTCCCGCCGCTGCGCCTCGAGGGCATGCTCGCGGAGGAGCATCTCTTGGCGCTGGACGGTCCGCCGGGCCTCGAACAGCGCCACGAACGCCGCCACCTTGGACCGAAGGACTGCCGGATCGAAGGGCTTCACCAGGAAATCGACGGCTCCCTCAGCGTACCCGCGGAGGCTCGCGGCCGGGTCGTGCGAGTTGGCAGTGAGAAAGATGATCGGCGTGCGGTCACCGCCGCTCCGGGCCCGCAGAAGCCGGGCGGTCTGGAATCCGTCCAGGCCGGGCATCTGTACGTCGAGGATGATCGCCGCGAACTCCTGCTCCTCCGACAGCGCGAGCGCACGTGCGCCCGACCTTGCCTGGACCAGCCGCAGCGTCAGGCGATCAAGCACCGCGGAGAGCGCGAGCAGATTGTCCGCGTTGTCGTCGACGAGGAGGATGCTCGTCTGGGAGGCCGGCTCTTCCTTGGCCACGGTGACGCCCTTGTAGCAGTCGCGAGGCCGGACGGATCCGGAGGCCCCCGGCGCGGCTGGCCTTCAGCGGGCCCACGGTTGACCTTCGTGCACGCGCCTCGAGGGGACGGCGGTCCCGACGAGTGGTCAAGACTGCCTCAGGACACCTCGTCAGGTGCGCCCGTGCGCCGGGCTCGTTGTGCAGACGGTTTCCCCCAACCGCTGGTGGCTGCCGCGATCCTCGTCCGTCCGCTGAGCTGGACCGAGCGTCTCGTTCGGCGGTCAGGTTCGCGATCGACTTCTCGATCGAGGTGTCGATCGAGGTGTCAGACACCTCGTAATGGGCACGTCGCTCCGAGCGAGGACGTGGCAGCGGGTGCTGCGGGAGGTGTTCGTCATTCCTGGCCCGCGTCGTGCAGCTTCGACGTCACTTAGCCCGGAGGGCGGCGGCGAGGAGTGGCACGATCGAGCGGACCTCCACGAAGCCGCCAGCGAGCTGGCGCGCCCGCGGGTGCGTGTCGGTCACGACGAGCCCCGTGAACAATCCGCTCCGCTCGAGCCGCGCCACGGCGTCGCCCGGGAGCACGCCGTGGGTCGCGAGCGCGGTGATCTTGCTCGCCCCCGCCTCACGGTACGCCTCGGCGGCCGCGATCAGCGAACCGCCCGTCCGCACCATGTCGTCGTAGAGCATCACGTGCTGCCCCGCCACCCGCGCACTCACCGCAAGCACCCGCGTCCCACCGGAGTCCCGCCGCTTGAAGACGAAGCTCGCATCCACCCGGAGGTCGTTGGCGAGCGCCTCCACGTACTTCGCCCGGCCGGCGTCGGTGCTCGCGACGACGTAGCCGCCTGGCGCGTGCGCGCGGATGGCCTCGACGAACAGCGGGCGCGCGCTCACGTGGACCGGCCGCACCCCTCCCTCGAAGTAGAAGGGCAATCCCGCCGTGTGCAGGTCCACCAGCAGCACCCGGATCCCACCCGCTGGCAGGGGGATGGAGGACAGCAAACGCGCACGCGTCTTGGCCGTGACGCTCTCGCCGTCCCTGCTCGGCCGCTCCTGAGTCGAGTAGCCGAAGTACGGCACCACCAGCGTCAACGCGTGCAGGCCACACTCGATCAGCGCGCATGCGAGGTCGTAGAGCTCCAGCGTATCGGAGTCCGTCACCGTCCCGCCGACCAGGATCGCGTCCGCGTCGGACACCGGGCTCGCCAGCCGCAGCCCACGCTCACCGTCCGCGAAGGTCTCGCGTTCGATCTGTCCCGGCGCGCCGATGCCGAGCGAACAGAGCTGTCCGGCCAGCGCCGCGTCCGTCGCCGTCGAGAAGATGAGCTTCGCTCGCGACGCCCGTTCGCCCACGCTCGCTAGCCAGCCCAGTCCAGGACGACCTTGCCGCTCTGACCCGAACGCATCGCCTCGAACGCCTCGGTGTACTGGGCGGCGGGGAACCGGTGAGTCACCACCGGAGCGACGTCGAGCCCGCTCTGGAGCATGGCCACCATCTTGTACCAGGTCTCGAACATCTCCCGGCCGTACACGCCCTTCAGCACCAGACCCTTGAAGATGATCTGGTTCCAGTCGATCGAGACCTCCGCCGGCGGGATGCCGAGGATCGCCACGCGCCCACCATGGTTCATCACCCCCAGCAGATCCCGGAAGGCCTGCCCGTTCCCGGACATCTCCATGCCCACGTCGAAACCCTCGGTCATTCCCAGGCTCCGCATCACGTCGGCGAGCGTCTGCGTCCGCACGTCCACCGCGCGCGTTGCGCCCATTCTTCGTGCCAGCTCGAGCCGGAAGGGGTTCAGGTCGGTCACCACCACGTGCCGCGCGCCCACGTGCCGGGAGATCGCCGCCGCCATCACGCCGATCGGCCCGGCGCCGGTGATGAGCACGTCCTCGCCGACCAGGTCGAACGACAGCGCGGTGTGCACCGCGTTCCCCAGCGGGTCGAAGAACGAGGCGATCTCGTCCGGGATCTCTTTCGGGACCCGGAAGACGTTGAATGCCGGCAGCGAGACGTACTCGGCGAAGCAGCCCGGCCGGTTGACGCCGAGGCCCAGGGTGTTGCGGCAGAGGTGCCGCTTCCCGGCGCGGCAGTTCCGGCAATGGCCACAGGTGATGTGACCCTCGCCGCTGACCCGGTCTCCCACCTGGAAGCCGACCACCTCGGCGCCGAGCTTCGCGATCTCACCCATGAACTCGTGCCCGATGACCGTCGGCACCTTGATGGTCTTCTGCGACCAGGCGTCCCAGTTCCAGATGTGGATGTCGGTGCCGCAGATGCTCGCCTTCCGGACCTTGATCAGCACGTCGTTCGGGCCGATCTCCGGCACCGGAACGTCCTGCATCCAGATCCCCGGCTCGGCCTTGGCCTTGACCAGGGCTCTCACTGGATCACCCCCAGGCTGCGACCAACCTTGGCAAACGCGGCGATGGTGCGGTCGAGCTGTTCGCGGGTATGCGCCGCAGACATCTGTGTCCGGATGCGCGCCTGGCCCTGCGGTACCACCGGGTAACTGAAGCCGACCACGTAGACCCCCTCGGCGAGCATCTGTTCGGCGAACGCCGAGGCGAGCTTCGCGTCACCGAGCATCACCGGGATGATGGCGTGGTTGGCGCCCGCGAGCTTGAACCCCAGCTTCGTCATCTGGCTCCGGAAGTGCTCGGCGTTGGCCCGGAGCTGCTTGCGCAGCTCGTCGCCGCCCTCGAGCAGATCCAGCACGGTCAACGTCGCCGCGCAGATCGCCGGCATGAGCGAGTTGGAGAACAGGTACGGCCGGCTCCGCTGCCGCAGCCAGGCGACGACCTCCTTCCGGCCGGCGGTGTAGCCACCGGACGCGCCACCGAGCGCCTTGCCCAGCGTGCCGGTGAGGATGTCCACCCGGCCCATCACGTTGCAGAACTCGGGCGTTCCCTTGCCCTTCGCGCCGACGAACCCGACCGCGTGCGAGTCATCGACCATCACCAGCGCGTTGTACCGGTCGGCGAGATCGCAGATGGCAGACAGGTTCGCGATGATCCCGTCCATCGAGAACACGCCGTCGGTGGCGATGAGCCGGTATCGCGCTCCCGCGGAATCGCGAAGGTGCGCCTCGAGCTCGCCCATGTCGTTGTTCGCGTACCGGAGCCGCTTGGCCTTGCACAGCCGGATGCCGTCGATGATCGACGCGTGGTTCAGCGCGTCGGTGATGACCGCGTCCTCCTCGCCGAGCAGCGTCTCGAACAGCCCCCCGTTGGCGTCGAAGCAGCTCGAGTAGAGGATGGTGTCCTCGGTGCCGAGGAACCGGCTCAGCCGGCCTTCCAGGGTCTTGTGGAGGTCCTGGGTGCCGCAGATGAACCGCACCGAAGCCATCCCGAAGCCGTACTTCTCGAGCGCGCTGCGAGCGGCCTCGATCACCCGCGGGTGGTCGGCGAGGCCGAGGTAGTTGTTGGCGCAGAAGTTGAGGACCTCGCGCCCGCCCTCGACGCGGATGGCCGCGTTCTGGGGAGAGACGAGGATGCGCTCGTTCTTGTACAGGCCCTGCTCGCGAAGCTCGCGCGTACGGGCCGCCAGATCGGTGAGGAAGTTTGCGTCCACGGCCCGCTCTCTACACGGTCCGGGGGGGGCCGGCCACCGCCGTCCGGTGGCAAGCGGCGCGCCGCGTCGGAGGGTGCGTGCCGCTGGCGATCCTGCCCGGCCGGATGCAACCTCCCGCGGCCGGGAGGAGTGCCCATGACCACCACCCCCAGGAGCCTGCTCAGAAACGCCGGAGTCGCCGCCGCCGGCTCGATGCTGTTCCAGGCCTCGGCCACCGGCGCGGGCGCGCCCGATCCGGTGGCTCCAGGGACGGAGGCTCCGTCCCTCCGCTCGCTCACCTACTGCACCCTGCGAACAGCCCAGGGCGACACGCTCGGCGTCCGGCGGGAGAACCGCATCCTCGACGTGGTGAAGGCGGGGACGGCGCTCCGGGTCCCGGTTCCGGCGAGCGTCGACGAGGTGCTGGAGGGGAAGGCGCCCGGTGGTCTCCAGAAGGTCCTCGCTGCCCCGGCCGCGTCGGTGAGCGGCGCGCTCGTGCCGGTGGAGCAGGCGCGCTTCGGCCCATGCATCACCCGGCCGCAGAAGATCCTCATGCTCGGCTTCAACTACCGGAAGCACGCGCAGGAGACCGGGACGCCCATTCCCAAGGCGCCCGTGCTCTTCAACAAGTACAACAACGCGCTCTCGGCGCACGGCGGGGTGATCCGGCTTCCCACGAAGGCGGCGAAGAAGTTCGACTACGAGGTCGAGCTGCAGGTCGTCATCGGCGAGATGGCGCGTGACGTGTCCGAGGCGGACGCCCTCGCCCACGTCTTCGGTTACGCGACCGGGAACGATTTCTCGGCGCGCGACCTCCAGTACCGGGACGGGAAAGGGTCGCAGTTCATGATCGGCAAGACCTGCGACGGCTTCCTGCCCATCGGCCCCTGGCTGGTCGGCGCAGACGTGGTGGGCGACCCGCAGAACCTCAAGATCGAGACGCGGGTCAACGGTGAGCAGCGCCAGTCGTCGAACACCAGCGACATGATCTTCACCTGCGCCCAGATCATCGCCTACGCGTCGTCGCTCTTCACGCTGCTCCCCGGCGACGTCATCTCCACCGGGACGCCCGAGGGAGTCATCAACGGCATGCCCGAGGCGAAGCAGGTCTGGCTCAAGCCGGGCGACCGCGTCGCCTGCAGCGTGGAGAAGTGCGGCGAGCTCCGGTTCGAGCTGGGGTGAACTCGGCGACCAAGGTCCGCCGCGGTGGACCCGGGGGCGCGTCGACCGGCCGTAACGAGGTGTTTGACACCTCGTCGGTGAGAGGGGAAACGGGAGCAACATCCATCGAACTGAGCGATGGATTCGCGCGGGAGGGCGTCCAGGTCCGATGGGGCGCCCGTCCGAGGAAGGGGATGGTCATGGAGGAGCGCATCGTCGAGCTCGAGCTACGGTTCACCGAGCAGCAGCGCCTGCTGCAGGAGCTGAGCGACGTGGTCTATGCCCAGGGGCAGGCGCTCGGGCGGGTGGAGCACGAGCTGGCCGCGCTCGGGCAGAAGCTCGCGGCCTTCGAGCCCGGGCTGGTCGACGCCACCGTCTCCGAGCGGCCGCCGCACTTCTAGGCCGCCGCCGTCGCCGAGGCCCTAGCCGACCCGGGTGTTGACCTGGATCTTGGTCTGCAGGGTCTGGTGCACCGGGCAGCGCTCGGCGATCTCCAGCAGCTTCGCCCGCTGCTCCTCGGTGAGCGCCGGCCCCTCGAGGAACACCACCCGGTCCACGACGTCCATCCTCGTCGGCTTTTGGTCGCACTCGGCGCAGTCCTGGGCGTGCACCTTGCGATGGTGCAGCGAGACCCGGACCCGCTCGAGCGGCCACTTCCGCCGGTCCGCGTAGAGCCGCAGGGTCATCGCCGTGCACGCCCCGAGCCCGGCGAGCAGCATCTCGTACGGCGATGGACCCGCGTCCGTCCCGCCCACCGGCACCGGCTCGTCCACGACGAGGTGGTGACCCCCCACGTCCACCTCGGTCCGGAACCCCACGGTCGGTCCGACGACCTCCACCGACCGCGGCTCCTGGTTTGGCAGCAGCTCATCCATCCGGAACCACCTCCGTCCTCGGGACGGTAGCAGCGGAGCCGCCGGCCGTGACAGGCCCGGACCCCGGTCGCAGGCAGGCGCGCGACCTCGGCTCGACAGACCCGTCGGATCGAGGCCGGGGACTCTCGCTTTCCTGTCCGGGGCCCTCAGGGCCGAGCGCGGGCGTGACGTCCCGCGGCCTCGACCAGAGCCTCGAGCGCGGCCCTGAGCTGCGCCTCCAGCCCAGGCTCGGTCAGGGCGCCGTCGGGCCGCACGTGCGCCCGGGCCAGCGGCGTGGCGAACGACCCGCCGAGGACGTCGGCGGTCATCACCGCGAGCGTCTCGACCAGCGCCGCGTGCGCGAGCGCCCCGCCGCCCGGCGACGCCGTCACCAGCAGCACCGGCAGCCCGACCAGCTCGCCGCTCGACACCACCCAGTCCAGCGCGTTCTTCAGTGTCCCCGGGACACCATGCGCGTACTCGGGGCTGCTGATGAGCAGACCATCGACGCTCCCGAGCAGCGCCCGGAACGCACCCACCGGCTCGGGCGGAAGGTCCCCGTCGAGGTCCGGATTGAAGTGCGGGAGGTCGCCCAGACCTTGGAAGGTCACGAGGGCTACCCCCGGGGGCACGAGCCCGGCGGCGGCCCGCAACAGCCGCGCGTTCGAGGATTCGGCCCGGAGGCTTCCCGAGATGCCCAGGATCCGCATGCGGAGGCTGCTCTAGAACCCGGACAGCCGCCTGCGCCAGCAAATCACGCCCGTCGTGGCCCGGACCCTCACGGCGCGGGGGCATCGCCGGAGGTGATGTCGACGGCGCTCAGGAACGCGACACGACCCGCGGCACCGCCTGCGCCGCCTCCGTCCTCGCCTCGTCGAACAGCGGCTTCAGGTCGATGTCGGTCAGCGTCTCCTTCTCCAGGAGCAGCCGCGCGGCCTTCTCCAGGGTCTGCCTCCGCTGGGCGAGCAGCGTCCGGCAGCGCTCCGAGGCGTTCTGGACGATCTCCCGGACGGCGAGGTCGATCTCCCGCGCCGTCTCCTCGCTGAACGTGCGCCGGCTCAGCCCCTGCGGCCCGAGGTAGGGCTGACTGTCGTCGTCGTACGTCACGGGCCCGAGCCCCGGAACCATCGCGTACCGCGTGGCCATGCTCCGGGCGATGTCGGTGGCCTTCGACAGGTCGTCCGCGGCGCCGGTCGAGGTGTGCTCGAACACCAGGCCCTCCGCGGAGCGGCCGCCGAGCAGCACCACCAGCTTTCCCTCGAGCTCCTCGCGCGTCATGAGGTACCGGTCCTCGGTGGGCCGCTGCATCGTGTACCCGAGCGCGCCGATGCCCCGGGGGATGATGCTCACCTTGTGCACCGGGTCGACGTTGGTGGTCGCCGCGGCGGCGAGGGCGTGCCCCATCTCGTGGAAGGCGACGATCTCCCGCTCGCGCGGGTTCAGGAGCCGGTTCTTCTTCTCCAGGCCGGCGACGATCCGCTCGATCGCCGAGTCGAAGTCCTGCCGCTCCACCGCGTCGGCCTTGCGCCGCGTGGCCGAGAGCGCCGCCTCGTTCACCAGATTCGCGAGGTCCGCTCCGGTGAACCCTGGAGTCAGCGCCGCGATCTGGTCGGGGTCCACCGTGGCGCCCACCTTCACCCGCGCCATGTGGACCTTGAGGATGGCCACCCGACCCACCCGGTCGGGTCGGTCCACCAGGACCTGCCGGTCGAAGCGGCCCGCGCGGAGGAGCGCCGGGTCGAGGATCTCGGGCCGGTTGGTGGCTCCGATGAGCACGATGCCCGATCCCTGGTCGAACCCGTCCAGCTCGACCAGGAGCTGGTTCAGCGTCTGCTCCTTCTCGTCGTGCCCACCGACCAGGCCCGATGCCCCTCGCGCCCGTCCGAGCGCGTCCAGCTCGTCGATGAAGATGATGCAGGGCGCCTTGGCGCGGGCTTGCTCGAAGAGGTCGCGGACCCGCGCCGCGCCGACGCCGACGAACATCTCCACGAACTCGCTGCCGCTGATCGAGAAGAACGGGACGTTCGCTTCACCCGCCACCGCACGGGCGAGCAGCGTCTTGCCGGTCCCCGGAGGGCCGACCAGCAGCACGCCCTTGGGCATGCGCCCGCCGAGCCGCGAGTACTGCTCGGGGTTCCTCAGGAACTCCACCACCTCGCTCAGCTCCGCCTTGGCCTCGTCCACGCCGGCCACGTCGGCGAAGCGGGTCTTGACGGCGGTCTCGACGAAGACCTTCGCCTTGCTCTTTCCGATGGCCAGGAGCCCGCCGCCGCCCGCGCCCATCCGCCCGGCCATTCGCCGCATCAGGAGCGCCCAGATCCCGAAGAAGATCAGCGTGGGCGCAATCAGACCCATGAGCGCGGTGAACCAGGTGTTCTCGTTCTGGCCGGCGAACTTCACGTCCGCCTTCTCCAGGGCCGCGGCGATGTCCTTGTCCACCTTCAGCGTCGTGAAGTGGGTCTTCCCTCCCTCGATCGGCTCCTTCAGCGTCCCCTTGATCTGGTTCTCGCCGACGGTGACCTCGGCGACCTTTCTCTCGTCGAGGAGCTTCTGGAACTGGCTGTAGGGGATCACCGCCACCGACTGGCTCGTCCGCACCCAGTCCTGGATGAAGAGCACCGCCATCACGGCGATCAACGCGTAAGCGATGTTGAACCGCGTCTTGTTCACGACGTCGCCGTCCTTTCACGAAGCGCCCGCCGCCGCCCGTCCACCAGCAGGGACGAGAGGATTGCGCCGGTGATCAGCACCGCCACCACTGCCAGCGAGACGCCCACGGGGATCTTCAAGATGTCCACGATGGTCATCTTCGCCCCGACGAAGACCAGCACCAGGGCCAGCCCCAGCTTCAGATAACGGAACTTCTGCACCACGCCAGCCAGCACGAAGTAGAGCGACCTGAGCCCCAGGATCGCGAAGATGTTCGAGGTGAAGACGATGAACGGATCCCGGCTCACCGCCAGGACGGCGGGGATGGAATCCACGGCGAAGATGAGGTCGGTGCACTCCACGGCGAGAAGGGCCAGGAACAGCGGGGTCACCATGCGCCTTCCGGCGACGCGTGTGAAGAAGTGCTCGGTGTCCTGCCCCGGGGCGACCGGCAGGATCCTCCGTGCCAGACGGAGGAGCGCGTTGTTCTCGGGGTGCCCCTGCTCCCCCCGGGAGAGGACCATCTTCACCCCGGTGAACACCAGGAAGACGCCGAAGAGGTAGAGGGTCCAGTGGAAGCGCTCGATGAGGGCGGTGCCGGCCACGATGAATACCGCCCGCATCGCCAGCGCGCCCAGGACGCCCCAGAACAGCACCCGGTGCTGCTGGTGTGCCGGCACGCCGAACGCGCCGAACACGATGACGATGACGAAGACGTTGTCGATGCTCAGCGCCTTCTCGATGAAGTACCCGGTCGTGAACTCGAGGCCTCGCTCGGCTCCGTAGAAGTGGAAGACGGCCCCGGCGAACACCCCGGCGAGCGAGATCCACACCGCGCTCCAGATCGCCGCCTCCCGGACCGAGACCGTGTGCGGCTTCCGGTGGAACACCCCCAGGTCGAGGGCGAGCATCAGCCCCACGAACGCGAGGAAGCCCACCCACAGCGGCCAGCTTCCCAGCGAGACAAACGACAGCATCGGACGGGCTCCTCGGCACCGGCCGGCGGGGCCCGGGTGCCCCACCGATGTGCGGCACCGCAAGGCTTCGGACAACCAGATATTTCAGTGTTGATCCATCGGGTGAACCGATGGATTGACCTGGCGCGGGTGACGCATCCGCTCGCGCTGCCGGCGGGCGATGAGCCGCCGGAGCGAGGTCCTCATCCCGTGCCGGCGCATGAAGCGCTCCAGGCGGACGAGCGCTCCCCGCGCCCAGCGCACCTCGCGGCTGAGCACGAGGAGCCCGAAGCCCACCACCAGCCACCCCGGGCCGGGCAGCGGGATCAGGATGATGCCCACCACCACGATTGCCCAGCCCCCCACGAGGTTGGCGAGGCGCCGCAGGCGGCGATGGCGGGTGTCACCCGCGGGCGTCGAGGGTCGCGTCACGGGCTCCCACCGGCCACCCGTCGGCCAGGACCTGCATCTCGCGGAGGCGCCGGACGCGCTCCCGCATCGAAGGGTGTGTGGAGAAGAGGGTGAGGACGCCCTCGGTGGCAGAGAAGGGGTTGACGATGAAGAGGCTGGCGGTGGCCGGCTGCAACGGGGCCGGGACGGCGTGCGCCGCCTGGTCCAGCTTCTCCAGGGCGCGGGCGAGCGCCTCCGGATCGCCCGAGATCTCCGCGCCGGTCCGGTCCGCTCCGTACTCGCGCGACCGCGAGATGCCGAGCTGGATGAGCGTGGCGGCAACGGGCGCCACGATGGCCAGGGCCAGTGCCTGCAGCGGAGATGGCCCATCCTCGTCCGAGCTCGCCGCGCCGAAGAACCCCACCGCCTGCGCCACGTAGGTGACGGCCGCGGCCACCGTCGCGGCGATGCTCGACACCAGGATGTCGCGGTTCTTCACGTGCCCGAGCTCGTGGGCGAGCACGCCGCGGAGCTCGCGCCGGTCCAGCACCTCGAGGATACCCGAGGTGACCGCGACCACCGCGTGCTCGGGATCCCGGCCGGTGGCGAATGCGTTCGGCTGCATCTCGGGGATGAGGAACAGCCGCGGCCTGGGGATGCCCGCCCGGGCCGAGAGCTCGTCGACCATCCGGTGGAGCTCCGGAAACTCGCTGGGCGTGAGCTCCCGGGCCCGGTGCATCGCCAGGACGATCCGGTCGCTGAAGAAGTAGGCGCCCACGTTCATCACCACCGCGAGGGCGATGCTGATGCCGAGCGCGCTGGGCCCGAGCGCTCGGCCGACGCCCACCAGGATCGCCGACAGGATGCCCAGGAGCAGAACGGTCTTGAGCTGGTTCATCGTCGTTGTGACCTCCGCCCAACTCGTTAAGACGGAGAGAACACATCGGCAAATCGGTAAACTCGCAGCAATCCATTCTTCTTCCCGATGGGAGGCCCCCGGCAATGGACTGGCTCAACTACCACCACCTCTTCTACTTCTGGACGGTGGTCCGCGAGGGCGGCGTCTCCAAGGCGAGCAAGGTGCTCCGGCTGGCCCAGCCCACGGTGAGCGGTCAGATCAAGGCCCTGGAGACCGCCTTCGGCGAGAAGCTCTTCCAGCGCCAGGGCCGCTCGCTGGTGCTGACCGACGTGGGGCAGGTGGTCTTCCGTTACGCCGACGAGATCTTCAGCCTCGGTCGCGAGCTGCAGGACACGCTCAAGGGGCGTCCGGTCGCCCGGCCCCGCCGGCTGGTGGTCGGCGTGTCGGACTCGCTGGAGAAGCGGGTGACCCACCGGCTCCTCGCGCCCGCGCTCGAGCTGGACGAACCCGTGCACCTGGTGGTCCAGGAGGCGCGGCCGGAGCGGCTCGTCGCCGAGCTCGCCGCCCACAGCCTGGACCTCGTCCTCTCGGACACGCCGGCGCCGTCGCCCGTCCGGGCCTACAGCCACCTGCTGGGCGAATGCGGGGTAGGGCTCTTCGCCCGTCCGGCGCTGGCCCGGAAGCTCGGGCCCGGATTTCCGAGGTCCATGGACGGCGTGCCCCTGCTCACCGCGGCGGACGGGGCGGCGCTGCAGCGGTCGCTGGCCCACTGGTTCGACACCCGGGGGATCCGCCCGCGCGTGGTGGGCGAGTTCCAGGACAGCGCGCTGATGGAGTCGTTCGGCGAGGCGGGAGTGGGCGTCTTCCCGGCGCCCGACGCAGTCGAGTCCGAGGTGCGCGCCGCGTTCGGTGTGGAGCGGGTGGGCAGCGTGGATGGGGTCCGGGAGCGCTACTGGGCGCTGACGGTCGAGCGGAAGCTGCGTCACCCCGCCGTGCTCGCCATCACCGAGACCGCGCGCTCGGAGCTGTTCGCCCGCACCGCCACGCGCGCCGGCAGCTGACGGGGGGGATGGCCCACCCCCTGCCGGGACGGCGCACCCGGCCAGGTCGAGGCAGAGCGACGGATCGCGTCGGAGAGCAGTGGTCCGCCGCGCGCGCGGGCGGGGTTCAGCGGCGCGAGCGCGCGCCGAGCGCGTCGCTGAGCATGAGCCCGAAGACGATCGCCGCGGCGGTGAGGAACATCTGCAGCGCGGTCTCGATGCTCGTCGCCACGTCGCGGTCCACCAGCTCGAGCAGGCTCCGGTAGCCGATGCTCCCGGGCACGAGGACCAGCACTCCGGGGATGGTGACCAGCCACACCGGCCGGTTCCGGAACCGCGCGTTCAGGTGGGCCACGAGCCCGATGGCCACCGCGCCGGCGAACGCTCCGAGGGCGGGGCCGAAGGTTCTCGACACCGCACCGCTCACCGCCGCCGAGAGCAGGGCCGCGCCCACCACCGAGGGAGCCTCGCGCGGGGGTGCCCGCAGCACCACCACCGCGGCCAGGCCCAGCGCCGCGGCTCCGAGGAGAAACAGCCAGGTCGGCAGCTCGTCCACCGGCGGGACCCGCGCCGGACCGACGACGCGGGCGCCCAGCGCGCCGCCGAGCACCGCTCCGATGACCAGCGCGAAGAAGCTCACCGAGGAGGCGCCCAGACCCGACAGGCCGGACAGGAGATTTCGCGTCTGCAGCTCGCGCACCGCCTGGGTGAGGGTGAAGCCCGGGAGCAGGACCACCACCGCCCCGAGCGTCGCCACGCGTGGGTCGAGTGGCCAGATCCGGGCAGAGGCCGTCTGGCAGATGAGGCCCGCGAGGAAGGCGGACACCAGCTCGGCGGTGAGGTCCAGCTCGCGCACCCGGCTGCGCACCAGGGCGACGGTGCCCACCGCCAGGCCCGCCACCGCCGCGGTCACGGCCTCGGGCCCGTCCTCGCCGAAGAGGAGCACCGCCCCGGCTGCGGCCAGGCAGTAGGCGAAGAGCACCATCGGCGGGCGGTACGGAAGCGGCGAGCGGCCGATGGCGTCGATGCGGACGCTCGCCTCGCGCGGGCCGATGCGCCCGGCCTTCACCTCGCGGGCCACCGCGTCGAGCCGGACGATGCGGTCCAGGTCCACGGGTCTCGGCTCGGTGCGCAGCAGCACCATCCGCTGCTGTCCGGGGATGCCGATGGCGAGCTGAAGCTGCGTGGGCAGGCTCGACACCTGGACGTCCGCCATCCCGAGCTGCGCGGCGAGCTCGCTCACCAGCCGCTCGGTGTCCTCGGCCCCGTAGCCGCAGGCCTGTGCGCCGCGCGCAGCGGAGAGGAGGAGCGCGAGGGCCGAGTCGGGGTCCTCGACCACCGGCGAGGAGCGCACCTAGCCCCCGCGGGTGTGCATCTCGAGCCGCGGGTCCTGCCGCAGCTCGGGAGGTGTCGCCAGGGCGCCGCGCTGCTCGAGCTCGAGCCGCTGCTCGGCTCCACGATCGTTCCGCGCCCGCCAGCCCACCCGGAGCAGCGAGGCGATGTCGGCGTCGCTCGCCCCGCTCCGGAGCGCGGCGCGCAGGTTGGCCCCCGAGCGCGCGTAGAGACAGGTGTACCAGGTGCCGTCCGCGGTCAGCCGGCTCCGGTCACAGGCGCGGCAGAAGGGCGTGGTCGTCGAGGCGATGATGCCGAACGTCGTGCCGTCGGCGATCCGGAAACGCTCGGCCGGGTCCGCGCCCTGCGTCCCCACCGGCTCGACGTGGCCGAGTGTCCCGGCGACCATCGCCAGGAGCTCGGCGCGGGACACCACCTGCTCGCGCGTCCAGCGGGTGGCGCCGCCCACGTCCATGTACTCGATGAAGCGGATCTCGGCGCCGATGCTGCGCGCGAAGCCGAGGAGATCGAGCACCTCGTCGTCGTTCGTCCCGCGCACCACCACGGTGTCCAGCTTGAGCGGGAAGCCTGCAGCGCGCGCCGCCTCGATCCCGGCCAGCACCCGGGCGTGGAGATCGGAGCGGGTCAGCGCCAGGAAACGCTCGGGGCGGAGCGTGTCCAGGCTGACGGTGAGGCGCTGGAGACCGGCCTCCCGGAGCTCGCGCGCGCGCTCGGCGAGCAGCACGCCGTTGGTGGTCATCGCCAGGTCCAGGATGCTGGGCCGGGCCGCCAGGGCGCGCACCAGGGTGGAGATCTCCGAGCGGAGGAGCGGTTCCCCGCCCGTGAGCCGCACCTTGTCCACCCCGAGGCTGCAGAAGATGCCGGTGATCCGGTCCAGCTCCTCGAAGGTCAGGAGCTCCTTCTTCGGCAGCCAGACGTAGTCCGGCTCCGGCATGCAGTACGCGCACCGGAGGTTGCACCGGTCGGTGACGCTGAGGCGGAGGCTCCTGAGGGGGCGGCCCAGGGTGTCGCGGAGAGCGTCGGTCGATGTTGGCGGGCCAGCAGCAGGCACGGGAGTCGCTCAGGCATAAGCCAGGACCGCCGGACACGCCAGGGTACGCTTCCGGCGACCGTGCCCGACCGTCCCCGCGTCTTCGACCCCGAGAGCCGCACCACCGACCTGGTCGGTCGTCCCCGGGCGACCCTCCGGGACGCCTACCATCTGCTGCTCTCCGCCCCGTGGTGGGTAGATCTGGCGGTCATCGCCGGAGCGTTCCTGGCGGTGAACCTCGTCTTCGCAGGACTGTACCTCGCGGTCGGGGGCATCGCCCGGGCGCGGCCAGCCTCGTTCGCCGATGCCTTCTTCTTCAGCGTGCAGACGCTGGCGACCATCGGGTACGGCGAGATGCACCCCGTGACGCTCGGCGCCAACTTGCTCGTCACCGTCGAGGCGCTGCTCGGCCTGATGATCACCGCGCTCGCCACGGGCCTGGTGTTCGCAAAGTTCTCCGTCGTCCGGCCCAGGGTGATCTTCGCCCGGGTGGTGGTCATCACCCCGATCGACGGGGTGCCGACGCTGATGGTGCGGGTCGGGAACGAGCGCGGCAACTACATCGCCGACGCTGCCGTCCGGCTGGTGCTGCTGCGGACCGAGCGGAGCGCCGAGGGCACGACCCTGTACCGGATGCGCGACCTGACACCCGTCCGCGAGCGGTCTCCGGCCTTCGCCCGCGGCTGGACGGTGCTGCACTCCGTGGACGCCTCGAGCCCGCTGCACGGGTCGACCCCCGGGTCGCTCCGGGCGACCGACGCCGAGCTGCTCGTCACCATCGTCGGCGTGGATGCAACCACCGGACAGTTCGTGCACGCCCGCTGGTCGTACCTGGACGACGAGATCCTCTTCGGGCACCGCTACGTGGACATGGTGACCGAGCTCCCCGACGGGAGGATCCGCGTGGATCTGCGCCACTTCCACGACGTCGTCCCCGACGTCACGGTGCCGCCTCAGTAGGCGATCAGCGGCGCGGACATCCGCACGGGGTTCCCGTCCTCGCTGGCCGCGACGAGGTCGCGCCGGAGGCTGGTTCCGCCTCCGGCGCCCGGCTGCGTGAAGACCAGGGCGCGGTACTCGCCGGGCGCGTCGATCGCCAGGGCGAGCGTGCCGCCACGGTCCGTCCGGGTGCAGCTCGTCGAGCCCGGGCAGCTCACCACCCCGCGCTCATCCCGGTAAACCCGCAGCTCGGCGCCCTCGAAGCGGAGGTGCCAGACCGCGCGGAGCGGCGCGCTCCCGTCCATGCGCGGGGGCCCCTCGAGCTCGGCGCTGACCCGCGCCGGAAACGGCTCCGGTCGGCCGAGCTGCTGCGCGAGGATCACCGCCGCCCAGATGGCCGCGGCCGCCAGGACCAGGGCTCCGAGGCGGCGCACCCGGCGCCGGCGATCGATCCGGTGCCAGACGCCGCGCTCCCAGCCCCTCGCCGGCGTGTCGCGGCGCTGCTCGGTTCGGTGTGTGGAGGTGGCGGGCACTGCTCCGGAGGCGACGGTATGCCCCGTCTCCCCACCCCCGCGGTCACGTCGTGGTGTCCGCGACCGGACCGTCGTCTGAGGGGGTGGCCCGGTCGGCGCTGGCTCCAATCGGCGACGCGCCGGAAGGTGCACGCAGTCCCGCGACTCTGCGTGGCACCTGGGGGGCGACCGGCCGCCCACGAGATCTCGGGCGGCCGGTCGCGCCATTTTTTGGCTGCAGCCGCCAGCCGGCGCCGCCATTCTGGTCCCATGGAACAGCGAGCGCTCGGGAAGTCGGGCTTGAAGGTGTCCCGGATGGGACTCGGCTGCATGGGGATGTCGGAGTTCTACGGGCCCGCGGACGAGGCAGAGTCTCGCGCCACGCTGGAGATGGCGGTGGACCGGGGCGTCAGTTTCCTCGACACCGCGGACATGTACGGGGCGGGCAAGAACGAGGAGCTGCTCTCGGACATCCTCCGTCGGCGGAGGAAGGAGATCGTCCTCGCGACCAAGTTCGGGATCCTCCGCGACCCCCACGCGCCCACCGACGCGACCCGGCGGAGGATCGTCGGCAAGGCCGAGTACGTGCGCAGCGCCTGCGAGGCGAGCCTGCGACGGCTGAAGATCGAGGTGATCGATCTCTACTACCAGCACCGCGTGGACCCCTCGACGCCCATCGAGGAGACGGTGGGCGCGATGGCGCAGCTGGTGAAGGAGGGGAAGGTCCGTGCCCTGGGTCTGTCCGAGGCGTCGCCGGACGTCATTCGCCGTGCCGCCGCCGTGCACCCCATCGCCGCGC
This sequence comes from Myxococcaceae bacterium, assembly GCA_017881345.1. Classification (GTDB taxonomy): domain Bacteria; phylum Myxococcota; class Myxococcia; order Myxococcales; family Myxococcaceae; genus RPRB01. The sequence continues at coordinate 8,333 of JADGQZ010000450.1, read as the reverse complement.
TCCAGAGCGAGTACTCGCTGTGGACCCGCAATCCAGAGGACGGTCCGCTCGAGACCTGCCGTGCGCTCGGCATCACCCTGGTGCCCTACAGCCCGCTCGGGCGCGGATTCCTGACCGGGCAGATCCGGACCCCGGCAGACTTCGCCCCGGACGATCTCCGGCGGAACAACCCGCGCTTCGAGGGCGAGAACTTCCAGAAGAACCTGGCGCTGGTCGAGGAGGTGGGAACGCTGGCGCGGCAGAAGGGATGCACGCCGGGACAGCTCGCGCTCGCCTGGGTGATGGCCCAGGGCGACGACGTGGTGCCCATCCCCGGCACCAAGCGCCGGAAGTACCTGGAAGAGAACCTCGGCGCGCTCGAGGTGCGGCTCTCCCGTGAGGACCTGGCGAGCATCGAGGCGGCGTTCCCCAAGGGGGCCACCGCGGGGGGCCGGTACGCGGCCGGCACGGTGGGGACGCGGACCCGGCCCAGCTAGGTCCCTGCACGCTGTGCCTTGACCCGGGAGCCGCGGGTGGCATCGAGTGCGCGCCTCAGACGCTGGAGGACGCCATGCTCGCCGATGCTCCCTTGACCACGATTCTCCCGGTGGTGGACCTGGCCCGGGCCCGGACCTTCTACGAGCAGAAGCTCGGGCTCGTCCGCGGCCGTGCCAAGCCCGACGGAAAATACGAGTACCCGGTGGGGAATGGCGCCCTGGCGCTCTTCCAGCGGGGGGCCCCGACGAAGGCGGACCACACCGCGGTGAGCTTCGCGGTGCGCGACATCGTCGCTGCCATCCGCGACCTCGAGTCCCGCGGGGTCGTCTTCCACGACTACGACCTGCCCGGCCTGAAGACGGTGGAGCACGTCTGCGTGCTCGGGTCGGAGAAGGCGGCGTGGTTCAGCGACCCGGAGGGAAACATCCTCTGCATCCACGAGGACCTGCGCTGAATGTCCGACCCATGGGTGCTGACCGATCCTCCGCCGCCGGGCATCCGCGAGGCGTACGGACCGGCGCCATCGCAGATCCTGTGGATCCGCCGGCCACCCGGGAGCGAGCGGTTGCGCACGGTGGTGATGATCCACGGGGGGTACTGGCGGGCGAAGTACGATGCCGGGCACGTGGGGCATCTCTGCGCCGACCTCGCGCGCCGGGGCTGGGCGACCGTCGCGCTCGAGTACCGGCGCATCGGTGAGGACGGGGGCGGCTGGCCGGGGACGTTGACCGACGTGGCCGCGGCGCTGGAGGCGCTCCAGGGCATGTCGGCGCGGCACGGGCTCGACCTCGGCCGGTCGGTATGGATGGGACACTCGGCGGGCGGGCAGCTGGCGCTGTGGGCCGTGACGCGGTCGTCGGTGCCGGGGGCGCTGAAGCGACCGTCGTGGCGTCCGCGCCGGGTGGTGGGGCTCGCGCCGGTGTCGGACCTGGTCGAGGCGGACAAGCTCGAGCTCAGCAAGCACGTCACGCTCGAGCTGCTCGGAGGGACCGCCAGGGAGCAGCCCGCGCGCTACGCCGATGCGTCCCCCGCGGACCACCTCCCGCTCGGCGTTCCGACCATCGTGATCCACGGGACGAAGGACAACGTGGTCCCGCTGGCGATGAACCGGAGCTTCGTCGACCGGGCCCGGAAGGCGGGGGACGACATGCGGCTGGTGATGCCCGAGGACGCGGACCACTTCGACGTCATCGACCCGAAGTCGAAGGTGTGGCCGCAGGTCCTGGAGGCGCTGGGCCCGGGAACGTAGGACTGCGCAAGACCGGGCGCGACGCCCTCCCCGCCGGGGATGGTAGCGTTTCCGGGTGGACCGACGCTCCTCGAGGCGCGCAGCGAGCCTGCTCCGACGCTCCGGGGTCGTCGGCGTCCTCGGCCTGGTGCTCGGGCTCGGGTGGCTGGCGTTCCGGGCCGAGCGCTCCCACCAGATCGCTGCCGAGCAGGTGCTCCTGGACGACGCACGCATGGTCGGGACGGAGTTCATCCGTCGGAGCGCCTTCGATATCGCCTTCAACGGCTACCAGACGGTGGCCACGGCGCTGCTCCGTTCCGCCGCGGAGGGTGACCCCGGGCTCCCGACCTCGCTTCCCCCCCACGTCCGTGCGCTGGTGGCGCACCTGGTGGTCCTCGACCACGGCGCATACAGATCCATCGAGGGAGGTCAGCCCCCGGCGTGGCTCGAGCCCTGGGTGCGTCAAGACGCCGCGGCCTTGCCACGGGAACGGCAGGAGTTCGTCGTCCGCCACCGGGTCGAGGGCGGCCAGGCTGTCACCCTGGTGCTCGTTCCGCTGGACGAGGCGGGCCGTCGCCTCGCCGCCTTCGACGTGAACCTCTCGGCGCAACGGCCCTTCCTCCAGCATTCGCTCGACCGCGGGCCGCTGCTCCCGGCGATCATCGGTGACCACCAGCTCACCAACGCGATGATGTCCGTCGCTCACCTGGACCATGCGGGAGCCGTCCAGCTCGAGGCGGGTGCCCCTCGCCACCCCGAGTGGGAGGTGACCGTCCCCTACGGGGCATGGATGGACGGAGCGCTCGCCGGAAGCACCGTCCGCGTGTCGCTCGATCCGGCGAGCGCTCCGCGGGTCATCGCGGGCGGGCTCCCGCGCTCGAACCTGCCGCTGCTCGCGCTGTCCATGACCGGCGCGCTGGTGCTGCTGGTGCTGGTGGTCCGTGCGGACCGGCGGGAGCGGGCGCTGGCGCGGGAGCGAGAGGACTTCGTGGTCGGGATCTCGCACGAGCTGCGAACACCCCTGGCCCAGATCCGCCTGTTCACCGAGACGGTGCTCCTGGGTCGGTGTCGGTCCGAGGTCGAGGAGCGGCGCTTCCTCGAGGCGGCGGTGCGAGAGACGGTCCGGCTGGGGCACCTGGTGGACAACGTGCTCGACTTCTCGCGCGCCGACCGCGGGTCACTCGAGCTGCAGCTGCGGCCGCGGGAGCTCGCGCCGCTGGTCGCGCAGATCGCCGAGGGGTTCGAGCCGCTCGCCGCCACTCGCCGTGTCCGTCTCCGGCTCCAGCTCGATGCCACTGCCCGTGCCTCGGTGGACGAGCCCGGGTTCTGCCGCATCCTGCTCAACCTGCTCGACAATGCCGTGAAGTACGGGCCCGAGGAAGGAGAGGTCACCGTGCGGCTGGAGAAGGTGGGGGAGGGAGTTGCGCTGGCGGTCGAGGACCAGGGCCCGGGCATCCCCGAGCGGGAGCGGACCGCGGTGTTCACACCCTTTCACCGGCTCGACCGGGACCGATCCTCCGCGAGCACCGGGGCCGGCCTCGGCCTCTCGCTGGTCCATGAGCTCGCGACGCGGCACGGGGGCGGCTGCCGGGTCGAGGACCGCGAAGGTGGCGGCGCGCGGCTGGTGGTGACGCTCCCCCTGGTGGAGGTGGCCGGGTGAAGCGCGTGCTGGTGGTGGAGGACAGCGAGCTCGGTCTGGCGCTGCGGACGAACTTCGAGACCGAGGGCTACGCGGTCGAGCTCGAGGTGAACGGTCGGAAAGGTCTGGAGCGGGCGCTGGCCTGGGCTCCGGATCTCGTGGTCCTCGACCTCATGCTGCCGGACCTGAATGGCCTCGAGCTGCTGCGCTCGCTCCGTGGCGAGGGCGCGCGCGTGCCGGTGCTCGTGCTGACCGCCCGCGGCCAGGAGAACGACAAGGTGGTCGCGCTCAAGCTGGGGGCGGACGACTACCTCACCAAGCCGTTCGGGCTCCTCGAGCTGCTGGCGCGTGTCGAGGCCCTGCTTCGCCGGAGCTCGGTCACTTGGCAGGCCCCCGCGCCGGCCCTGCGCTTCGGGGACGTCGAGCTGCGCGTCGAGACCCGGACCGTGCTCCGGGATGGAACGCCCGTCGAGCTGACGCCCAAGGAGTTCGATCTGCTCGCGGTGCTCCTGCGCGCCAAGGGCGCGGTGGTGCCTCGCGAGGAGCTCCTGAGACAGGTCTGGGGCTACCGCTCGCAGGTCATCACCCGCACGCTCGATTCGCACGTCGCGGAGCTTCGGCGGAAGCTCGAGCGGACCCCCGCCTCGCCCCGACACATCCTGACCATCCGGAAGGTGGGGTACCGCCTCGAGCCCTGAGCGGCTTCGGGGATCAGGGCACGCTGGCGATGGTGCTCGCCACGCAGCGGACGGGGTCCACCGCCAGGAAGCTCCCGCTCCGTCCCTGGGCAGAGAGGACCGCGGCGCCCGATTCATCGGCCGTGCGTGCAGCGACGACCGCCGGAGATCCGAGCGTCAGGGTGAGCGACGGGCAGGCGGCGATGGTGCCGCTCCCCCCGGCGGTTCCACCGACCAGCAGCACCCGTGCCCCGGGCCGCGCGCCGGAGACGACCAGCGCCGTCCACGCGTCCGCCGGTCCGTGGACCAGGGCCAGCGAGAACTGCGCTGGCGGCAGGAACGCCAGGAACGACGGGCCGTTGAGCCCACCGGTGCCGGGTGCGACCAGCGAGACGAGGCGCGCGCCGCTCACGCCGTCGTAGCGGCGAACGTCGCTGCCGCCCTGATTTGCGACGTACAGATTGCCGTCCGGCCCCCAGGCCATCCCCAGCGGGCTGCTGAGCCCCGAGTCATTGACGAAGGGACCCATGGGCGCGCCGTCGTTGCTGCGGAACCGCTGGATGACGGTGCTCCCGGAGTTGGTGACGTAGAGGTTCCCGTCGGGTCCGAAGGAGACGTCGTGCGGCTGGTTCAGCCCTGCGGTGGCGAATGGGCCGATGAGCGCGCCGGTCGTGCCGTCGAACTGGAGCACCCGGTTGGTGAAGACGCTGACCACGTACACGTTCCCGTCCGGGCCGAAGGTGAAGCTGGTGGGTCCAGACAGCGTGGGATCGGTGATGAAGACCCGGTCGAACTTCCCGGTCGCTCCATCGAAGCGCAGGATCTGGTTCAGGATGCCGTCGGCCACGTAGAAGGCACCGTCCGGTCCGAAGTTGACGTTCCGCGGGCTCTGGAACGCGGCGCCGCTGGTGAAGACACCCATCGACGCGCCAGTGGCGGAGTCGAAGCGCAGGACGTGATCCGTGTCGCCGGCCGCGACGTAGACGTTCCCGTCGGGACCAAAGGTGATGCCCACGGGCCTGACCAGCGCCGCATCCGAGGCGAACACGCCGGTCGAGGCGCCGGCCCCGTCATAGCGCAGCACCTTGTCCGACCCGCGACTTCCCACCAGCACCCCCACCGGAAGCGGGTTCAGTGGTGGGCCGGCATCGGGGACGCCTGCGTCGGGCTGCGGACCTGAACCGGAATCGGGGCGATCACTGCCCGACCCGCATCCGGCAAGAGCCAGCAGCAGGGCGACGAGCGTTGCTCCGCGGACGAGGTGCGTCGGCTCGGATCTCATGGCGCGGGGAGTAGCGCGGCGCGGGTGGGGAGCGGGTCAGGCTGCGTGCGGCCAAGGTCAGCGCAAGGTCAGGGAAAGGTCAGGTTCGGGTCGATTCCCCGCACCGGTCGAAGCGGCGGCTGCAATCGGGTTGTCTCTCGTGGCGTCCTCACGCGAGGAGGGTGCCCATGATCCACGTCCGGCGGTGCCTGATGTTCTCCGCGGTGGTGCTGCTGACGCATTGCGGAGCTTCGCCGGCTGGAAATTCGAACCCCGTTCCGGACGCCGGACAGGCTCCCGACGCCGGGACGCCCACCCCCACTGCGCCGGGATGGACTGCCCTGCGGCAGCTTCCACTGGGCGTGGGAGAGGCGGCGCTGGCTGCAGCCAACGGCAAGCTCTACGTGATCGGTGGGTACGACACGCTGCCCACCTTCCAGGTCTACGACATCGCCTCCGACACCTGGACGATGGGCTCCCCCCGGGAGGGAACGGACAACGCGGGCGCGGTCGTGGAGGGGGGGAAGCTCTACGTCTTCGGCGGCGAGGCGACCCCGGCGGTGCAGGTCTTCGATCTGGCCCAGGCGAGGTGGAGCGCCGGGCCGGACCTCCCGAGTCCCAGGTTCTCCGCCGTCGTGGAGCTGGTGGGATCCGTGGTGCACCTGGTCGGCGGCTGGAGCTTCGATCGGAGCAACAACACGTCGCTCGCCAGCCACTCGGCCTTCGACGCGACGAGCGGGGCGTACCTGCCGGGGCCGTTCGCGCCGCTGTCCACCGCCCGGAACCACGCCTACTCGGGGGTGATCGGGGGGAAGCTCTACGTGACGGGGGGTCGAGCACCCGGCCACGAGTCGGAGGATGGGAGCAACGTCGCCTCCACCGAAGTCTACGATCCGGCGACGGATGCCTGGTCCCCGCTGCCCGACCTGCCCACTCCTCGGAGCGGGGGCGCGAGCGCGGTGCTCGACGGCAAGCTCTATGTCCTCGGAGGTGGCCTGCCGGGGAACACGGTCTACAAGGCGGTGCACCGGTTCGATCCCGCCGCCGGGACATGGGCGCCCCTCCCGGACATGCCGATCGAGCTGACCGGTCACCGCGCGGTCGCCGTCGGTCCCGACATCTACGTGGTCGGCGGATTCCGGAGCGCGAACGGGATCCGGCAGGGCTTCGGCGGCGTGCCGTTCGTCTGGCGGTATCGTCCCCCCTGAGGCAGCTGGACCGGTTCCGGGGAGCGGCGATGCGACTGAGCGGGATTCCCTTCGGGGCGACGGAGTGGTCGAAGGTCGAACGGACCGAGCACCACGGGGACTCGGGCATCGCGGTGTGGAGGATGCGGCAGTTCGGGGAGGTCCGGGTCCGGATGGTGGAGTACTCGCCCGGTTACGTCGCGGACCACTGGTGCGCGAAGGGCCACGTCCTGCTCTGCCTCTCGGGCGAGCTGAACACCGAGCTCGAGGATGGGCGGCGGTTCACCCTGACGGCGGGGACGAGCTACCAGGTTGCGGACGGCGCGGAGCGACACCGGTCCGCGACCGCGAGCGGTGCGACGCTCTTCATCGTCGACTGATCTCGACGACCATCTCCGGCGATCGCTCGCGTTCTACCGGGACGCGCTCGGGCTTCCGCTGCGCGGGACGGGAGGCGAGTTCGCCTTCCTCGACGGGGGGGGCCGAGGATATCGGCCCACCCCCGCGCCCGGCTGCCTTGAACCCGCGACCGGAGCCGTCCGGACGGTCAGAGCCCGCGGATGAACCCGCCGTCCACCGCGATCGCCTGCCCCGTCACGTAGCCGGCCTGCTCCGAGGCGAGGAACGCCGCCATCGCCCCCAGCTCCTCCGGCCGCCCGAGCCGCCGCGCCGGGATGTGCTCGGCCAGCGTTTCCTCCGGGATGCCCAGCTCGGCGATGCGTTCGGTCGCGGTGTAGCCGGGGAGCAACGCGTTCACCGTCACGCCGTCCTCCGCGACCTCGGGTGCCATCGACTTCACCAGGCCGAGCAGCCCGGCGCGCAGCCCGTTCGACACCGTGAGTCCCGGGATGGGCTCCTTCGCCGCGGTCGAGGTGATGAGCAGCACCCGGCCCCAGCGCCGCTCGCGCATCCCGGGCAGGGCGGCACGGATCGCGTCCACCGCGCTCAGCCACAGGGACTGGAATCCCTCGTGCCACATCCCGGTGGTGATGTCCGGGAACTGGCCCTTGGGTGGCCCGCCGGTGTTGGTGACAAGGATGTCCAGACCACCGCCGAGACGCTGGACCGCCGTCTCGACCAGCGTGGTCGCCGCCCCGGGCACGCTCAGGTCGACCGCGAGGCCCACGTGCGCCCCGAGCTCGCGCGCCGCCGCCTCGACCCGCGCCTTGTTCCGGGCACAGATCGCCACCCGGGCGCCCTCCGCCACCAGCGCCGCCGCGACCGCCCGGCCGAGCCCGGACGAGGCTCCGAGGACCAGCGCCCGGCGGTCACGCAGCCCGAGGTCCATCAGAGCCTCTCGCGAAGAAAAGGTGTGAGCCGTGCCGCGACCAGCTCGCGGGCCCGCCCGAGATCGACCTCCGCCGCCGAGCTCACCCCCTCGGCCAGCTCGGAGACGATGCCCGAGGCGATGCGGCCGGCGTCGTACGCCACCCGGTAGGGGGCGCGGCTGAAGGTCACCAGCGCGTAACGCGAGACGAACTCCGCCGGGAGCTCCGCCAGCAGACGCTTCTCGATGGCCTTCTCCAGGAGAAAGCGCGGGTCGGCGGTGCTCGCCCGCATCTCCACGAAGTTCTCCACCGCCATGTCGGCGATGGCATCGGTGTTGGGGCGCCGCAGCTGCTCGAACCGGCCGAAGATCTCCTCGCGCGGGGCCCCCTCGGCCTCGAGCCCGTCCAGCACCACGCAGTCCTCGAATCCGCAGTTCATGCCCTGGCCGAAGAACGGCACGATCGCGTGTGCGGCGTCCCCAAGCAGCAGCGCTCCGTCCCCAGAGTGCCAGGCCGAACACTTCACGGTCACCATCGATCCGGTCGGGTTGCCACCGAACTGCGCCTCGAGGTCGGGGAGCATCTGCTCCACGTCG
>JADGQZ010000449.1 GCA_017881345.1 Myxococcaceae bacterium | reverse complement strand
CCTCGCGGACGTCGGCGTCGTCCTCGACGAGGAGCACCGACTTCCGTCCGTTCGATTGCGCCTCCAGGGTCCCCACGGTGCTTGAGGTAAGGCACGCCCCGGTCCGCGCGCACGGTTCTCGGCGGCATTGCGACCGGAGGCCATGGAACAGGTCGGGCGCGCGACACGGCCCGGGGCGGGGAGGGACCTTGCCAGGGAGGTGCCGTCGCCCCGCGGCATGGCCATGGTTCAGTGAATGAAGGAAATTTCGTTCTCGCAGGACGACAGGACGCCACGTGAGGTGCCGGACACCGGCGAGTCGGCCCTTTTCCTGGAGCGGCTCCACCGGACGCTCGCCCGCTGGAACGGCCGCCGGCTCCGCCCCGACCACCCCACCCGGCGCTGGCGTGAGGATCTCGAGGAGGACCTGCGGATGCGCACCCTGGAGGGTGAGTGGCTCGAGGCCGAGCGCGCAGCCGTCGCGGCCCTGGTCCGCGAGGTGCCACGCCGCCCCGCCGATTTCGTGCGCTGGTTCGATGCCCTGAGGCATGGCGGGCCGGGCCAGGGCGATCCGCTGTTCGACTGGATCGCCGAGCGGGCCACGCTCGACGAGGTGCGGTGGTTCATGCGCCAGGAGCTCGCCGGCGAGGCCGGCTTCGACGACCTGGTCGCGCTCACCCAGCTGAAGATGCCCCCGCGCTCCAAGCTGGAGCTGGCGCGGAACTACTGGGACGAGATGGGCCGCGGAAACCCCGAGGCGACCCATGGCGGGCTGCTCGACCGGCTCGGCGAGGCGCTGGACGTCGAGAGCGACGGGCTGCGAGCCGTCTGGGAGGCCCTGGCTCTGTCCAATCTCCTGCTCGGACTCGCCGCCAACCGACGCTACGCCTGGCATGCGGTGGGCGCGCTCGGCGTGGTGGAGCTGACCGCGCCGGATCGGGCCGAGCGCGTGGACCGCGGCCTGAAGCGGCTCGGCGTCGGCGGCAAGGAGCGAATCTACTTCGCGCTCCACGCCACGCTCGACCGCGAGCACTCGGCCTGCTGGAACACCGAGGTGCTCGCGCCGCTGGTGGAAGAGGATCCGGATCGCGCCCCGTTCCTGGCCGAGGGGGCGTATCTCCGCCTCCGGGCCGGCGCGCGGTGCTACCGGCGGTACCGGAGCGAGCTCGGCGTCCCGCGCTGATTGTCGCCGGCCGGCCTTGCCGCTAAGGAGGAGGGCCTGGCGATGTCCACCGCCCCCGCTCCAGCCGTCACGGGCTTCGTCGACGTGACCTTCGTGGTCGAGCCGAACTACGCCGGCTGGCGGCTGGATCGCTACCTCTGCGAGAAGATCCGTCGGCTCTCGCGCACCCGGGTGCAGCGCATCCTCGCGCGGAGCCTGGTCGCGGACCGGCCGCTGAAGCCGAGCACCCGCGTTCATCCGGGCCTCACCTTCACCCTGCGGCGCCCGGCGCAGGCCGAGCCCGAGGTGCCCGAGGACATCGTCGAGCTGCACCTCGACCCGTCCCTCCTCGTGCTGGACAAGCCGGCGGGGCTGCCGATTCATCCCACCGCGCGCTACCACCACAACACGCTGGTGAAGCTGCTCGAGCGCAAGCATGGGCCCTCGCTCCGGGCCGACCCTGCCCACCGGCTCGACCGCGAGACCTCCGGCCTGCTGGTGTGCGGCCGTGGCGCCGAGGCCTCCCGGGCGCTGATGCGCGCCTTCCAGTCGGGCCGCGTCCACAAGGAGTACCTGGCCATCGTCGAGGGAGCTCCCCCGGACGCGTTCTCGGTCGACGCTCCCATCGCCGAGGGGACCGCCGAGGTGCGCATCGCGGTGCGGATCGACCGCCATACGGGCAAGCCGGCGCGCACCCGCTTCGTGGTCGAGCGGCGCTTCACCCGCGGCGCGGCCCCGTTCGCGCTCGTCCGCTGCTTCCCCGAGACCGGCCGCCAGCACCAGATCCGCATCCACGCCCGCGAGGCCGGCTTCCCCCTGGTGGGCGACAAGATCTACGGCCCCGACCCGGGGTACTTCGACCGCTTCAGCAAGCGCTGCCTCGAGCCCGAGGCCTGGGCCCGGCTGCGGCTTCCGCGTCACGCCCTCCACGCCGCGCGGCTCGCCTTCCCCCATCCGGCGAGCGGCGCGCCGCTGGACTTCAGCTCGCACTTGCCGTCCGATCTGTCGGATTTCTGTCTGGCCGGACCGGGGTCGGTCGAGGTGGGCGAAGCGCCGACGTCGGGGCTCTTGACCGCTGCCTGAGGGCTGTGGCCACCACTTGCGGTATGGGCTCCCGGACGCGATCCTCTGTTCAATGCTGAAGGGGCGTTACGACGAGGGCCCACACCGGGACCAGCCGCCGCCGCAAGTCCTGGTGGTCGACGATGAGCCGGCGAACGTCCGGCTCGTCCAGGCCTACCTGAAGGCCGAGGGATTCCGCGTGCTCGGCGCATTCAGCGGCACCGAGGCCCTGGAGCAGGTGGAGCAGGGCGGGGTCGACCTCGTCCTGCTCGACATCCGCATGCCCCACATGGACGGGTTCGAGGTTTGCCGGCGCATCCGCCAGAACCCGGCGTGCGCGCGCATGCCGGTGGTGTTCCTCACCGCCGAGTTCAACGACGCCGACAGCGAGCTGCAGGGCCTCGAGGCCGGCGCCGACGAGTACCTCCACAAGCCCATCCAGCGCCGCGCCCTGGTGGCCCGGGTCCGGAACCTGATCCGCCTCGCCGACGCCGAGCGTGACCGGCGCATGGCCACCCAGCTCGCCCAGAGCGAGAAGCTGGCCGCGATCGGGCAGATCGCCGCGGGGGTGGCCCACGAGATCAACAACCCGCTGGCCTTCATCCTCAGCAACCTCACCTCGCTCAAGAGCTACGTGGACGACGTGAAGGAGGTCATCGCCGCGTACCGCGCCTCGCCCGAGTCGGGCCGCGCGCTGGAGGAGCGCATCGGGTTCCAGCAGACGCTGGACGACATCGACGCGCTCCTCGGCGAGACCAGCGAGGGCGGGCAGCGGGTCCGCACCATCGTCCAGGAGCTGAAGACCTTCAGCCGGGCGGACGAGAACCAGGTGCTCGAGCCGGTCGACCTCGCCGACATCGCCGCGTCCACCTTGCTCCTCACCGAGCGCGAGCTGGCCAGCCGGGCCCGGGTGGTGAAGGACCTCCGTGCCGCCCCGGTGGCGAGCGCGCCGCGCGGCAAGCTCCACCAGGTGGTGATGAACCTCCTGGTGAACGCGATGCAGGCCCTGGGGGACAAGGATCCCCGGGACAACGAGATCCGGGTGCTCACCGGCACCGACGGCAAGGAGTCGATGCTCAGCGTCTCGGACACCGGCTGCGGCATCCCCGAGGAAGCCCAGGGGCGTATCTTCGAGCCGTTCTTCACCACCAAGCCGGTGGGCATCGGGACCGGCATCGGCCTGAGCGTCTGCCAGGCTGTGGTCCAGAAGCTGGGCGGGAAGATCTCGGTCCGGAGCGCGGTGGGGCAGGGCACGACCTTCGAGGTGCGGGTGCCCATCGAGCCGGCCTCGGTGTCCGAGCCCGCTGCAGTGCAGAAGCAAGCGTCGGCGTGAGCGGGCGCACCGAGCAGCCCGGGCGCTCGCACACGGTCCGGTGCCTGGTCGCGCCGTCGGTCGCGCTGCTCCTCGGCGCCGCCCCCGTCCCCACCGAGGACGTCCCGGCGCTCCTGCGCGCGAAGACCGAGCGGCTGCTCGACGCGGTCACTCGCGGTGACGGAACGGTCTGGGACCAGGAACTGGACGGGCGGGCACGGATGGTCGACGAGAGCGGGGCGGTCTCCGACAAGCGGACGACCGTGGCCGGGATCCGCCCGCTCCCTCCGGGGGTGAGCGGCGCGCTCCGGGTCACCGAGTTCGAGGCGACGGTGCACGGCGACACGGCGGTCACCACGTACGTCGCCGACGAGACCGAGACCTTCCACGGCGCCCGCCTCCATGCGCGCTATCGCACCACCGAGACCTGGGTGAAGCGCGAGGGGGCCTGGAAGCTCGTCGCGAGCCAGGTGCTCGCCCTGCGCACCGATCCGCCCGCGGTTCCCACGACGCCCGAGCAGCTCCGGGCGTACTGCGGACGGTACGCGCTCGGTGACCTCGGCTATGTCGTCCGGTGCGAGGCCGACGGTCTGACCGGAGGACAGCTCGGCCGCGCACCCAAGCCGCTGCGCCTCGAGTCGCCGGACGTGTTCTTCGTGCCCGGCGAACCGCGGACCCGACGCATCTTCCAGCGCGATGCGGCCGGCCGCGTCACCGGATTCGTCGAGCGGCGTGAGTCGTGGGACCTGTTCTGGAAGCGCGTCGACTGAGCGGCGGGCCGGGCCGCGGCGTCACCCCCCCGTGCTACCTCGCTCGACCAGGAGAGGCGTCACGGTTCCCCCATCCGAGGTTCGCGTTCACCGCCGGTTCGCGCCCGGCGGCTGCCCAGCGCCCCGGCCTCGCCCGGTCCGGAGCCGCTGATGGGCGAGGACCACCGCCCCGGTCCGGGTCCGCTCCCCTCGGCGCCCCGTGCCGCCCGGGTTCCCGAGCTCTGGGTGGTCATCGAGGTTCCCGAGCCGGTGCGCAGCGAGGTGCTCTCCGTTCGCCGCATCGTGAGCCGGACGAGCCAGAAGGTCCCGGTGGGGATCGGATCGGTCGGTCCGCTGCCGCCGCAGGACGTCCTGGAGGTCCGCCGCGTGTTCGACGCCGTGGGTGAGGAGACCGGACCCATCATTGGCCGGTTCGTGGCGCTGCGCCGCTTCCCGCAGACCCGCTACGTCTACCTCGCGCCGGACGACGAGATGGCGACGTCGCTGCTCATCCTGCAGGACCGGCTGGTGGAGTACGGCCTGAAGCTCGCGCCGGACGTGTACCAGGCCACGCCCCACGCGGTGATCGGCCGGGTGCCCCCCGAGGCCGAGCTCGAGGTGGCCGCCGGAGCGCGGGCGCTCGTGCCCTCGCCCACGTTCCGCATGACGACCCTGGCGCTGTGGAGCCTCACCGAGCAGGACGCGAGCTGTCTCCACCGTGTCGCGCTCAGCGGCGTGCTCTGAGCGGCTCGCGGAGCGCCTCGGGGAGCCCGTGCAGGCCCCGGATGTTCGCCTGACCTGTCCCGTCCGGTACGGTGGCCGCCCGGTTTCCGTTGCCGGCGGAGCCGCGCCGAGGGTCCCGCGCGACCACCTCGATGAATCGCAGAGATGCACCGTCCCGCATCGGGTCGTGGTGAGCCCTTTCGGTGTGGAGCCTGTGGAGCAGCACATGGTACGACGCAGGCCGCGTTTCTCGGTCCCAGCAACGGGGGTGAGCCGGTGAAGCAGGACGTGGTGCTGGTGGCGTCCGAGGACGCCGAGACGCGCCAGGAGCTCGCGGAGCGCCTGGACTGGGACGACGTCCCCTTTCACCTCGCCTCCACCGCGCACGAGGCGCTCGCCATCGTCGGGCGGCTCCCTGCCGACACCCGGCTCTTCGTGGTGCTCGACTTCCAGCGCCGTCCGCGTGCCCGGGTGATGGACGCGCTGCGCGCCCGCTCCGACCTGGACGTGCAGCTGCTCCTGCTCCACGACGCGCAGGAGGATGGCCTCACCGACGACAAGGTGGTGGAGCACGTCCGGCGGCCCGCGGTCCCGGACTACCTGTACCGTCTGGTCGAGCGGCACGCCAACGGCGCCGTCGCCTGAAGCCTGAGCCGGCGGATCGTGCGGTCGTGGGGCGCCCTGAAGCCTCGGCGGCGGATGGCGCCTGCCGGATGGGCGCGCTCGGGAGTGGGTGCCGTCGGCTCTCTGGGGGACGCAGGACGGCCGGGCATCGTTCGCCTTCGCCGAGTCCCCCCGGCATGCGCGACTCCCCACGCTCCGGAGGGCCACGCTGATCCGTGATCGAACGGAGAAGTTCCGACGCCGCAGCACAGGTTTCCCAAGCGCTGCTCCAGGACCAGAATGGAACGGTCAGTGCCGGGAGGG
>JADGQZ010000448.1 GCA_017881345.1 Myxococcaceae bacterium | reverse complement strand
GGATCCACCTCGCGCCGAGCGGTGCGACGAGCGCGGCCGGACCGTCGCTCGCCACGGTGGTCTCCTTCTTGGCCGCCGCGGCGGCCCCTGCTCCCACCCAGAAGCCGGCGAGGAGCAAAGTCACTCGCGTACGGGTCGAGGCGCTGTAGGTCGAGAGCACGCCGCCCGGCGCGAGGACCTGGCGCACACGGCGCAGCGCCTCGACGGTCCACAGCTCCGGGTTCGCCTCCGGGGAGAACGGATCGAACAGGATGACGTCCTGCCGCGCGCCGAGAGCTCCGAGCGCGTCGAGCGCATCGCCCTCCACCCATCTCCAGCGCAGGCCCGGCGACTGGATCGACCGGCCCGCGAGCAGCGCCTCGAGGGTCTCGCGGTGGGCACCCTGCGTCGGGAAGCGCGCCGCGTCCGAGAGCGCGAGGCGCAGCGGCCCGTCATCCCGCTCGAGGCTCGTCAGCTCGAGCGCCCTGCCCTGCACCCGGCGCGCGCAGTCGATGATCGCCAGGGCGTTCGTCGCCGCCCCGAGCCCGACATCCAGCACCCGCACCGGCCCGGGCTCACCCGAGGACAGCCGCCCGGCCAGATGCGTCTGCTCCACGTAGAGCAGCTCGGCCTCGCGCCGCGGCCCGAGGCCCGGGTGCATGATCTCCCCGGAGCGCCGGTCGCGGATGGAGGACTCGCCGCTCTTCAGCACCACGGGCTCGAAGTCGCTCAGGCCCACAGCGCGCGCATCTCTTCCACCAGCGCGGTGAAGCGCCCGGCGACGATGGCCTCTCGCATCCGCCCCATCAGCACCTGGTAGTGCCGCAGGTTGTGGATGGACACGAGCCGGCTCCCGAGCGCGTGCTTCCCCCGCATCAGATGGTGCACGTACGCCCGGCCGTGCCTGGTGCAAGAGAAGCAATCACAGGTGGCGTCGAGCGGGACCTCCTCGAAGCGGTGCACCATCCGGGTGATGCGGAGGAGGCCCTGGAAGGTGTACGCGTAGCCCTGCTGCGCCATCTTGGTGGGGATGATGCAGTCGAACATGTCCACCCCGCGCTCCACCGCCTCCACCAGGTCGAGCGGCGTCCCCACCCCCATCAGGTAGCGCGGACGGTCCGCGGGGAGCTGTCCGGCCACCCGCGCGGTCATCGCGTCCCGGTGCGGCTTCTCCTCGCCGACCGCGAGCCCGCCGATCGCGAACCCGTGGAACGGGAGCCGGGTGAGGAACTCCACGCTCCGGTCCCGGAGCTCGGGGTGGATGCCGCCCTGGACGATGCCGAACAGCGCCTGGCCGGTGTCGTGCGCCTGCGCCGCCTCGAGGCTGCGGACCGCCCAGCGGTGGGTCCGCTCCATCGCCTCGCGCGCCGGCTCGAGCTCCGCCCGTGCGTCGTGCACGACGTCGAGCACCATCATGATGTCCGAGCCGAGCGCCTGCTGCATGGCGATGCTGCTCTCGGGCGACAGCAGCTGGCGGCTGTTGTCGTGGAAGCTGCGGAACTGCGCGCCGCGCTCGGTGATCTCCCGGTCCTCGGGGAGGCTGAAGATCTGGTAGCCGCCCGAGTCGGTGAGCACGCACCCGTCCCACCCCATGAAGCGGTGGATGCCACCCACCCGCTCGAACACCTCCCGGCCGGGCCGCAGCATCAGGTGGTAGGTGTTCCCGAGCAGGATGCGCGACCCCGCTTCCCCTGCCTCGTCCACGCTCACGTGGCGGAAGGCGGCGTGCGTCGCCACCGGCATGAAGACCGGCGTCGGCACGTCACCGCGGCGCGTGTGGAGCACCCCGGCCCGGGCCAGCCCGTCGGTGTGCTCGAGGGTGAAGCGGAGCGTGCTCAAGGGTCCACGGCACCCTGCCCCAGCCGCGCCGATGACGCCAGCGCTCCCGCTGCTAGGGTGCGCCCTCCGATGCCCGCCCTCGCCGATCTGCTCCCCTCCGAGCCAACGTCCGACCCGGACGTCCTGCTGGAGCGCTTTCTCGCCTGGGTGCAGACCACCGGCCTGACGCTCTACCCGGCCCAGGAGGAGGCGCTGCTCGAGCTGATGTCCGGCAAGCACGTGCTGCTCGCCACGCCGACCGGCTCCGGCAAGTCACTGGTCGCCGTCGCGCTGCACTTCAAGGCGCTCGCCGAGGGGAAGACCTCGTTCTACACGGTGCCGATCAAGGCCCTGGCGAACGAGAAGTTCTTCGCGCTCTGCGAGCTCTTCGGAGCCGAGCGGGTGGGGATGCTCACCGGAGATGCGAGCATCAACCGCGGCGCGCCCATCATCTGCTGCACCGCCGAGGTCCTGGCCAACCTCGCGCTCCGCGAGGCCGAGCCGCGCGTCGACGCGGTGGTGATGGACGAGTTCCACTACTACGGCGACCGGGATCGCGGCGTGGCCTGGCAGATCCCGCTCCTCACCCTCCCCCACGCCACCTTCCTCCTCATGTCGGCGACGCTCGGGGACACCAGCGCCATCGAGCAGAGCATCAAGGACCTCACCGGTCGGGAGGTCGCGTCGGTCCGGAGCGGCGACCGCCCCGTCCCGCTCGAGTACGAGTACCGCGAGACCCCGCTCCACGAGACGCTCGAGGAGCTGGTCCAGGGCGGACGGGCCCCGGTGTACCTGGTCAACTTCAGCCAGCGCGCCGCCGCCGAGCAGGCCCAGGCGCTCACCTCGGCGAACGTCACCACCCGCGAGGAGAAGGAGGCGCTCCGGACCGTGCTCACCGACGCACGCTTCGACTCGCCCTTCGGCAAGGACATGCGCCGCCTCCTCACCCAGGGCATCGGCCTGCACCATGCAGGGCTGCTGCCCAAGTACCGGCTGCTCTGCGAGAAGCTGGCGCAGAGCGGGATGCTCAAGGTGGTCAGCGGGACCGACACGCTCGGCGTCGGGGTGAACATCCCGATCCGCACCGTCCTCTTCACCCAGCTCTCCAAGTACGACGGCGAGAAGACCGCCCAGCTCACCGCGCGCGACTTCCACCAGATCGCCGGACGTGCCGGGCGAAAGGGCTTCGACGACAAGGGCTGGGTGGTGGCGCAGGCTCCCGAGCACGTCATCGAGAACCTCAAGCTCGGCCAGAAGGCCGCCGCGGGGAAGAAGGTCGTCCGCAAGCCGCCGCCCAAGGGATTCGTCGGCTGGGACCGGCTGACGTTCGAGAAGCTGGTGGGGAGACAGCCCGAGCCGCTGGTCTCGCGGTTTGACGTGACCCACGGGCTCCTGCTCAACCTCCTCCAGGCCGACGCGCGTGAGCGGGGTGGCGGCTACGGGCGGCTCGTCCGGATCATCCGCCGGGCGCACGTCACCGAGACGCGGAAGAAGCAGCTCCTCGTGAAGAGCGCGGTCCAGTTCCGCACCCTACGGGCGGCCGGGCTGGTCTCGACCTTCAAGCACCCCCACGGCCGCTCTGCAGAGGTGGAGATCTCGCCCGAGCTGCAGCGTGACTTCTCCCTCCACCACACGCTCTCGCTCTACCTCCTGGACACGCTGCCCCGGCTCGAGCGCGAGTCGCCCACCTACGCCCTCGACGTCGTCACCCTCGTCGAGTCGATCCTCGAGGACCCGACCATCGTCCTGCTCAAGCAGCTGGACGCGCTGAAGACGAAGCGCCTGGCCGAGCTGAAGGCGCAGGGGGTCGAGTACGCCGAGCGGATGGAGGAGCTGGACAAGCTCGAGTACCCGAAGCCCCACCGCGACTTCATCTACGGAACCTTCGACGCCTTCGCCCTGAAGCATCCGTGGGTCGGCCACGAGAACATCCGTCCCAAGTCGATCGCCCGCGACATGCTCGAGCGGTTCGCCACCTTCAACGACTACGTGCGCGAGTACGAGCTGCAGCGGAGCGAGGGCGTCCTGCTTCGCTACCTCACCGACGCGTACAAGACGCTCCAGCAGACGGTGCCGGAGATCTACCGGGACGAGGCGCTCGACGAGGCGCTCCAGAGCCTGCGCCGCACCGTCCGCGAGGCCGACTCGAGCCTCCTCGACGAGTGGGAGCGCCTGCAGCACCCGGACGCAGCGGTCCAGCCGGCGGCGACCGGAGGCCCGCTCGGTCCGTCGCCGCGGGAGATCGCCGCGCGGATCCGGGCCGAGCTCCTCCGCCTGCTCAAGGCGATCGCCGAGAAGGCCTGGGACGACGCTCTGGGCTGCCTCGCGCCCGGCCACGACTGGACCACCGAGTCACTGGCCGCCGAGGCGGCGCCCTACTTCGCGGCGCACGAGCGCATCGTCCTCACTCCCGACGCCCGCCGCCCGAGCAACGCCATCGTCCGCTCCGATGCTCCCGGACACTGGGAGGCCCGGCAGAAGATCCTCGCCCCGGACGGCGAGGCGGACTGGATGCTCGATTGCTCGGTCACGCTCGCCCCCGGAGCGCTCCCCGACGCGCCTCTCCTCAGGCTGCATGGCATCGGGATCTGAACGACGCCGGGCGAGATCCGCCGCTACACAACTGCCTAGTGCGCCGGGAGCTGTCCCAGGCTCTGGT
>JADGQZ010000447.1 GCA_017881345.1 Myxococcaceae bacterium | reverse complement strand
GACCCCGCCCTCGTCGTCCTTGAGCGGCTCGTAGACCAGGTTGAAGAAGGTCTCCTCGAGCGCGCCGCCGGGCTTGCGCTGCAGGGATACCCGGAGGGCCTGATGGATGGATGGCTTCCCCGCGTTGAGGACTCCCTGGAGGAGGTCGAAGATTCCCTGACCCTCGAGCTCGGGCAAGGCGGTGAGCAGCGGCTTGCCGACGACGTCCCGCCCTCCGATCAGTGAACGGTAGGAGGGGTTGGCGAACTCGTAGACCAGCTCGGGGCCACGGAGCACCGCGATGGCCACCGGCGCGTTCTCGAACACCGTGGCCAGCTGCCGCGCGTGCTGCTGCTCCAGCCGCCGGAGGGTCCGCCGCGCGAGGTGCGCGTCGATGCGCGCGAGCAGCTCCCGCGGAGAGAACGGCTTGACCAGGTAATCGTCGGCTCCGGCCTCGAGTCCCTCGCTCCGGGCCTCCTCGCCGGCGCGGGCCGAGAGCATGAGGACCGGGGTCTCCTTGAGCTCGGAGTCGGCGCGGATGGCCGAGACCAGCCCGAAGCCGTCGAGGAAGGGCATCATCACGTCGGTCAGGACCAGGTCCGGCCGACGGCGACGGGCGGCCACGAGGGCATGGGTGCCATTGCCCACGACCTCCACCTCGTAGCGACCCTCGAGCAGGCGGACCAGGTAGTCGCGCATGTCGGCGTTGTCGTCGGCCACCAGCACCCGGGGCAGCTCGGCGAGGCTCCGGCCCGCCCGCGGGGCCGGGGACTCGGCGCCCGGGATCCAGCGGAGCGCCTCCTGGACATAGGCGTCGGCCTGGCGAAGCTCGGCTTCGCTCCCATCGGTCGCGATCCGTCCAGGGTCGAGGTGCGCCGAGCCGAGCGGGAGACGGACCTCGAACGCGCTCCCCTCACCCGGCTGGCTCCGGGCGCCGATCCGTCCGCCGTGGAGCTTCACCAGGTCACTGACCAGCGCGAGCCCGATGCCCGAGCCCTCCTGGGTGCGTGCGCGGGCGCCCGCCACGCGGCGGAAGCGCTCGAAGACGTGCGGCAGCTCGTGCTCGGGGATGCCGGTCCCGGTGTCCTGGACGGTGAGCACCGCCTCGCCGGCCTCGGTCCGCAGCGACACGGTCACCGTCCCCTCGAAGGTGAACTTCAGCGCGTTGGAGAGGAGGTTCAGGACGATGCGTTCCCACATCTCCCGGTCGACGAACACCGGCTCGTCCAGAGCGGGCGCGTCGACCTCGAGCGCGACGCCCGCTCGTTCGAACGCGGCCCGGAAGCTGCCGGCGAGGTCGCGGGTGTGCCGCGCCAGGTCCGTGGGGCGAAAGCTGGCGTTGGCCCGTCCGGCCTCGAGCCGCGAGAACTCGAGCAGCGCGTTGACCAAGCGCTGCAGCCGGAGCGCGTTCCGGCGCATGACCTCGAGCTGCTCGGCGGTGCCGTCGGGAAGGGACGCCGACGCCCGCAGCTCGTCGAGCGGCCCGAGCAGGAGGGTGAGAGGCGTCCGGAACTCGTGGCTGATGTTGTTGAAGAAGGTGGTCTTCGCCCGGTCCAGCTCGGCGAGTGACTCGGCCCGGCGCTTCTCCTCCTCGAACGCCCGCGCCGTCTCCAGCGATGAGGCGAGCGCGGCGGCGACCAGCTCGAAGAACGCCCGGTAGGCCTCGTCGAAGACCAGCATCGGGCTGCGTCCGAGCACGAGATACCCGCTCAGCCCGGAGCCGCTCTTGCCGATCGGAACGACCCAGCCGCGGGGGCCGGCCCCGTCCGCCGCCGACGAGGGTAGCTCCTCGGGACTCCGGCGCTCGCGGATGCGATCCACGCACTCGCCGAGGATGGCGGAGAGAGCGTCGACCTCCACCGGCTCGAGCCCCACCGAGACCTGCTGCGTGCGCGCCGCTTCGCCCGCCGGCTGGAACATCGCCCACGCCACGTCGGCGGTGCTCTCGCGCAGGATGTCCATGGCGAGCGTGAGCGCGCTGGCCTCGGTGCGGCCCACCGAGGCAATCTCCGCGAGCTTGCGGAGCGTCCGCGTCCGGCGCGCGGCGAGCAGCTGGGCCGTGGTCTCCACGACCGAGCAGAACACTCCGCCGACCCCACCGGCCTCGTCGCGGATCGGGCTGTAGGAGAACGTGAAGTAGCACTCCTCGGGGAAGCCCTTGCGCTCCAGCGGGAGCATCAGATCCTCGGAGAAGGTGGACTCGCCGCGGGACAGGACGGCGTCGAGCATCGGGCCGATGACGTGCCAGATCTCCGGCCAGCACTCGCGACCCGGCCGGCCGAGCGCCCTGGGGTGCTTGCCACCGATGATCTGCGCGTAGGCGTCGTTGTAGAGCATCAGCAGCTCCGGGCCCCACCAGAGGAGCACCGGCATCCGCGAGTTGAGACAGATGCTGATCGCGGTACGGAGGCTCTGCGGCCAGCGCCGTGCGTCGCCCAGCGGCGTGTCCGCCCAGTCCCGCCGGCGCATCTCGGCGCCGAGCTCGCCGCCGCCGGCGAGGAAGTCGAGTGCGGCCAGGTCGGTGGTCATGTCCTGGAGCTCACGCGTCATCCCCACCCGGGTTTTGCCCCTCGCGGCACGACGTCATGGACGGAACGGCCGGGAGACTTGCACGCAGCCGGCGCTCACTGTCAGCCCACGAGCAGACGCGTTCACAACCCAACTGGAGATGCGTTCACCGACGGGCGCTGCGGGCCCGCGGGCGTCGACAGCCCGTCGAAGAACTCCCGGGCCGCCTCGCGCCCGGCGTTCATGAACCCCGGCCAGCGCCGCCGGTCCACGAAGGTCTCGTAGAACTTCCCACCCCGGACCGCCTCGTACGACACCGGCTGCAGGAGGGTGAGTCGATCCCCCGCGAGCCGGGCCTGCTCCCGGGCGAGCGCCACCATCCCCGACCAGCGGAGCTGGCCGCTCGCGCGGAGAATGCCGAACGAGCGCTCTCGCCAGCCGGTGACGTCCTCTCCCTCGAAGCCCGCGGGGAGGTAGCAGTTGAGTCCCAGGATCCGGTCGGGGGCGACCTCCAGCACGGGCCGCACCGGAAAGATGTCGACGATCCCCCCGTCCCCGTACGCGTTCGCGCCGAGCTGCACCGGCTCGACGAAGATGGGGATGGCGATCGCGACCCGCGCCGCGACCGCGACGGGCACGTCCGGCGTGGCTCGGGTGCCGAGCACCTCCACCCGGTTGCGGTCGATGTTCCAGACCGGCATCGAGAACTGGATCCGGGTCTCGCCCAGCCGCCGGTCTCCGACCAGCGTCCGCATGGAGCGCTCGAGCGCCTCACCCCGCAGGAGCCCGCCCCACCCGCCCATCGCGTGCCCCGCGGATCGCGCCAGGGCGGCCCAGTCCACGTCGACGTAGTCGGCACGACGGAGTCCGAGCCAGAACCGCGCGACGGCCGCCGAGTCGATGCCGCAGGCCCAGAGCACGGTGAAGAGCACCGCCCCGGAGGCTGCGGAGAGCGCCGCCGGCTCCAGCCCCGCCTCCTCGAACGCGCGCTGCACCCCGACGGTGGCGCTGGTCGCGCCGCTTCCGCCCGAGATGACCACGGCAACCTTGCTTCCCCGGAGTGCGGGCACCACCAGCGGCTCGAACGGCGGGAACGGATCCGGGTCGAGGACGGGCTCGCGATCCGTGGGGAGCGGGACGAGGGCGCGTCGCAGGACCCGGAAGAACTCCCCGTCCTCGCGCAAGGCCCGCAACGTATCCTGGCCGGACGCCAGCGCGTCGAACACGGGCCGGAGGTTGTTCGGGTCGAGCGCTCGGACGAGGCGACTCATCGCAGCGGGCGATCGTGCATCGGTCGCGCCAGGCTGGCGTTCTCGTTGCACTCCGGAACGAAGGGCGCGCGGGCCTCGATCCGCTGCAGACACTGCGGGCTCGGCCAGGGCCGGCGCAGCCATTGCGGGCGCCGGTGCCGGCCTCCCGCCGGAGAGCGGGGGCCGGGTCGGCAATCACCGGATGCGAACGAGTCGGGGCGAGAGGATTTGAACCTCCGACCCCCTGCGCCCAAGGCAGGTGCGCTACCAGGCTGCGCTACGCCCCGAGTCGGTCCGGCTAGAGAGCACGCGGTCTCGGGCGCCGTCAAGCGACGTTCATCGGTCGCCGCCGGGGCCTCAGGGCTTCCGGAGCCCAGCGTCGACTGGATCGCCCGAGGTCATCGCGACCTCGTGGGCGAACGAAGACTCCGCCCGGCGCCGCAGGAGGTAAGCCACCCCGCCAGCGAGGAGGATGGAGCCAGCGAAGAGGAACGCCAGTCGGAGCACGAGGTGGTCGATGACACCTTTGGCCGCGAGCGACGCCTCGCCGATCGACTCCGCGGCAGCCCGGCGCACGTCGGCCGTCGCGGCGATGCGCTCCTTGCGCACCTCCTCGAGCACCGTCGCCCGCTCCCGGGCGACGAGCTGGTCCAGCTTGTTCTGCTCGGCCTCGACGAGGCTGGTCAGGGCGACCCGTTCCCGGTCCACCGCATCGAGCATCGCGGTGCGCTGCCGCTCGGCGAACCCGTCCAGGTTGGGGCCACCCATCCACTCGAGAATGCGGTCCACCCGATCCATCGCCATGTCCGCCCGCTTCATCATCTGGTTCACCTGGACCATGCCGAAGTCCTGGTAGGCGATCTCCGCCTCCCAGATGGACTGCTTGGGCAGGATCGTGGGGAGGAAGTCCATCCGGGCGATGATCCCCTCCAGGTTGTCGGACACCACCCCCACCGATTCGAAGGCGGAGAGCTCCGGGCCCGCGGTCCGGGCTGCGATGTCCTCAAGGAGGCTCCGCCGCGTTGCGAGGTTGCCGTCCACGGGATGCGCCGTGGCCCAGCGCACCAGCTCGGCGCGGAGCTTCTCCGGATCGCGACCCGGTGCGGCCCAGCGGACCGTCTCCACCACCCGCACCTCCATCTTCTCCAGCTGCGCCATGACCTGTTCCCGCACTGGACCGAGCTCGCGCTCCGCCTGGGGACTGGAGAGGAACTGCTCGCCCTGGATCAGCATCGCCCAGCAGTCCATGAGTCCGGCCGCGGGCTCCTCGGCGAAGAGCTGCCGGTAGAGCGCGTTGGTGATGTTGAGCTTCCAGACCAGCGCCCGGCGCTGGACCGACGGGTCGGTGCTCGAGGTGCGGATCTGATCGGCCCCGGACTCGACGCTGGCGATCATCGGCGGCGCGAGCGCGCGCATCCGGATGCGCATCGCCTCGCCGCTGACCGACACCCCTCCCGACTTCATCAGGGGCGTCTGCGACGGCGCGGAGGTGGCACAGGCCGTCGCCGTGAGAAGCGGGAGCGCGAGCCGCAGGAGCAGCTGCCCGGTGGCGAAGCTCGGGTCGGCGTGGCTCATGACAGCTCCCCTTTCGCTCCGCGGCACGCTACTCAGAACTCGCACGCCGTGGCGAGGAAGACGAAGAGTCCGGACGCCGTCGCGTCGGTCCGGCTGAGCAAGCTGAAGTCGAGGTTCCGCGGGATGACGTCGCTGCCCTTGCCCCACCAGCGAGCCGGACGGTGTCACGCCTTCAGCGCGTCGAGGAGCGGCGCAACGGCGTCGAGGGCGCGGGCCCGGTGCGAGAGGCGTCCCTTCTCCTCGAGGGTGAGCTCGGCCATCGTTCGCCCGAGCGCGGGAACGAGGAAGACCGGGTCGTAGCCGAAGCCCTGCGTTCCCCGGGCGGCCCGGAGGATCTCCCCGCGGCATTCCCCGCGCGCGAAGCGAACCTCACCGTCGGGGGTGGCGAGCGCCAGCACGCAGCGGAAGGCCGCGCCACGCGCTCCATCGGAGACGTGCTCCATGGCCCGGAGGAGCGCATGCACGCGGTCGGCGTCGGTGCCCGGAGCGTAGCGGGCCGAGTGGACGCCGGGGGCACCCCCGAGGGCGTCAACGAAGAGCCCCGAGTCGTCGGCCAGGCTCCACAGTCCGGACGCCCGAGCGGCGGCCAGCGCCTTCAACCTGGCGTTGCCCTCCAGCGTGTCCTCGGTCTCGTCGACCTCGGGCATGGGGGCCACGTCGTCGAGCGAGAGCACCTCCAGGCCCCCCACCCGCCCGCGGAGCTCCCGGAGCTTCCCGGCGTTCCGGGTCGCGACCAGGAGCCTCATCCCCCGAGAGCGCGGCGTTGCGCCTCGACCAGCCGGGCCACGCCGGCGAGTCCCGCGTCCATGAGCGCATCCAGCTGGGCCCGTGCGAACGACCCCTTCTCCGCCGTGCCCTGGACCTCGACCAGCCTCCCCTCGGCCGTGGCAACGACGTTCATGTCCACCTCGGCCGCGCTGTCCTCCTCGTAGTCGAGGTCGGTGACGACCAGGCCCTTGACGATGCCCACCGAGACCGCGGCCACCGGCACCATCTTCGGCAGCGTCGAGAGGAGCTTCCGTGATTGCAGCGAGCGAGTCGCCTGGGCGAGCGCCACGTAGGCCGCGGTGATGGACGCGCAGCGGGTGCCACCGTCGGCCTCGATGACGTCGCAGTCGAGGGTGAACGTGCGGGCGCCGAGCTGGGTGAGCTCCACCGAGGCCCGGAGCGCCCGGCCGATGAGGCGCTGGATCTCCTGCGTCCGGCCGCTCTGCTTCCCCTTCGCCGCCTCGCGGGCGGTGCGGGTGTTGGTGCTGCGGGGGAGCATCCCGTACTCGGCAGTCACCCAGCCGCTCCCCTTCCCCAGGAGGTGCGGAGGCACGCGCTCCTCCACCGAGCAGGTGACGCGCACCCAGGTGTGGCCCAGCCGGACCTCGGCAGACCCCTCGGCGTGCCGGGATACCCCGGGGGTGATGGTCAACGGGCGGAGATCGAGCGGGCCTCGGTCGAAGGAGCGCATGGGCGAGGCACTGGCTATCAGGGCGGCGTGGAGGAGGCCACCGGCGGTCGCCGATCGCGCACGGCGGTCTGCGCGAGGAAGGCCCGGACCCCGTCGGCGATCGCCTGGGCGACCCGGTCCCGGTACTCGGGACGGGCCAGCTTCCGGCTCTCCTCCGGGTGGGAGATGAAGCCGAACTCCACCAGCACCGCAGGGGCGTCCACCCCCGTCAGGACGTAGAACGGCGCCTGCTGCACCCCGTGGTCGCTCCCGCCCGAGGCGGGCACCAGCCGCGAGTGGACAGCGTACGCGAGGCGTGCGCTGTCCGCGTGGGCCTCGCTGCGCCGGAGGTCGGCCAGGATGAAGGCCAGGGTGTCGCTCGGCAGTGGCGCGGCGGCGCCCGCCGAGTCGGCGTTCTCGGTCTCTGCCACGCGCCGCGCGTCCTCGCCCGAGGCGCTGGCCGAGAGGAAGAAGGTCTGGACACCCTCCAGCTTGGCCCTGAGGCGTCGGGTGGGCATCGAGTTCAGGTGCAGCGAGACGAAGACGTCCGGGCGGGCCTGGTTGGCGAAGGTCACCCGGTCGGCGAGCGCCAGGAGCACATCCTGCTCGCGGGTGAGGAGCACCTCCACGCCCTCGTGCTCCAGCGCGGCCTTGAGCCGGCGAGCGACGTCGAGCGAGACGGTCTTCTCCAGCAGACCGTCGGGGCTGATCGCCCCCTCCTGCGCGCCGCCATGCCCTGGATCCACCACCACGCGCGGGCGCGGGGCGGGAGCGGCGGCAAGGAGCAGCGCGGTGCAGAACGCCAGGGCGGAGGGCATCCGCCCCGGCATGTTACTGCAACGTCGGCCCCGACCTACTTGACGGTGGCGGGGGCGGCAGTCTTCTCCTGCTTCACCACCTTGCCGGACGCGTCGGTCTCGGTGGTCGTCTTCGCGTCGGTGGACTTATCGTCCTTCATCCCGGGGGCGTCGTGCGTCGACTTCTTCTCCACCTTGGTGGTGGTGCCACCCATGGAGTTCTTGTCGACGTCCTTTGTGTGGGTGCTCTTGTCGGTCGTGGAGTTGGCAGCTCCTGACGGATCATTCGTCGACTTCTTCTCCACCTTCACCGAGCCCGTGCCGTCGTCCTTCTGCTTGACGGTGGTCTTGCTGTCGGTGGTCTTGGT